>NZ_RAWA01000598.1 GCF_003611675.1 Corallococcus sp. CA053C
TATAAGAGACAGGCGTACTCCACGGCCTCGAGCGCGAGCAGCCGCGCCAGCTCGGGAGCGCCCCGCTGGTCCTGGCGCTCCGCCTCGGTCAGGAGGGTGCGCATCCGCACATCCGCCTGGGCCTGCTGAAGCTCCATCAGGTAGCCGCGGTAGTTCTCCATCATGCTCGCCGCTTCCTGCATCACGCCCTGGGTGAGATCGCGCTGCGTCGTCAGGACGGTGAGCACCACCCGGGAGGCCTGGCCGTTCGTGGCCCCCCGCGGGCCGTTCGGGGGCAGCCGCACGGGGGACTCCAGCTTCGGCTGCTGCTGGAAGACGCGGTGTTTCAGGTAGTCCGCCAGGGCCTTCGCGCGCTGTTCGGCGGTGGGCTCGTCCGGCGCGGTGAGCTGGATCTTGAAGGACGTGATCTCCTTCTGGGTGTGGAGGTACTCCACCAGCTCGGAGAGGACCTGGTCGCTCGTGGACCTGAGCTCGGAGCGGCCCGAGAGGTCGCGGAAGACGAGGGGGAGCGTCAGCTCGATCTGCTTCGGCGTCTTGTCGTCGCTGGCGTCCCCCATCAACTGGAGCCACCGCGCGTTGTTCAGCCGCTTCCTCCACGCGGTCCGGGCCCGGAGGACCGCGGCGTCCACCTCGGGGCTGCTCTGGGCCCGCTCGACGATCTGCTGGCCGCTGCCGAAGCCCAGCAGCGTGGCAGGGGAGAGCTGCGGCTGGTACACGATGGTCTCGCCATCGCGGCTCTGAACGGTCCCCACCAGCCGCCCCATGATCTGGAGCAGCCGGAGGCCGTCCTTGATGCGCAGGCGTGGATTGAGCTGGCGCCAGAGCGGCCCCACCCAGCGGACCGGGTAGCTCCGCGACCGGGGGGGGACGCGGGAGATGGGGTTCGCGGCGATGAGGATGTCCGCGCCTTCCGCCCGCAGGACGTTCGCCGGCACGTTGGCCACCAGGCCGCCATCCAGCAGGCGGCGGTTGCCGATGAGGGTGGGACCGAAGAGCGGAGGCAGGGCGCTGCTGGCCCGGACTCCGCGCCCGATGGAGCCGGTGCGCAGGTCCCACTCCACACCCACGTCCGCGTCGGTCACCACGGGGAAGAACGGCACCTCCAGCTCATCGAGGGGCCACGGGCCGAGATGGAAGTCGGTCCACAGCTCCAGGATCGCGCTCGACACGGCGGAGAGACTGACGATGGGCAGCATGATGTGGGCCTGCCTGATGAGCAGCTCGAGCGCCCTGCGACGTCCGACGCAATAGAACGCCCCCACCACGGCGCCGAAACTGGAGCCGGAGACCATGTCGATGGGCACCCGCAGCTGGGAGGCCTCCTTTCCGTCCTCCGGGTCGCGGGGGTCCAGCTTGTCCAGCAGGGCGATGCTCACGAAGCCAAAGGGCCCGCCTCCCCCGAGTGCCAGCCCGACGCGGCGCCCGGTGGCGGCCCGCGCCCAGCGCTCGAAGGATTCCCTGGGGGACTCCAGCCCGGGGCCGTCCAGCGACGTGGGCAGCGGTCCTTTCTGGAGCCACGATTCGGGGAAGAGCAGGCGGACCGCCCCCATGGGCCACTCGTCGGGCTCCTCGGGCTTGCCGCGCGTGCACAGCCGTCGCAGCTGACGGCCCGCGGCCCGCTTCATCAGGCCGGCGGCGCGCGTGGCCCGCTCCGTCCTCGCCAACGGCACCTCGCGCTGGAAGAGCTCCGCCAGCGCGAGCCCCAGGCCCGGCTCGGGTTGGGGTCGTGGCAGGCGGAGCAGTCCGGCGTGGATGCGCTTCACCCGCTGGGGCAGGTCGAGCGCGGGGGGCTGCCGACCCCTGCTCAGGCTGAGGTACTTGAGGGGCTCCTCGGCCGGCACCTGCTGCGACAGCTGCTGGAGCACCTCCTGGCGTCCGCGGGCCGTGAGCGCGGACGTGTCCACCAGGGTGACGTTGGTGCGGCCCGCGAACTCGCTGACACCCTGACTCCACGGAGTGCTCATCCAGGTGGTCGCCGTGCTCTTCGGAAGCAGGGGCTCCACGTCCGTCCGGACGGGGGGGCGCTCACCGTGGGCCACCCAGCCGCTCATGGCCTTCGCGGGCCTGTCGATCCGCAGGGGGCCATTCTCCGGCGCGCCCTCCACGAGCCGCACCACGAGCACGTGCTCATGCAGGTGGACCGCCATCCGTTCGGCGAGGAGCTCTCCCAGGGCGCTCCAGGGCGGCAGGCCCTCCTGCTGCTCACCCCACACGATGACCTGATGCGCCGTGGGGGGCGCTGGCGTCCCGAGCCGCTCGGGGCATCCCCTCACGACGGCCCGGTCGAAGTCCGGCTCCTCGGACTGGACGCGCTCGAACCACTCCCTGCCGATGCGGAAGGCGCGGGCGTCCTTCTCCTTGTCCCCGCGGAGGTGGAAGCCGAGGGTGCCCTTCTCCTCGGGCCTCAACATCACGGACCCCGGCAGCGGCGTGTGGGTCAGGAATTCATCGAGCCCGACGCAGGTGGGGGCCGCGAGCCTGGAGATGGGCCCGCTGGACGAAGCGATGTCGCAGCACCCCTTGAGCACGACGTAGAACCCATCCGGGACGGCGGGCTCCAGGAACAGCGGCGTGGCCTCCGGGCCTGCCTTCACCTTCACGGGCGTGGCGCCCTCCACGAGCCGGAAGAGGTCCGCGTCCTGGGCGTTGGCCAGCCGCGGCGACTCGCTCAGCACGCGCACCAGCTCCACCGCGGCCTCTTCCGCTTCGCGGGCGTCCAGAAGGCGCTCGAGGAGCGCGTCCCCGTCATGAAAGGCCTGCTCGAATCGTTCGCCCGGCAACTCCAGGAGCTCGGTGGGAACGACGGCCCTGGCGTCCGCTTTCTCCGGACGGAGCACGTCGTCGCTCTTCCAGCGGGCCAGGGTCTTCAACCCCAGGACGCTCCCCGGCCCGAGCACCCGCACGCCGCGCGGCAGGGAGGGGCAGCGCCGCTCCACCTCCATCTCGCCAGAGCGGACGAAGCGCAGGGCGGGCGGCCGCTTCGCGAGCGTGTCTCCGGGCCGGAGGGTGACGGGCCTCAACAACGGTGCCAGTGCCGACCACCAGGCCTCCTGCTCGTTCTCGGCGGTGCGCGACGACATGGATTGCTCCCCGGACTCAACGCGTCTTGTTCAAGGGTAAGCACCTGCGCTCGGGCTCCACGGGCACCAGGCATCCGCTTTACCGCGCGGAGGCGCCCTGTCGTGTCATCCCCGGAACCGTTGCTCCGGCGCGTCGGGCCGCCACGGTGGGCTCGGGTGGTAGCTTCCTCCGTTGGCTTTCAGGGGGGATGCGGATGGAACAATTCCTGGCGGTGGCGCGGTGATTCCGGTCCGGATCCTGGGGACGGCCAGCGTGCTGCCGGAGCGCGCCGTCACGACCGGGGAGCTGGCGGTGGCCCTGGGACGCGACCCCGCGGCCATCGAGCAGAAGACAGGCATCCGCACCCGCCACTGGGCGCCCCCGGGGACTTCGCTGGCCGGGCTGGGCGCCGAGGCGCTTCGCCAGGCCCTCGACGCCGCGGGGCTGGAGGCCCGGAGCCTGCGGCGCCTCCTGTTCGTCTCCTCCACCGGAGGCGACGTCCTCATCCCGGCCACCGCCAACCGCGTCGCCGCGGAGCTGGGGCTCGCGGGCACGTGTGACGCGTTCGACCTCAACAACGCCTGCATGGGGTTCGTCTCGGCGTTCGACGTGGCCAGCCGCTCGGTGGCGACCGGGCTTGCGCCGGTGGCCATCGTGGTGGTGGAGCTCGGCTCGCGCATCATCTCGGTGGAGGATCCCCGGCCCTACCTCGTCTTCGGCGATGCCGCCGTGGCCGCCATCCTGGGCGTGGCCCGCGAAGGGGAGGGGGTGTTGGGCGCGGCCTTCGCCAATGACGGCACCCTGTCCTCGGACGTGTGGATGGCCCACCCCCTGGTGACGGGCGTGCGCGAGCGGGTGCGCTTTGAAAGCTCCCACCAGCGCATCGCGGAGGTGGCCCTCCAGGCGCTGGAGAACGCCACCCGCTCCGTGCTGGAGCAGGCGTGTCTGTCATTGGACGATGTGGATTGGGTGCTGCCGCACCAGCCCAACGGGGCCATGCTGCGGCTCATCACCGAGTCGCTCGGGGTGGAGCCGGCGCGCATCGTCCCCGTTGTCGACCGGGTCGGCAGCGTGGGGGCCGCCTCCATTCCCTTGAGCCTCGACTGCTTGCTGCGCACCCGCGTGGTGCGGGCCGGGGAGCGGCTGCTGATGGTAGGCGTCGGGGCGGGGGTCTCCTCCGGCGCCGTGCTCTACCAGGTCGGCGGATGAATCCGGGGGCATGAGCGGCGGGCTGCCATTCCCCCCCGCCCCCGGTGTCTCTC
>NZ_RAWA01000599.1 GCF_003611675.1 Corallococcus sp. CA053C
CGCCACCACGAAGGACGTGTACTTCGTGGCGAGCTGGTGCTCGATGGCGAGCCGCACGATGCGGTCCTTCATCGCGTCCGCGCCGGTGTCCTTCCAGGCGGAGATGGCGGATGGCGCCAGCACCGGCTCCTGGTCCGCCCCTGCGGAGCGAGATCAAGCCAAGAAGAAGGGCGGCCTGCTGGGCCGGCTCATGTCCGCCGCGATGCCGCAGAAGTCGGTGGCCGCGCCGCCCCCGTCATCCGTGGAGCGGCGTGCCCGGAGGGCAGAGAAGGAAGAGGCGGAAGCCATGCCCCCGGGCGACTACTCCATCCAGGAAACCGCCCTGCCTTCCGTGGCCGAAGCCGTGGAGGGCCTCGCCACCGAGGACCTGGGAAGCCTGCTGGGCCAGCAGCTCGCGAACGGCCTGTGGGACGGCGCGGGGGACGGGCCCGAGGGGGTGCGTCAGGCCCGCGCCACCGCGCGGATGCTGCTGGTGCTCCTGCGCAAGGGCATCACCAGCAGCCACCCGCTGCACGGCGCGCAGGTGAAGAAGGCCGTGGACGCGCTGCTGGCCCTGGCCCCGCAGCTCACCCAGGCCCCGGACGTGGCCGAGCTGGCCCTGGGGGTCGCGTGGCTGGTGGCGTCGGGTCCGCGCACGCGGGGCCGCATTGAACAGGCCGTGAAGCCGCTGCCAGGCCTGGGCGGACGGCTGGGGGACACGGCCGCGCTCCGCCAGCACCTGGAGACGCTCGCGACGCGGTAGGCCATCACACGCACCACCGCGGCCCCTGGCATTCCTCCTGCGAATGCCGGGGGCCGCGCTCCCGTCTTTTCGCGGGGGTCGACTAGGGTTGCGGCTCCATGTTCCTCGCGCCCTTCGTCCTGGTCGTCCTCGTCACCGCGCAGCCCGGGCCTCCCGTCGTGCGGGGTGACGCCCCTTCCGCTTCCGCCCCGGAGTCCGCCGCGCCCGCGGCGGCCATGCCCGCGCCGCCGCTCGTGGCGAGCCCGGACGCCTGCGCCGCCGAAGAGGACTACCTGGCCGGCTTCGATGCGCTGGTGCACGGGGAGGACGCGCGCGCGGTGGAGTCGCTGGAGCGGGTGCTGGAAGCGTGTCCGCAGCACCCATTCGCGCCGGAGCTGGAGCGGCTGGCGCGGGCGCGGCTGAACCCCGGAGCGAAGCTGGCGCAGGAGACGCTGGCGAGGCCGCTGCAGGCGGAGGGCACGTCCCAGGGCGCGCGGGCGTCGCTGACCATCCTGCAGACGCTGCACGGCATCACCCAGGGCATCCTGCTGTGCACCATCGCGGGCTGTGATGACTCGCGCGCGTACGTGGCGGTGTCGCTGCTGGGCGGCGGCGCGGGCGCGGCGGCGTCGCTGCTGCTCACGAAGGGCGGGCTGACGTCGGGACAGGCGGCGGCCATCAACTCCGGCACGGTGTGGGGCTTCGGCTATGGCCTGTCGTCCATCGGCTCGTTCGACCTGGACGGGGACAAGGCCACGGCGTCGGTGATGGTGGGGGCGCTGGGCTTCACCGGCCTGGGGCTGCTCATCGCGGAGTTCGCGCAGCCCACCGCGGGACAGGTGTCGCTGGCGAACTCCGGCGGCCTCTGGGCGGGCGTGGTGGCGGGGCTGCTGATGGCCACGAACAACAACGGCGATACGCAGGTGTTCTTCGGCATCGAGCAGGGCGTGGTGACCGCGGGCATCGTCACGTTCGCGCTCATCTCCCGCGACCTGGACATCTCCCGGGGGCGGGTGCTGCTCATCGACGCGGGCGGCATCCTGGGCGGCCTGCTGGGGGCGAGCACCCTGTTCCTGCTGAACGCGGAAGAGGACGCGGACGTGTTCCTCGTGGGCACCAGCGTGGGGGTGCTCGCCGGCCTGGGCGCCGCCACGTTCCTCACGCGTGATTATGATGCACGGGACGATGCACCGACCGTCTCCGTCGCCCCCACGGCCATGGGCCGCCATGGCGGCCTGGGGCTGACAGTGCTCGGACAGTTCTAGCTTCCCTCCCGCATCCCGGAGCCCGCCATGCCCGTCGAGTCCCAGGCGCTGACCCTGCTGCGCGGTGAGCGCACGCTGCGCGTGCGGCAGGTGAAGGAGTGGGGAGAGATCCTCATGGGGTTCGAGGGTCGCAACCGCTACGAGGTGGTGGGCGACGACGGGGGTCCGCTCTTCTTCGCGGGCGAGGTGGGCGGCGGCGTGGGGCTGTTCCTGCTGCGCAGCTTCCTCAAGGCGAAGCGGCCCTTCACGATGGAGCTCAAGTCCGCGCGCGGAGAGACGCTGCTGCGGCTGCGCCGGCCGTGGCGCTTCTGGCTGTCCCGGATGGAGGTGGAGGACGGCGAGGGCCGGCACCTGGGCACCATCCAGCAGCGCTTCCGCTTCTTCACCCGCGCCTACGACGTGCTCGGGCCCGGGGGCGAAGAGGTGGCCCACCTGGGCGGGCCGTTCTTCCGGCCGTGGACGTTCGTGGTGGAGCAGCAGGGCCGCGAGGTGGGCACCATCGCCAAGAAGTGGAGCGGCTTCGGCAAGGAGATGTTCACGGACGCCGACAACTTCGGCGTCCGGTTCGACGGGCTGGACGACGCCCACGTCCGCGCGCTGGTGGTGGCCGCCACGTTCCTCATCGACTTCGTGCACTTCGAGGACCGGGGCGGCCGCAAGAGCGACTGAGGGTTAGCGGTCCCGGCGCAGCGTGGGCACGCGCGGCTGTCCCGCTTCGTCGCGCGGCAGACCGTCCAGGGGCACGCCCACCGCCGAGCCCGTTGCCGAGGGGCGGTAGCGTTGCACCTCGCGCACCATGAAGAAGGCCGCGGCCGACAGCACGCCCAGGTCATCCAGCCAGCCGAACAGCGGGATGAAGTCCGGAATCGCGTCCACCGGCGACACGAAGTACAGGACGGCCAGCAGTCCCGCCAGCTTCCGCCACGTCCCCACCCGCGGGTCGCGCACGTACTGGAAGAAGCGGGTTCCCATTCCTCGAAGGCCCACGATGTTCATACCCCTCCCTACGCATGGGGGGCCCGGGTGATTGCACTTCCCGTGCCCAGTGCCTGCACGCCCGCTGTGCAGGCGGGTTCAAACCGCCGTCTCTTCCAGCACCTCCGCGCGGCCAATGACTTCCAGGCGGGCGCGGCTTCCTTCACGCAGCGGTGACGCGGGGCCCGCGCGCACGACGAGCGCCATGCCCGCGCAGGACACGGTGAAGTCCACGTGCGCGCCCCGGAAGGCGCGCTCCAGCACCTCGGCGCGCAGCGCGCCGCCCACGGCCACGCCGTCGGTGTCCGGGGTGAGCTTCAGCGCTTCGGGCCGCAGGGACAGCATCACCTGGCCGCGCGCGTCGGCGTTCAGCGGCAGGTTGCCCAGCGCGGTGCGTGCGACGCGGCCGAAGCCCGAACCGGGCAAGAGGTTGGTGCCGCCCAGGAAGTACGCGGCGAACGCGGTGCGCGGCGCTTCGTAGACGGCTTCGGGGGTGCCCTGCTGCTCCACGGTGCCCGCGCGCAGCAGCACCAGCCGGTCCGCGAAGGCCAGCGCGTCGCCCACGTCGTGCGTGGCGAAGAGCACCGCGGTGCCCCGCGCCTTGAGCACGCGGCGCCACTCCGTCAGGAGCGCGGCGCGCAGCCCGGCGTCGAGCCCCGCGAAGGGTTCATCCAGCACCAGCAGCTTCGTCCCGGACGCCAGCGCACGGGCGAGCAGCACCCGCTGCCGCTGTCCTCGGGAGAGCGTCCCACAGGCGCGCGACTCCAGGTCCTCCAGCTGGAACAGCGCCAGCAGGCCCCGCGCGTGCGCCACGCCCTCGCCCTTCGGCTGCGCGTCCATCACCACGTCGCGCACCGTGAGGCCCGCCGCGAGCTCCGCGTCGTGGAGCACGCGGCGCAGCGGGCGCTGTTCAGGGGGCACGAACGCGTCCGGGCCCGCGACCACGCGGCCACCCAGGGTGATGGTGCCCGCGTCCGGCCGCTCCAGGCCCGCCACCAGTCGCAGGAGCGCCGTCTTGCCGGAGCCGGAGGAGCCCAGCAGCGCCAGCGCTTCACCCGGCTCCAGCGCCAGTGACACGTCCCGCACCGCCGGGGAGGCGCCACCGGGATACGTCAGGGAGAGGGAGTCGAGCGAGAGCAGGGGCATGACTGTGGCCACACTACGGTGCGCGTCCTGCCGGGCAAAGCACCGCGTCCAGCGGCTGGGCGATGCACGACGCTCTCCCGTCCGCGCGCGACGGGACTAGGCTGCCCGCCGCGTTCCTTCCCCTCGTCGCCGGGAGTCCCCATGTCGCGCCTGCTGGTCGCTTGTGCCGTCCTGCTGGGAACCACGTCCGCCTTCGCCCAGGCCCCCACCGCC
>NZ_RAWA01000059.1 GCF_003611675.1 Corallococcus sp. CA053C
GGGGTGGGGCGCGGGGGCACGTCCACGCGGCTGAAGAGGGCCAGGGCGTCCTCGAACGAGGGGAAGCCCAGGTCGGCCAGGCGCGCGCGGCGGAACTGGAAGGCGGTCTCCTCCAGCTCGGAGGGGATCTCCCAGCGCACGGCCTCGAAGAGGCGCACGGACTCGAAGGGGTTCTCCGCGATGAGGTCGTTGACGAGGGCGCGCATGGCGGACATCTCCACGCCCTCCAGCTTGATCTCCACGAGGTAGCGCCCCTCGGGCGTCTCCACCGCCATGCCCTGGGGGTTGGCGTCCGGATCCTCCTCCAGGTCGTACACGGTGGTGAACTCCTTGAGGAGCGTCTCCACCACCTCCAGGTCCACCGCGTGCAGCTTGCGCAGGAAGTCCTCGGGCTCGTCACCGCGCGCGGCGCGCAGCCACGTCAGCACCGCATGCGGGTCCAGCTTGTCCTTCTGCCACCCGCCCAGGTCCACGAAGGTGCGGAACTGCGCGGGGGACGCCAGCTGCACGAGCTCCGTCGTGTCCGCGAGGCCGATCTCCTGGATGGTGACGTACAGGTCCTCGGCGGGCAGCGAGCGCACCATCGCCGGCGTGTCCGGCCCGTCGAGCAGGGCCTCCATCCGCTGGCGCGGGCTCAGGCGCATCAACCGCTGGCGCACCTCGCGAGGAGCGAGGGGCGAACCACCACCATTCGTCTTGCCGTTCTGGGACACGCCGGGGGTGCTACCACAGCGTGCCGGGGCCCGGGAGCCTCAGACGCGGGTGGCCTTGCCGAAGGTGTCCAACAGCGTGCCCCAGACCTCCTCCACGCCCAGCTTTTCGGTGGAGGAGAACGGCACCAGCGCCTCGCGGGGCAGCTCCAGCTGCGTGGCCAGGGCGTTGAGCCGGGGCTTGCGCTGCGCCTTCGTCAGCCGGTCGATCTTGGTGGCCACCACGAGGATGCGCCGGTTGTGCTCCTGGAGGTAGTCGAGCGTGCGCAGGTCCTCCGGCGTGGGGCCCACCTCCGCGTCGATGATGCTCACCACCACCTCCAGCCGGTGCCGGTTCTTCAGGTAGGAGGTGATCATCTCCTGCCACTGGGCCTTGTCCGCCTTGCTCGCCTTGGCGAAGCCGTAGCCGGGCAGGTCCGCCAGGCGCACGGTGTGGCGGGTGCCGTCCCGGTCCAGGTCTACGTCGAAGAAGTTGAGCGTGCGGGTGCGCCCCGGCGTGTTGGACACGCGCACCAGCTTCCGCCGGTTCGTCAGGGCGTTGATCATGGACGACTTGCCCACGTTGGAGCGGCCGACGAAGGCGACCTCCGCGGTGTGGTCCGTGGGCAGGCCCTTCAATTCAACGGCGGTGGTGACGAAGCGGGAGTCGAGGATCTTGATCAAGCTTGGGTCACTTCTTCGCCGTGGCGGGTGCCGGCGTGGAGGGGGCCGCATCCGCGCGGGTCTGCTGCTTGCGGGCACGTTCGGCGGACCAGTGGTCGATGGCCTTCAGCGCTTCCTTGAAATCGAACGGGCGCAGGGAGGGAGAGGAGGCGTCATGGCAGGTGCGGCACTGCTTCTCGGAGGGGTCCACCAGCCCCACCAGCCGCGCCAGCTCCGGGTCCTTCATCACGTAGGACGGCGAGTAGTACTGCCCGCCCCCGTGGCACGTCTCGCAGGTGACGGCCGTGAGCGTCTGCTCCACCTGGTCCGGCGCGTGGCAGGACAGGCAGCGCGCGTCCTTCTTCTGCCCTTCCGCCAGCGTGTCCGTGGCCCGGGCGTGCTTGGACTTCATCCACGCGTCGTAGGCTTCCGGATGGCAGCCCTTGCAGCTGTCGGGACCCGTGAAGTCCGCAGCCCCGGCAAGACCGCCACAAGCGGCGAGCAGGAGGGCGGAAAAGACCCGGAAGGCACGAGAACGCATGGCTTGAGCACGTAGCAGAGCCCCCCGGACGGGGCAAGGCGTCTCGTTCGTGATTGAATGCCAGGTGGACACGCGCGTTGCTTCAGGTAACGGACCTTGAGGCGCGCCTGCCTGATCCGCTAGGTGAGGAGTCGAGATGCGGACCCCCGTCATTGCCGTCCTTGTCGCCGTCGCTGCCGTCGTCGTCTCCCTGCCTGCTTCGGCCAAGCCGTGGCAGACCATTGAACCCGGGTCCTCCAAGAAGGAGGACATCGTGAAGAAGTTCGGCGAACCGTCCCGGACCATGTCCCAGGACGGGAAGGAGATTTTGGCCTACTTCGCCAAGGAGGCCATCAAGGGCACCACCCAGGCGCAGTTCAAGGTGGACCCGGCCACGCAGCTGGTGGAGCGCATCGACGTGTTCCCCGCGCCCATCATCGAGAAGGACACCATCGAGAACAGCTACGGCCCCGCGTGCCCCGCCGGCGCCGCGCCCGCCACGCCCTGCTACCTGCGCAAGCTCACCGACGACTTCCGCACCTACTTCCTCTACGTGAAGCTGGGCGTGGCCATCTTCTTCAACGAGGACGGCAAGACGGTGCAGTCCTTCGTCTTCACCACGCCCAAGGCCGCGAAGTAACCGTGCACGTCTTCGGCCTGACGGGCGGCATCGCCTCCGGCAAGAGCACGGTGAGCCGGATGCTGCGCGAGCTGGGCGCGCGCGTGCTGGACGCGGACGTCATCGCCCGCGAGGTGGTGGAGCCCGGCACGCCCGGGCTCCAGAGCATCCGCGAGCGCTTCCCCGGCGTGGTGGGCCCCGACGGCCGCCTGGACCGGGTGAAGCTGGGGGCCCACATCTTCGCGGACCCCGCCGAGCGCGCCGCCCTCAACGCCATCGTGCACCCCCAGGTGCGCGCCGCGTTCCTGGAGAAGCTGGCGGCGCTGGAGGCCGAGGGCATCACCCACGCCGTCTACGACGTGCCGCTGCTCATCGAAACGGGCCTGCACGCCGCGATGGAGGGCGTGGCCGTCGTCTGGGTGCCCCGGGAGGTGCAGAAGGCGCGGCTGATGGTGCGGGACGGGCTGGATGCACAGGCGGCGGAGGCGCGGCTCGCGGCGCAGCTGTCGCTGGACGACAAGCGACAGCACGCCACCTGGGTCATCGACAACAGCGGCGCGCCCGAGGCCACCCGTCCCCAGGTGGAAGCGGTGTGGCGGGCGATGCTCGCACACGGCTGACGGGCGGGTATGCTGCGCCCCGAATGAGCGACAAGCCGAAGAAGAGCAGCGCTGGCACCTACTTCATCACCGGCTACCCGGGCTTCATCGGCAAGCGGCTGGTGGAGCACATCGCGCGCGAGGACCCGAAGGGGCACATCTACGCGCTGGTGCAGCCCAAGGCCTTCAAGGAAGCGCAAACGCTCGCGGCGAAGGTGCAGGGCGCGAAGGTGGAGTTGCTCACCGGCGACGCGGTGGACATGCACCTGGGCCTGTCCGGCGCCGAGTACCAGCGCCTGTGCGAGCGGGTGACGGACATCTTCCACCTGGCGGCCGTGTCGCAGCTGGGCGTGCCCAAGGAGACCGCGTGGCGGGTGAACGTGGACGGCACCCGCAACCTGCTGGAGCTGGCGCGCGACTGCGAGCACCTGTCGCGCTTCAGCCACTTCTCCACCTGCTACGTGTCCGGCGACCGGGTGGGCGTCATCGCCGAGGACGAGCTGGACCGCGGCCAGGGCTTCCGCAACGCGTACGAGGAGACGAAGTTCCAGGCGGAGCGGCTGGTGCAGCGCGCGGCGGCCACCCTCCCCGTCACCATCTTCCGGCCGTCCAGCGTGGTGGGCGACTCGCGCACGGGGGAGATTGATCGGTTCGAGGGCCCCTACTACCTGGGCATCCTGCTCGTCACGTCCCCGCTGGTGGTGCCGCTGCCGCTGCCGGGCAACGGCGTCGCGCCCCTCAACGTCGTCCCGGTGGACTTCGTGGTGGAGGCGGTGTGGCGGCTGTCCAGGGACGAGCGCGCCAAGGGCCGCACCTTCCACCTGGTGGACCCCAACCCCATGAGCGCGCGGCGCGTGTACGAGCTCATCGCGGAGAAGTCGAACAAGCGGCTGCCGCGCTTCAACCTGTCCGCGCGCGCCGCGGACGTGATGCTGCGCCTGCCCCTGCTGGAGAAGCTGGCCCGGCCCCAGCGCGCCGCCATCAGCTACGTGAACCACCTGGCCATCTACAACTGTCACAACACGCTGGAGCTGCTCGACGGCACCGGCGTGAGGTGCCCGCCGCTGTCGTCGTACCTGGACCAGCTCGTCGCCTACGTGCGTGAGCAGTACAAGCTGCGCCGCGAGGGCGCGGAGGTCGAGGATCCGCTCGACCACGCCTCGTCCGACGACGGCTCCGCGCCACGCTCGCGCCGCTGAGCAGGGTTGGGGGTGCGCACGCAAGGTGCGGCGCGCCGTCGCGCCCCGTGCATCGCCCGCCTGTCTGCTGGAGGAGCGCGGGCCGTGCGCACCGCTTATTCCAGACTGACAATTGTTACTGGATTGCTAACGCAAAGATGAGGGGACCCCCTCTTTTCAAAGATCCAGTGTCCTGGTTAGCATGCGCCCTCACTTGAATCCGATGCGGTGAACAAAACCGTACCGGAGGCGTGGGTTGGAGAGCAGCGTTTGCCAGTAATCGTTGACAAGCGATTCGAGTCTTCCACTCCGGGCGCCGGTGTCGCGCCCCGCCTGTCCGGCCCCGAGGAGCGCTTCGCGCCCTCCGCGCGCGCTCCCTGCTTCGTGACCTTTCGTGGTGCCCCGCGCCGTCGCGTCCATGCGACCCCAGGCGTTGGGCTGCGTTCTCTTGTGGACTGTCAAAGCACGGTCCTGAAGCCGTAGGGAGTCCGCCGCCCCCGGCGTGCTCCTCAAGCAGTCGTCGTCTCCCGCAGTCCCCTCGTCCGATTGTCGTTCATCACCCCCAAGAAGGAAGGCGCATGCGTCTCAGGGAAAAGCTGTTGACCAGTCTGCTGCTGGTGCCCATCGCGGGCACCAGTGCGTGGGCCAAGGAGCGGTCGAACTACGACGCGTTCCTGGAGCAGCGGGAGTCCCGCGCGCTCGCCGTGGACCCCACCACGGCGGCGGCTCGCGGACTTCGCGTCGAGCAGACCGAGCAGCGGCTCGGCGTGCCCACGTTCGCGTGGGCGGCTCAGGATGGCGCGCAGTCCAAGTCCGTCATCCGCGGGGGCATGACCACGGAAGCCGCGGCGCGTGCGCACCTGCAGAACGTGGCGGACAGCTACCGCCTGTCGCGCACCGACGTCTCCGGGGCCACCCTGCGATCGGTGCATGACACCGGCAAGGGCGCCGTCATCGCCACGTTCGAGCAGAACGTGAACGGCATCCCGGTCTTCCGCAACGAGATCAAGGTCATCATGGGCCGCGACCAGAGCCTGGTCGCCCTCAGCGGCTACCTGGCCCCGTCCGACCTGACGCAGACCGCGCGCGCGAAGGCCCGCACCGGCGCCTTCCGCCTGGGCGCCGCGGAGGCCATCTCCGGCGCGTTCACGGACCTGACGGGCTCCGGCACGCAGGCCACCGCGTTCGTCAACACCGGCACGAAGGGCGACTACTCGTTCTTCGCGCTGAGCCCCTCCGCGAAGAGCGCGCTGCCGCAGGACCTGGCCACCCCGGCCCGCGCCCGGCAGGTGTTCTTCATGATGGCCGGCGGGCTGGAGCCCGCGTGGTACGTGGAGGTCAACGCTGGCCCGAAGGCGTCGGTCTCCAACGACTACTACGGCTATGTCATCTCCGCGACGACCGGCGCGGTGCTCTTCCGCAACAACCTGACGGTGGACGTGGCGGCGACGCCCTTCACGTACAAGGTCTGGGCGGAGAACGTGTCGCCGTACCTCCCGGATGACGGGCCGCAGGGCACCGACATGACCCCGCACCCCACGGGCAATCTCGACGGCTCCCAGGGTCCGCTGAACCGCCCCGCGCAGAACATCACCCTCGCGAACAGCCCCTACAGCAAGGATGATCCGTGGCTGCCCGCGAACGCCACGCAGACCGCGGGCAACAACGTGGACGCGTACGCGGATCTGGCCGCACCGGATGGCTACCAGCCCGGCGGCGGCGACATCCGTCCGACGACGACGGCCGCCAACACCTTCGGCTACACGTTCGACACGACCCAGGCGCCCAACGCGACCCCCGAGCAGATCAAGGCCTCGGTGGTGAACCTGTTCTACGTGAATAACTTCCTGCACGACTGGTTCTACGACGCGGGCTTCGACGAGGCGTCGGGCAACGCCCAGTCTGTGAACTACGGCCGGGGTGGCGTGGAAGGCGACCCCATCCAGGCGCAGGGCCAGGACTACCTGAACCGCAACAACGCGAACATGAGCACGCCGGCGGACGGTGCGTCGCCGCGCATGCAGATGTACCTGTTCGACGGCACGCCCGAGCTGTCCGTGACGGCCCCGGCGTCCATCCAGGGCATCTACGAGGCGTCCTCCGCGAGCTACGGCTCCCAGGCGTACCTCGTGACGGGTGACATCAAGGACGCTCCGCCGGAAAACAAGCTCGGCTGCGCCGCGTTCGCAGCGGACACCTTCAAGGGCAAGATCGCCCTCATCGACCGCGGCACGTGCAACTTCGTCGTCAAGTCGCGCTTCGCGCAGGAAGCGGGCGCGATCGCCACGGTCATCGGCAACAACGCCGCCGGCAGCCCTGGTGCCATGGGCGGCAATGGCATTGACGATGCCTTCGTCAAGACGCCGTCGCTGATGATCACCCAGTCGGCCGCCGCTTCCTGGCGCGCGGAGCTGGCGAACGGGGCCGTCTCCGTGAAGCTGAGCCGGACGCCCAAGGAGGACCGCGACGGCACGCTGGACAACGCCGTCATCGCGCACGAGTGGGGCCACTACATCTCCAACCGCCTCATCGGCAACGCGGCCGGCCTGTCGAACAACCAGGGCCGCTCCATGGGCGAGGGCTGGGGTGACTTCACCGCCATGCTCATGCAGGTGCGTGCCGAGGACGTGAACAAGCCCGGCAACAACCAGTGGCAGGGCGTCTACGGCGCCGCGGGCTACGTCTCCAGCGGTGGCAAGAACCAGGGCTACTACTACGGCCTGCGTCGGCTCCCCTACACCACACAGCTGGCGAAGAACGGCCTGTCGTTCCGGCACATCGCCAACGGCACCGCGCTGCCCGCCAACGCGAACACGACCGCGCTGACCGGCACCAGCAACAGCGAGGTCCACAACAGCGGTGAGGTGTGGGCGTCCATGCTGTGGGACTGCTACACCAGCCTGCTCAACGCCTATCCGTTCGCGGAGGCCCAGGACCGGATGAAGCGCTACGTCGTCGCCGGCTACAAGGCGACGCCGAACGCGCCCACCTTCCTGGAGGCGCGCGACGCGATCCTGGCGGTGGCCCTGGCCAGCGATCCGGCGGACTACACCCGCTTCGTCGCGGCCTTCGCCAAGCGCGGCGCCGGCTTCGGCGCCAAGGCGCCGGACCGCAACTCGTGGGACCACTTCGGCGTGGTGGAGAGCGGCGTCACGGGCAACACCATCGAGGTCACCGACCTGCGCCTGGATGACAGCAAGACGGGCTGCGACAAGGACGGCGTGCTCGACGTGGGCGAGGAAGGCGTGCTGCACCTGACCGTCCGCAACGTGGGCGGCGGCGCGCTGAGCGCCTTCACGGGCACCGTGAGCACCACCAGCACCACCGCGACGCTGGCCTTCACGAACGGCGGCACGGTGAACGTCCCGGCGCTGGCGCGCGGGGCGGAAGCGCACCTGACCGTGCCTGTGTCCCTGACGGCCGTGACGGCCCCGGACACGCACGCCGGGCTGAAGATCACCTTCACCGAGGCCAGCCTGCCCGCGGCGGCGAAGACGGTGACGTTCGATCCGCGCATCAACTACGACGACGTGGCGAACTCCAGCGACACGGACGCCTTCGCTTCCGGTCTGTCGGCCTGGACCGTCTCCAGCAACCTGTACCCCGAGGGTGACTGGAGCATCCGCCAGGACGACACGGACTTCATCGCGCACAGCGACGACGCCAACATCGCCGTGGACAGCACCCTGGCCAGCCCCTGGCTGAAGCTGAACGCCACGGGTGACTTCGTCTTCACCTACTACTATCGCCACTCCTTCGAGACCGACTACACGGCCGCGCAGACGCCGTTCGACGGCGCCGTCGTGGAGTACAGCGTGAACGGCGTGTCGTGGACGAACGTGTCGACGCTGACCGCCCAGGTGCCCACCGTGGCGCCGTTCTACATGCCCAGCCCCGGCACCATCTCCGCCGGCGGCGGGAACGTGCTGGAGGGCCAGCGCGCCTACGCCCGCGCGTCCACGGGCTTCCCGGGCTTCCGCCAGCAGGTGCTCAACTTCAAGGACTACTTCCAGAAGCGCGGCATCACGCGGGTGCAGTTGCGCTTCCACGTGGCCTCTGACTCGGGCCAGGGCGCGTACGGCATGGACGTGGCGTACCCGCAGTTCACGGGCGCGGCGCTGGCGTTCCCCTCGCAGGTGGATCAGCCGGCGGGCACGGGCGCTTGCAACCAGCGGCCGTTGGCCAGCGCGGGCGCTCCCCAGGTGGTCCCCGAGTTCGTGAGCGTGGGCGGCCAGCCGCAGCGCAGCACGGTGACGCTCAACGGCACGGGCAGCTTCGACCCGGATGCCGCCTCGGGTGACGCCCTCACCTACCAGTGGACGCAGGTGGGCGGTCAGGCTGTCGCCACGCTGAGCAACGCGAACACCGCCACGCCGACCTTCGTGGCGGACGTCGCCTTCACGCAGTACCTCCGCTTCCAGCTGGTGGTGACGGACGCGCAGGGCAAGGCGAGCGCCCCGAAGACGGTCGACATCGGCATCAACAACGTCAACCGCGCTCCCGTCGTCGTGGCCACCGCGCCCGAGACGGTGAACGAGGGCGACGCGACGCCCGTGGTGCTGGATGCCTCGGGCTCCACGGATCCGGACGGTGAGGCGCTCACCTTCGCGTGGGCGCAGACCGCTGGCGACGTGCAGGTGACGCTGACCAACGCCAACACGGCGCAGGCCTCGTTCGTCGCGCCGCAGGTGACGGAGGACACGCAGCTGTCCTTCACCGTCACGGTGACGGATGGCGTGGCCAAGAGCACCAAGACCGTCTCGGTGACCGTGAAGAACGTCAACGGCGCGCCGGTGGTGGACGCGGGCGCCGACCAGCAGGCCGAGGCCCGCACGACGGTGACGCTGGCCGGTACGGCCACGGATCCGGACGGTGACGCCCTCACCTACGCCTGGACCCAGGTGGATGGCCCGAACGTGACCCTCACGGGGGGCAACACCGCCTCCGCGACCTTCACCGCGCCGGACGTCAGCGCTGACACCGTCCTGTCCTTCCGCCTGACGGCGACGGCCAACGGCGTGTCGGTGTCCGACCTGGTCAACGTGACGGTGCACAAGGCCAACCGTGCGCCGACGGGCACGGGTGGCACCATCACCGTGGACGAGGGCGCCAAGGTGACGATCAACTCCAACGCCACCGACGCGGACGGGGACACGCTCACCTACGCGTGGACCCAGACGGGTGGCCCCAGCGTGAGCCTCACGGGCGCGAACACGCCCAAGCTGGAGTTCACGGCGCCGCAGGTGAAGTCCGACACGGACCTCACGTTCAGCCTCACCGTGACGGACTCCGATGGCGCCTCGACCGGGGACATCAACTACACGGTCAAGGTGAAGAACAAGGGCGGTGGCTGCTCGTCCACGGGCGGTTCCGTGGGCGGCATGGCGCCGCTGATGGCCCTGCTCGCGGCCATGGGCCTGACGCGCCGTCGCAAGAAGGCGTAGTCGTCCTGAAGTCCTGAAGCCCTGAAGTCACGGAGGGGCGGTCCTCGAAGGTGAGGGCCGCCCCTCTCTTCGTTTCCACCGGACACCCGTGGACGGGGAGCGGTAGGCTTCCGCGCCTCATGGCACGCACGTTCCAGGTGGGAGACACCTTCACCCACGTCCGTCAGTGCGACCGGCTGCGGCCGGTCTATTACGCGGGCGCTTCCGGGGACTACAACCCCATCCACATCGACCCCGAGGTGGGGAAGCTCGCCGGCTTCAACGGCGTCATCCTCCAGGGGCTCTGCACGCTGGGCTGGGCCGTGGAGGCGGTGGCCCTCTTCGTGGGGGACCCGGGCCTCGTGCGCCGCGTGCGGGTGCGCTTCTCCCGGCCGGTGCTGCCCGAGGACACCGTCACCTTCGCAGGCCGCGTCGTCGCCGTCGCGGACGGCCGGCTGACCACCGAAGTCACCGCCACCAACCAGCGCGGCGAGCCCGTCCTCCGGGGCGCCGTCGTCGAAACCTCGCTCGGATAGCCATGGCCCTGGACCCGAAGTTCATTGGCCGTGCGTACGGCCCGTTCACCTACGAAATCGGCCGGGAGAAGCTGCGCGAGTTCTCCCTCATCCTCGGGGGCTCCGTGCCCTCCGCGGGCACCTTCGGAGAGCCGCCCGCGCACGTCAGTCCCCTGCTCTACTCGCAGGACGCGGCGGCGGCGGGGCCCTACGGGGACGTCATCGCCTTCCCCAGCTTCGCGGTGGTGTTCGCCATCCGCCCCTTCAGCGCCGCCATCGCGGATCCGGAGCTGGGCGTGGACCGCGTGCGGCTGGTGCACGGCGAGCAGGAATTGGAGTTCCTGGGGGTGATGCGCCCCGGCGACGTGCTCACCACCACGGGCCACATCTCCGAGCTGTACCGCAAGGCCGGGATGGACTTCCTCGTCGTCACCACCGAGACGCTCAACGCGCGCGGCGAGCCCGTGGTGCGCGGCGTCTGGACGGCCGTCATCCGCCCGGCGTGAAGCCGGGGGACTCGCCGGGGGAGATGATTCCCTCGTCGAGCAGCTGCGCGAGGATGCGCGCGGTGTCCAGCCGCGACATCCCCGACAGCGCGAAGAGGTCGTCGAAGCTCACCGCGCCGTCAATCTGCGCGAGCACGAAGCCGGCGCGGTGATCCAGGTTCAGCCAGATGATGTCGTCCGGTTGCAGGCGCACGCGCGGCATCCGGCTCAGGTCGCCCAGGCGGGCCTCCAGCATCGACACCAGGATGCGCTCGCTGCGATCCCTCAGCGCCTCCACGCGAGGGTCCTCCGGCGCCAGCGACTGCGCCCGGCGCAGCAGGTCCACCGCGCCCGAATGGTCATCCAGCGTCAGCAGGTCCTCCGCCCCGCGCAGCAGGCACTCCACCTCGGAGCCCTGGGGGAGCGCGCCGCCCATCACGGAGAAGGCCTCCGGGAGGCCGAACTCCTGCGTGCGGTGCTCCTCCGCGATGAGGTCCAACGCGTCGCCCCGCATCCCGGTTCCCTCGGGGAGACTGACGGATTCGGGCAGGGGCCTGGCGGGGCCGGCGCTGGCGGAATCGGCCCAGGCGCCCCAGTCCCCCTCCAGGTCGGGGCCCGCTGCGTTCGCCGCCTGCGTGGCCCCCGGGCCCGTGGCGCCGCCACCCGGCCCCAGGAGCTGGCGCGCGCGCGCGTTGGTGGGATCCAGCTCCAGCGCTCGCAGGAACAGCTTCTCCGCGCCCGACGTATCGCCACTCAGTCGCAACAGCAACCCGGCCTCGACGAGCTGCCTGGCGCGCAGCGTGTTCATGGCGAGCTCCATCTCGGGGCGTGACACGGGCGTGCACCGCGCGGCCGGCAGGAACAGCGGGACGTGGCGGAGGGCCCGGGCATGCGCGGCTACCGTCCTGGCGCCCCGCGCGGGCTGGCCGAGCGCAAGAGAGGCAGGCTCTGCGAGAGCGCCTCGCAGGCCCGCGTGAGGGCGCCCACGTCCTCGCCGCCGCGCACCTGTCGCGCGTTGTCCAGGGCCATCTCGGCGCGGGCGACCACGTCGGGCGACAGGCCTCCGGCCCCGGGCAGGAGCCGGACGCGGGAGAGCGCGTCCACCAGGTCGCGGGCCAGGGTGTCCAGCTCCACGCGCTTCGTCTTCAGCTCCTCGGAGGCGCGCGCCGTCACCATCCAGTCGCGCTGCTCGTCCATGATGCGGCGCAGCTCGTCCTCCGTGAGGCCGCTGGACGCGGTGACGGTGATGGACTGGCGCAGGCCCGTGTCCCGGTCGCGCGCGGACACGGACACGATGCCTTCCGCGTTGATGTCGAACGTCACTTCAATCTCCACCTGACCGCGCGGCGCCTCGCGCAGGCCGGTGAGGAGGAACTCGCCCAGCAGCTCGTTGTGGTGCGCCAGTTCGTGCTCGCCCTGGAGCACCATGATCTTCACCGTGCGCTGGAAGTCCTTGGACGTGGCGAACACCTCCGTCGCGGACGTGGGCACGGTGGTGTTGCGCGGAATCAGCCGGCGCACGTAGCCGCCCGCGATGGCCACGCCCATGCTCTGCGGCGTGACGTCCAGGAGCAGCAGCTCCCCCTCCTGCGCCACCAGCGCGTGCGCCTGGATGGCTGCGCCCAGGGCCACCACCTCCTCGGCGTGCACGCCCTTGCAGGGCTCGCGGCGGAAGTACTGGCGCACCTGCTCCACGATGCGGGGCATGCGCGACATGCCGCCCACGAGGATGACCTCCTTCAGCTCCGACGGGCGCACGCTCGCCTCGCCCAGGACCTCGGAGGTGATGCCCACCAGGCGCTCGCCCAGGTCCGCGGTCAGGTCCTCCAGCTTCTCGCGCGTGAGCGTCGTCTGGAGGTGCAGCGCGGCGCCTCCGCCCGGCGGCGTGCAGATGAAGGGCAGGTGCAGCTGCGTCTCCTTCACCGACGACAGCTCCACCTTCGCCTTCTCCGCGGCGTCCTTCAGCCGCTGCAGCGCCATGCGGTCCTTGCGCAGGTCGATGCCGTGCTCCTTGGCGAAGCCGAACACCATCCACTCGATGATGCGGTGGTCCCAGTCCTCGCCGCCGAGGAACGTGTCGCCGCCCGTCGCCACGACGTCGAAGATGCCGTTGTTGATCTCCAGCACCGACACGTCGAAGGTGCCGCCGCCCAGATCCAACACGGCGATCTTCCCGTTCACCGTGCGCCCGAAGCCGTACGCCAGCGCCGCGGCGGTGGGCTCGTTGATGATGCGCAGCACCTCCAGCCCGGCGATGCGGCCCGCGTCCTTGGTGGCCTGGCGCTGGCCGTCGTTGAAGTAGGCCGGCACGGTGATGACGGCCTGGGTGACGGGCCGCCCGAAGTGGGCCTCCGCGTCCGCCTTCAGCTCCGCCAGAATCATGGCGCTGATCTCCGGCACGGCCAGGTCGCGGCCCGCCAGCCGGATGCGCACGTCGTCGTGCGCGCCGCACACCACCTGGTACGTGAGCGCGCGCAGCGCGTCCTGCACCGGGTGCGAGGAGAACTTGCGGCCGATGAGGCGCTTCGCCGCGGACACCGTCTCCTGCGGGTTGGTGATGGCCTGCCGCTTGGCGATGCCGCCCACCAGCCGCTTGCCGTTCTTCGACACCGCCACCACGGACGGCGTGAGGGGCACGCCCGTGCGGTTCTTGATGATGAGGGGCTGGCCGTCCTGGACGGTGGCGACGAGGCTGTTCGTCGTCCCCAGGTCGATGCCAATCAGCGGTTCGGGCTCAGCCATGGGGACGCATGCACCTCACGAGAACGTCCAACGCAACTTCTTGAGGGCCGCGCGTCCCTCGGCGTGGTCCGGATCCAGGCGCACGACCTCTTCGAAGTGGTGCTTGGCCTGCTTCTTCTGTCCCGCCACCAGCAGCACCTGCGCCAGCAGCAGCTGGTACTCCACGCGCCCGGGCTTCAACTCCACCGCCCGCTGGGCGAGCGCGCGCACCTCCTGCGGGTCCTGGTTCAGCTCCCGGCCAATGCGCGCGGCCTGATACGCGGCCTCCGGGTTGTCGCCGTTGAGCGAGACGGCCAGCTTGTACGCCGACTGGGCGCCCGCGAAGTCCCCGCGCATCTCCATCTCCTGGCCGCGCTCCACCTCGGTCTGCGCGCGGTGCAGGTCGTGCTTGCGGCGCGCGTCGACGAGCAGCGCGGCGACCTCGCGGTTCTTCGGATCCAGGCCCAGCACGTGGTTGAAGTCCTGGTAGGCCCGCTCGAAGTCTCCGCGCGTGATGGCCGCCCTGCCCCGCGCGATGAGCTCCGTGAGCTTGTGGCTGCGCGCCATGTACGGGTGCCGCGCGAGGCGGGCCTGCCGTTCGGCGCGGCGGGCCTCGGACTCCGGGTCGTCCGGAGCGGGCGCGGGCGCGGGAGTCGGCTGGACGGACGCGAAGGTCCCAGACGGCGGGCGTGCGGCGGCGGCGGCTCCGGAGGCCGCGGGCGAGGGCTGGACCGACGCGAAGGTCCCCGAGGGCGGCCGTGCCGCGCTGGACGCGGGTGGGACGGACGCGAAGGCGCCGGACGGCGGACGTGCGGCGGGAGAGGCCACGGGGGCCGGCGTCGCGGGGCGCTGCTCCGCGCGGCTGAGGGCGTTCTGGGCGTCGGTGAGGCGCTTGAAGATGCGCTCCAGCCGGGCGCGGAAGCTGCCCAGGTTCTTGCCGAAGTAGCGGTCCGGGTGGAAGCGCCGGGACGCGTTGTAATAGGCCTGTTTCACCTCGGCGGCGGTGGCGCCCCGGGGCACGCCCAGCACGGCGTGGTGATCCATCCCGTCGATCGCGCGCTCCAGGTCGATGATCTCGCGCTTCTGTTCGGGGTCCAGGTCCACTTCCTCGGACATGGCGGCGTCCACCACCGGGGCGGCGGGCGCGGTGCGGGCCACCACGCGCGCGGGGACGATGGCGCCCTTGGCGCGCAGGGACAGCAGCACGGCGATGGTGCGCGCCTCGCCCAGCGTGGAGCGGGACAGCACCGCGTCGATGCGCTCGACACGGCCCACCAACGCCAGCACCGTGCCCTCCTCCGGACTGAGCTGGAGGCGAGACGGGTCCAGGTGGGGCACCGTGGCGATGTGGTCGGTCCGGCCCCCCAGGCCGACGATGGGGTTGGGCGCGCTCAAGCGAATCCCCGAGTGTAGGTATCCGGGACGCAGGGCGTCAAACATCCCGGGGTTGGCGGGCCCCCCGCTAGAGAGAGGCCAGTACACGCTGGAGGATGCCCAGCGCTTCGTCCAGTTCCTGCCGGGTGATGATGAGCGGCGGGGCGAATCTCACCGTCGTGTCCCCCGCCGAGTTCACCAGCAGTCCTGCGTCCCGCAGCTTCGCGACGACGGGCGCGGCCTCGCGGTCCAACTCGATGCCCAGGAGCAGGCCCCGCCCCCGCACGGCCTTGACGCGGCCCGGCGGCAGCGCGGCCTGGAGCGCTCGGCCCCCCGCGAGGAAGTGCTCGCCCTTCGCCTGCACGTCCGCCAGGAAACCGGGCTGGCGCAGCAGGCGCATGACGACGTTGGCCGCGGCGGCGGACACCAGGTTGCCGCCGAAGGTGGAGCCGTGCGTCCCAGGCGCGAGGCTGACCGCCAGGTCCTCACGGCAGAGCATGGCGCCAATGGGCAGGCCGTTGCCCAGGGCCTTGGCGATGCTGATCGCATCCGGCTGGATGCCGTCGTGCATGAAGGCGAAGGGCTTGCCGGTGCGGCCCATGCCCGTCTGGACCTCGTCCACGAGCAGCAGCAGGCCGCGCTCGTCGCACAGCGTGCGCAGGCCCGCGAGGAAGCCCGAGGGTGCCATGCGCACTCCACCCTCGCCCTGGATGGGCTCCACCAGGATGGCGGCGGTGGCGGGGCCCACGGCGCGGCGCACGGCCTCCAGGTCGCCGTAGGGGATGTGCTGGAAGCCCGCGGGCAGGGGCTCGAAGCCCGCGTGGTACTTCGGCTGGCCGGTGGCGGTGACGGTGGCCAGCGTGCGGCCGTGGAAGCTCTTCTCGAAGGAGATGATCTCGAAGCGCTCCGGCGTGCCCCGGTCCTTCATCACCTTGCGGGTCAGCTTGATCAGCGCCTCGTTGGCCTCCGCGCCGGAGTTGCAGAAGAACGCACGCGGCAGACCCGCCCAGGCCGTGAGCTGCTCGGCCAGGTCGATCTGCGGCTGCGAGTAGAACGCGTTGGAGACGTGCCACAGCGTGTCCAGCTGCGCCTTCGCCGCCGCGACCACCTCCGGGTGGCAGTGGCCCAGGGCGCACACGGCGATGCCGCCGATGCAGTCCAGGTAGGCCTTGCCATCCGCGTCCCACACCCGCGTGCCCTGCCCGCGCACCAGCGCGATGGGTTGCTGCTTGTAGTTCTGCAGCAGGTGCTGCTTCGCCTTCTGGATGAGGGTCTCGTTACCAGGGGCGGCGGCGGAGGGCGACGGTTGCGACAAGGTGGGCTTCCTCACGATTCCTACGGCGGGGGGATGACGGGGCGGGGACGCTAGCGCGCTAGAGGATGTAGCGCGACAGGTCCTCGTCCTGGACGATGGCGGACAGGCGCTCGCGCACGTAGGCGCCGTCGACCTGGAAGTCGCGCGGCCCCATTTCGCTGGCGGTGAAGGACACGTCGTCCAGCAGGCGCTCCAGCACGGTGTGCAGGCGGCGGGCCCCGATGTTCTGCGTGCGGTCATTGGCCTGCTGCGCGATGCGCGCCAGCTCCGACACCGCGTCGTCCGTGAAGGACAGCCGCACGCCCTCCGTGGCGAGCAGCGCGGTGTACTGGCGGAGCAGCGAGTTCTTCGGCTCGCGCAGGATGCGCACCAGGTCGTCGCCGGACAGGGCCTCCAGTTCGACGCGGATGGGGAAGCGGCCCTGCAGCTCCGGGATGAGGTCCGAGGGCTTGGAGACGTGGAACGCGCCCGCGGCGATGAAGAGCATGTGATCCGTCTTCACCTGGCCGTACTTGGTGTTGACGGCGGAGCCCTCCACGATGGGCAGGATGTCGCGCTGGACGCCTTCGCGCGACACGTCCGGGCCACCACCGCCCTTGCCGCCCTCGCGGCTGGCGATCTTGTCGATCTCGTCGATGAAGACGATGCCGCTGGACTCGGCGCGCTGCACGGCCTCGCGTTGGACGCGGTCCGGATCCACCAGCTTCTGGGCCTCCTCCGCGCGGAGGATTTGCAGCGCTTCGGGCACGCGCACGCGGCGCTTCCGGGTGTTCTTCATCCCCGGCATGTTCTTGAACAGGTCCTGGAGGTTGACGCCGATCTCCTCCATGCCCTGGCCGCTGAAGTTGCGCATGAACGTGGGCGAGCTCTCGCTCGTCTCCACCTCTACATGCTGATCATCCAGCGTGCCTGCGCGCAGCTGGGCGCGCAGCTTCTCCCGCTCGCTGTCGCCCAGCGGGGACGGCGCGGTGGGCGGCGGGGGTGTGAAGCCGAAGGGCGGCGACGCGGACGGGCGGGAGGCGCCACCACCGCGCAGGAGCTCCATCAGCCGGTCCTCGGCCAGTTCCTCCGCGCGCGGCTTGACCTTCTCCGTCTCCTCCTCGCGCACGAGCGCGATGGCCGCCTCCACGAGGTCGCGGATCATCGACTCGACGTCGCGGCCCACGTAGCCGACCTCGGTGAACTTGGAGGCCTCCACCTTCACGAAGGGCGCCTGTGAAAGCTTCGCCAGCCGACGGGCGATCTCCGTCTTCCCCACGCCGGTGGGGCCGATCATGATGATGTTCTTCGGATAGATCTCATCGCGAAGATCGTCGGAGACCTGCTGACGGCGCCACCGGTTGCGCAGCGCGATGGCCACCGCGCGCTTGGCGTCGTTCTGCCCGACGATGTAGCGGTCCAGCTCGCTGACGACCTCGCGAGGCGTGAAGGCGGACAACTTGCGCGTTTCGGCCACGGGGCGGTCCTCTCAGAGCTCTTCGTAGGTGACGTTGGAGTTGGTGTAGACGCAGATGTCCGCGGCGATGGCCATGGCCTGCGTGCAGATGTCGCGGGCGGACATCTGCGTGTGCGCCTGCAGCGCGCGCGCGGCGGACAGCGCATAGGAGCCGCCGCTGCCGACGGCCGCGATGCCGTGGTCGGGTTCGATGACATCGCCCGCGCCGGAGAGGATGAACGTCTTCTCCTTGTCCGCGACGATGAGCAGCGCCTCCAGGCGGCGAAGGAAGCGGTCGGTGCGCCAGTCCTTCCCCAGCTCCACGCAGGCGCGCGTCAGGTTCTTCTGGTGCTCCTTGAACTTGGACTCGAAGCGCTCGAAGAGGGTGAAGGCGTCCGATGTGCTGCCGGCGAACCCGGCGACGATCTGCCCCTCTCCAATGCGGCGCACCTTGCGCGCCGTGTTCTTCATGATGGTCTTGTCGAGGCTGACCTGGCCGTCGCCCGCGATGACGACCTTCCCGTCGCGGCGAACGCAGAGGATGGTGGTGCCATGGAACATGGAGGGGGGTTTAACAAGCCCGCCCCTCCCCCACCAGCAAACACGGCCCGGCTGTCCGCTCCCTCACCGTCAGGGGGCGCTCAGGGGGCGGTGGCCTTCATCCACCGGCCCACCAGCTTCACCAGGGCGGCCTTCTTCGCCTTCACGTCCTTCGCGTCCTTCAGCGTGACGACGCCGCGATCCGGCGCGAGCCACTCCAACAGGCCCGAGTCGTCCTCGAACGCGAAGCCCGCCGTGTCCTTCACCTTCGCGCCCCGGTGGAAGATGACCTGGAAGATGCCCTTGGGTGCCAGGCGGAACGTCACCCGGTCGTCGCCGCCGTGGACGAAGCTGGGCGCCTTCCACTTGATGCGCTCGGTGATGGCCTTGTCGGAGGCCAGGATGGCCGCGCGCACGGCTTCGATCTCCGCCTTGAGCGGGTGCTCGAGCGCCGCCATGTGCTGCTCCACCTCGTCAGCCTGCTTCGCCATGAAGTGCCCCCTCTTCCGGCCACGTCACGCGCGCGGGTGCGCGGCGTCGTAGACCTCTTGCAGCTGCTCGAAGGTCACGTGGGTGTACTTCTGGGTGGTGGACAGGCTCGCGTGGCCCAGCAGCTCCTGGATGCTGCGGATGTCCGCTCCGCCGCCCAGCAGGTGCGTGGCGAACGAGTGGCGCATCGCGTGCGGGCTCACCTTGCGCGCCAGCGCGCACTGGAGCACGTACGCGTCCAGGTGCCTCGCGATGCTCCGGGGCGTCAGCCGGCCGCCGCGGAAGTTGAGGAACAGCGCGTCCGGATCCTGCCCCGCGTGCACCGTGGCCAGCAGCTCTCCGCGCCGCGCGAGATAGGCCTCCAGCGCGCGGATGGACCCCGCGTTGAGCGGGATGAGGCGCTCCTTGCTGCCCTTGCCCATCACCCGGACGATGCGGCTGCTTCGGTCCACGCCCAGCAGGTCCAGGCCGCACAGCTCGCTGATGCGCAGGCCGCCGCCGTAGAGCATCTCCAGGATGGCCTTGTCCCGAAGCCCCAGCACCGTGTCCAGGTCCGGCGCGTCGAGGATGGCGAACACCTCCTCCACCGGCAGCACCTTGGGCAGCGTCTTCGGCAGCTTGGGGCTCTTCACCAGCTTGGCGGGGCTCGCCGGCAGCAGCTTCTGCCGCACGAGGTACTTGTAGAACGACTTGATGCTCGCCAGCCGTCGCGCCCGGCTCGCGGGCGCGTGGTCCACGCTGAGCGTCCCCAGGTAGCCCCGGATGGCGGCGTGCGTGCCCGCCAGCAGCGACAGCTTCATCCGCTCCACGAGGTAGCGCTCATAGTCCACCAGGTCGATGAGGTAGTTGCGCACCGTGTGCGGTGACGCGTCCTTCTCCTCTTCCAGGTGGGCGCGGAACTTCTCCAGGAGCGGGGACAGGGTCGACATGGTCGGGGAGCCTAGGGGCCTCCCCGATCCTCGCAAGATTCACGTCGGCCCGCGAGCACACCCTACTTCGCGGGCGCCGGAGCCGGAGCGGCCGGAGTGGCGGTCCCGGCGGCGTCCGGCGTCCCCGGCAGCGCCGTCGGCACCAGCCGGGGCAGGAGCATCCGGCAGGTGTCGTCGGACAGCCAGTTGTACGTACACAGCCACTCCGTGACGGGCGTGCGCACCTGCCATCCCAGGACGAACAGGACGACCAGCGTGAGGCCCAGCCGGGCCCACGGCGACATGCTCTCGGCCTCGTCGTCGTCCTGCGCGTGGCGCAGCGCTCCGCGCACCAGGTCCGAGCGGTCCACGCGCGAGCCCTTGGGCAGCTTCGGCCGGCGGGTGATCAACCTCGCCACACCGGGGGTGAGGATGAGCCTGTCATTGAGCGCCCAGCCGGAGCCCTCCAGCAGCAGCGCCAGGTTGCGCCGCCGCAGCTTCATCCACCCGAGCAGCCCCGCGGGCGCCATCACCACGATGGCCAGGATGGTCGCCGCGGTGATGACGTCCACCAGCGTCAGCGACTTCACCTGCGTGAGGATGAACGCCAGCGCGGAGCCCAACGCCGCGAACGCGATGCCTCCCGCCGCGAGCACTCCCGCGAGGCCCGCTCCGGCGGGCGCGGCAGCAGGGGCCGCCGCGGGGGCCGCGGGGGGCGGCTGAGCCGTCACCGTCTGCTTGTAGCCCGTCTCCAGCGAGGCATTGAAATCCTTGTCCCCGGACGCCGCCAATCCCTCCACCTTGCTCGTGATGAACGAGCCGATGCGCATGAACGGCATCGTCATCGCTTCCCAGAGCGACACCGGCTGGCGGATGACCTGCGTGACGATGGCGTCGTGCTCCTTGCCGTCCACGTCGTAGAACACGCCGCGCTTGCCCACGACGAGGTCCGTGCTGCGGCCGGAGGTGACGGGCACCGCCACCTCGTAGCCGTCCGCGCCGTCCTTGGGCATCACCTTCACGTAGAGGATGCAGGTGGTCCCCTGCCCCGTCAGCGCCGAGTGCGACGCGCGATCCGTCACCAGCACCGACAGCGTGTACTTGCGCCCGCCCAGGATGAGCGAGCCCTTCTCCATCAGCGCCCGCATCCGGGGCAGGTACAGGCTGGGCATGCTGATGAAGTTGTTGGCGAACAACAGCAGCCAGCGCTGATACAGCACCAGCCGCTCCAGCTCCGCGATGACGTCCAGCGTGCCCTTGAGCGAAAGGTCCTCGCGGCTCGCGGACTCCAGCGCGTCCAGCTCCTCGTCCGACACCGTGGCCAGCGTGTCCGCCACCGCGTGCAGCGCGCTGCTGTCCCGTTTCGCCTGCCAGCCGAGGATGGCCTCCGCCTTCGCGGACAGCTCCCGCCACGCCGTATCCGTCAGCTTCACCCCGTCGCCCAGCAGCGGCGTCGCCACCTCCTGGTGGAAGGCCTCCAGCTTCTCGTAGCCGGGGCCGCGGTACAGCTTCGACCAGACGAGCACGCCCGACGGATCCGGCGCCGCGATGGGCAGCTCGCCCGCGGCCTTCCCCATCGCGCCCAGGTCACCGAGCGCCCCCTCCACCCGCTCCGCGCGCAGGCGCAGGCTGGCGGCGGCTTCCGGCTGCGCGGCCACCAGCCGGCACTGCACGAAGTAGCCGTCCAGCAGCGGCGCGACCTCGTGGACGCGCTTCGCCTGCTCCAGGCTCGTCGCGCCCCAGGTGAACACCGCGTCGCGTCCGGCCAGGTGCGCGAGCAGCGCGGTCCTCTCCGCGCGGAAGCGCTGCACCAGCGCGACGTCCACGCCCACCAGGCCCGCGCGGTTCGTCACCGCCGGGAAGGCCGCGATGATGGCCTGGGCCAGGGGCCGCAGCCGGTCCGGCAGCGACGTGGGCGCGATGATACCGTCCCCGTTCTTGCCCGCGTCTCGCAATGCCTTGTCGCTCGTCCGCAGCTGCTCCAGCGACAGGCGCGTGGTGTCCGTCGCCTGGAGCGTGCGCAGCACCAGCTCCGCCGCACCCTGCAGCTTGCTGGCCGTGGCAGAGAGCGCGGAGAGCTCCAGCACGTCGCTGCCCGCGTCCGCGCCCTTGCGGTCCGCCAGCCTCGCCGCCGTCCAGTCCACCGCGCCGCGCAGCTCCTCCACGCGGATGCGGTTGTTGCCGTCCGAGTCCATCAGCGAGAGGAAGCGCGGATCACACGCGATGCCCTCCAGCGGACACGCGAGCGCCATCCATTGCGTCGCGGGAATGCGCACCGCTTCGATGAGCGTGTTGAAGTCGGGGATGTCGACCTGGAGCGAACCACCGTAACGGCGATAGACGAGTTGTGGCATTGGCGGGGGAAGACAACACACCCGCCCCGAGTGTGCACGCCTCAACCCCAGCATCCGTGAAAGAAGGCGGAAAGAGGCGCCTGGCCCCTTCCCGCCCCCTGGTTCGCGCGCGACTACGGCGACGCGACGGCGGCGTACACGCCGGGGTTCTCCCCCTGGCCGATGATGTAGACGGCGCGCGCGTCGTCCTTGCCCGCGAAGTACGTCGGCACCTGCACGCCCTGGTCGAGCGTCTTCCGCGCGCCCGTCTTCACGTCGTAGACGGCCACGTCATAGGTGTCCGAGTCCATGCGCGCGTACGTCGCCAGCACGCGGGCCCCGTCGCTGGAGATCTTGTAGCTGAAGATGCCCTGCAGCCACGTCTTCGCCTCGGCCTGCCGCTGCTCCAGGTCCAGCGCCTTGAAGTCGCACGCGCGGCCGTTGCGGATGCAGTTGGTGCGGAACACCACCGCGCTGTTGTTCGGCGCGAAGCCATAGCCGAACACGCCCGGCTGCACCTTCTCCGCCTTCTCCTGCCCCAGCGCGTACAGCATCAGGTCCACGGAGAACACCGGCTTCACGAAGCGCGACAGGAACGCCACGTAGCGGCTGTCCGAACCCCACACGAAGTTGGGCACCCGGCTCCCCACGCGCTTGGGCGCGCCGTCCGGCAACGACGCCACGGTCATCGCGCCCGCGCGCGACGGCTGGTCGTACTTCTCCAGGAAGCCCACCGCCTTCGAGTCCGGCGCGAACGCCATCTCCTCCACCTGCTCGCCCACCTTGCGCCCCGGTCCACCGGACGCCGGGCCCACATACAGGTCGCCCAGCAGCTCCGGCTTGCCGTTCTCCGTGCGCGCCAGCCACTGGCCATCCGGCGAGAAGCCAAACACCTTCGTCCCCACCGCGAGCCGCTGGCCCTTCAGCGACGGCACCTCCGCGAGGAACAGGTCATACATGCCGCGCACGGCCTCGCTGCGCACCTGGTACGCCACGCGCTTGCCGTCCGACGACAGCTGGTAGTCGCCCACCTGATCCGCCAGCTTCTTCGGCGGCTCGTTGGCGCCCACCGTCACCGCCGCCAGCCCGCCCGCGGCCGACAGCCGGCGCTTGAAGAGCAGCGTCTTGCCATCCGGCGTGAACTGCGCGGTGCTCACCTCCGCCGCCACGTCCTGGAACGGCCCCTCCGGCAGCTTGCCCAGCTTCAGCACGCCGCCGTCGACGAAGGCCACGTTCGCGCCGTCCGGGCTGGGCAGCAGGTAGCTCACCGCCGAGCCCAGCTTCACCGGCTCCGCCGCCGCGTCCGTCAGTGCCAGCACGTGCAGCTCTCCCGACTGCGAGGCCGGGTTGTAGCCCGTCACGTACAGCAGGTGCCGCGAGTCCGAGGAGAACAGCAGGCTGCCCGGCACGTTCGTCACGCCGGCGCCCAATTCGCGCGGCTTCCCGCCCGCCACCGGCACCACGTACAGCGAGCCCACCAGCATCTGCGGCGGGATGCCGTCCAGCCGGGGCTTCTGGCCGTTGAGCAGGTACGTGGCGAACTGCCCGTCCGGAGACAGGCGCAGGTCCGCCGCGCGGCCCGCCGCGAGCTGCTGCCCCTGCCCGCCCACCACCGCCTTGCCCTTCGCCGCGCTGCGGACCGTGTCGTCCTTCGCGGCGCTGCGCTGGGACGGCGCCGCCGCGGCTCCGTCCTCGCCCTTCTTGCACCCCAGCACCGCCAGCAGGGCCACGAGGCCCACCATCCCAGGTCGCTTCATGCGCTCCTCTGTTCTTCCGTCGGGTCCGTCGCCTGCAGGGCGCCCAGCTCCGGGACACCCGCGTGTGGCAGCCATGCCGCCAGGTCCTGCTTCGCCCGCGCCGAGTAGGCCGCGCGCTTGTCCGCCTTCTTCATCCGCCCCGACAAGGGCGGGAACAGGCCGTAGATGACGTTGGTGGGCTGGTGCGGATGATCCGGCGGGTGCGCTTCGCCCGTCACGTGCCGGTACAGCGAGCCCAACGCCGTCGTCGCCGGAGGTGGCGTGAACGTCGTCCCGGTGAGGCGCGCGTGCACCGCCAGCGCCACCAGGTAGCCGCACGCCGCGCTCTCCACGTAGCCCTCCACGCCCGTCACCTGCCCCGCGAAGAACACCCGACGCTCCGTCTTCAGCGACAGGTCCTCCGCCAGCAGGCGCGGCGAGTCGATGAACGTGTTGCGGTGGATCTGCCCCATCCGCAGGAACTCCGCGTTCTGGAGGCCCGGGATGCAGGACATGAAGATGCGCTTCTGCTCGCCCCACGTCAGGCGCGTCTGGAAGCCCACCATGTTCCAGGCCGTGCCCGCCTTGTCCTCCATGCGCAGCTGCACCACCGCGTACGGGTCCTTCCCCGAGCGCGGATCCTTCAAGCCCACCGGCTTGAGCGGCCCGAAGGCCAGCGTGTCGTCTCCGCGCTCCGCCATCACTTCAATGGGCAGACACCCTTCGAAGTATTTCGGTTCCTCGAAGCTGTGCGGCACCAGCTTCTGGCCAGCCTTCACCTCGTTGACGAAGCGGTAGTACTCGTCCCGGTTCATCGGCAGGTTGAGGTAGTCGTCCCCGCCGCCCTTGCCGTAGCGGCTCTGGCGGAACGCCACCTCCATGTCGATGGAGTCCCCGGACAGGATGGGCGCGATGGAGTCGTAGAAGTAGAGCTTCGTGCCCACGTGGCGCTCCAGCTCCGCCGTGAGCGCGTCCGACGTCAGCGGCCCCGTCGCCACCACCACCACGCCGTCCTCCGGCAGGCGCTCCACCTCGCCCGCCACCACCTCCACGCCCGCGCCGGACTGGAGCCGGGTGGTGATCTCCCGCGAGAAGCCCTCGCGCTCCACCGCCAGCGCGTCGCCCGCGGGCACGCGGTGCAGGTCCGCGCTGGAAAGCACCAGCGAGCCCAGCGCGCGCAGTTCGGCGTGCAGCAGGCCAATGGCGCTCTCCGGGTTGTCCGAGCGCAGCGAGTTGCTGCACACCAGCTCCGCGAGCGCGTCCGACTTGTGCGCCGGGGACCGCTTGTGCGGCTTCATCTCCCGCAGCACCACCGGCACGCCACGCCGCGCGAGCTGGTACGCGCACTCGGTCCCCGCCAGCCCTCCGCCAATCACCGTCACCCGCTGCTTCACGTCCGACATGCAACCTCCCAAGCCCGGTACTTGCCGGTGCCCCGGTGCCAGGGCGACCACCGCGCCCCTGTTAGCAGGAAGGCCGCGCCCTTTCCCAGCCGCGAAAGCAGCGCGTCAACCCCGCGTCTTCTTTTCGTTTCCGCGTGCCTGCCCCCACGGGCCACGCCCGCACGCCTGCCCTGCGTCCCGTCAGGCGTGCGGAGAGGGCAGGCGAGGTTTCCCCACCTGGGATCCAACCCTAGGTTTCTCGCGGTCTTCGCTCCGGGACGCCACACGTTTTCCGGCAGCGAGCGCCGTTCAACCTTGAACCGGGATGGGAGTGACGCCGCCATGAGCCGAACCGACGACTTGCTGATGATCCGTGAGCTTCTCCAGAAGCGTCGCAAGACCACCGAGGACGCCCAGGCGGGCGCTCGCCGCGAGCTGGCCGCGCTCAAGGACCAGGAGCGCGATCCCGAGTACGAGGAGCAGGCGCAGGCGGAGCTGGCGGACTACACCCTCTCCACGCTCATCGAAGCGCAGCGGCGGGAGATCATGCTGATCGACGCCGCGCTGCGCCGCATGGACACGGACGTGTTCGGCGAGTGCGTGGACTGCGGCAATGAGATCTCGCTGGATCGGCTGGAGGCCATGCCCTTCGCCATCCGCTGCGAGGAAGACGCGGCCCTCCACGAGCAGGAGACGCGGGACGCCGCGCGGCACGTGGGCAGCCTGTCCCTCTAGCGAAACCACCAGGCCCTCCCCCGTGCGTCCATCCCGCGCGGGGGAGTCGTGCATCCTGGCGTCGCGCCGCCTACTCCGCGTCGCGCTGGAGCACGATGAAGCGGTAGTTCTCCAGCTCGTTCTGACCCGCCGTGTAGAGCACCGTGATCAGCAGGTCGTACGGCACCATCTTGTCCGCGATGACGGACAGCTCGTGGCTGAACGGCGCCGCCGGGTTGCGCGCGGCGATGAACTTGAGCTTCGCCACTTCCTTCTTCAGCTGATCATCCAGCCCCAGCACCAGCCGGCCCTGGAGCTGCTCGATCGGGATGCGGCCGTCCATCAGGCGCACCACCTCGCGATCCCCCACGAGGATGTTCTTGGGGGTGATGGTGATGGCCACCGTGTCCTTCGGCGTCGCGCGCGTGGAGGACACCGGCGGGCGGACGTCCTCGGACGCGGTGATGGCCGCGGAGGACGACGCGAAGGACTTCAGGAGGAACACCAGGATGATGGTCATCATGTCCATCATCGCGGTGATGTTGAGCTCCTTCACCTCCGTGGCGGCCTCACGCTCCTTGCGCTTCTTGCGCGTGAGGGCCCGGCGGTAGCGCATGCGCGCGAGCTGCTCGGCTTCGGCGGCGGTCGGGGGCGCGGGTTCGGAAACGGACATGGCTACAGGGTGCCCAGGGTGACGTCGGGGAACAGCAGCTTGCGCTCGGTGGGCCCTGGCGTCTCACGCAGGGCATCCATCGTCTGGATCAGCGCGTCGTAGGGGATGTCCGGATCCGCCGCCACGATGACCTTCGTCTCCTGCGGGAACTCCGCCTTGAGCTCCACCATGCGCGCGTTGAGCGCCGCGTAGTCGTGGCTGCCGTCCGCGCGCACCGGCACGGTGGGAGCCCCGGGCTCCAGGGGCGCGGCCTTCGCGCTGTTGCTCCGGACGAAGAGCCCCTTGTGGGAGATGAGCACCGACAGCATCAGCTTGGGCGCGTCCGCGTCCGCCTGGCCCGCGCTGGCGGCGGCCCCGCCGTACGCGGGCGCGTTCACGTTGAGCGCGCCGAAGGCCGTGAGGCCCGTGATCGACAGCAGCATGAAGATGATGAGGTTCATGAGGATGTCGAGGTACGGGACGATGTTCAGCTCGCCCCCCTCTTCCTCTTCCCTCGGCTTCAGCTTGCGGCGGGAGTAGTAGAACGCCATTCGGTTGTCCGGAGGCTGGCGTGGACTACGAGGCCGCCCGGACGTCGTCGTCCGCCGGAACCACTTCCAGCGAGCCGCGCCGCGACAGCAGGTTCTCCAGCTTCAGCGCGTTGAGCTCCACGCTCTCCACCATGTTCTTCGCGTAGGTGCTGAAGAACAGGTGCGCCACGATGCAGAGGACGGCGATGGAGAGGCCGAAGCCCGTGTTGTACATGGCCTCCGAGATGCCGTTGGAGAGCAGCGCCTGCTTCTGCTCCGCCGGCACGTTGCCCAGCGCGCGGAAGGTGCCGATGAGGCCCACGATGGTGCCGACCAGGCCCACCAGCGTCGCGATGTTCGCGAGCGACCACAGCCACTGCACCCGGCGGGACACGTGCGGCGTGTACTCCGCCAGCGCCTCCTCCACGGCCTTGGCCACTTCCAGCTCACCGCGGTTCGCGTTGATGAGCCCCGCGCGGATGACGCGGGCCAGCGGCGAGCGCGGCGCCATGCCGCAGAACTTCACCGCGCGGTCCAGGTTCCCGCTGCGGACCATCTTGTGGACCTGTTCGATGAACGCGACCGCGTTGAGCCGGTAGCGGTACAGCAGCGTCACCGCGCGCTCCCCGATGACGGCCACCGAGGCGGCCAGCCAGAACAGGTTCACGAACATGAACGGACCGCCGGCCTTGAACGCGCCGACGATGAAATCCCCCAGACCTCCGGAGGAAGCATGGCCGGCCGCGGGAGCTGCCTCGGCCAACACCATGCTCAGCAACTCGTTCACGGGGGGATTCATCGCGGATTGCGTCCTTTCGCTGCCCCCCGCGCGCACCCCTGCCGGGAACAGGCAGGGGCTTGCGATCACGGGCCGGGAGCAATCCGGACTTGTAGGGCTTCGCCGCCGAGGGTGTCAAGCCAGGGGGGCCAAGCCACCCCCCTGGAATGACTGGGGTTTCCGCTCAGCTCACGGAAGGAGCCGGGGGAGCGACCGCTGCCCCGGCAGCTCCAGCGAGCGCCTCCGGGGGAGCCCCAGAGGAGCCCTGCGCGGAGCCCTCCGCGGCGACGCCGGGCAGGCCCTGCTCCACCACCTCGCGGCGGTAGTCGCATTCCTTGTTCGGGCAGGCGATGTAGGCGCCGTCCCGCTTGGAGTACTTCTGCAGCAGGTAGGGCGACGCGCACTGCGGGCACGCCTCCGCGAGCGGCCGGTCCCACGCGGCGAACTTGCACTCCGGATACCGGTTGCAGCCGAAGAAGATCTTCCCGCGTCCGCTGCGGCGCTCGGTGAGGTAGCCCACCTTGCACTCCGGGCACGACACGCCGATGGAGATGGGCTTGGACGTCTTGCAGTCCGGGTAGCCCGAGCACGCCATGAAGCGCCCGAACCGGCCGCGCTTGATCACCATGGGCTTGGCGCACTTCTCGCACTTCTCGTCCGTGGTCTCCTCCTCCACGATGACGATCTTCCCCTCGGCGTCCCGCTTGAAGTCCTTGGTGTTCTTGCAGTCGGGGTAGTTCGAGCAGGCGAGGAAGTGGCCCATCTTCCCGAACTTGATGACGAACGGGTTGCCGCACTTCTCGCACGCGATGTCGGTCTTGATCTCCTCGCGCTTGACGTCGCGCATCTCCGCTTCGGCCTTCTCCAAGGTCTCCTTGAAGGGGCCGTAGAAGTCGTGCAGCACCGTCTTCCAGCTCGCGCCGCCATCCGAGATCTGGTCGAGCTTCTCCTCCATGCTGGCCGTGAACGACACGTCCAGCTCATGGGGGAAGTGCTTCACCAGCAGCTCGTTGGTCATCTGCCCCAGGTCCGTGGGACGGAAGCGGCTCTCCAGCTTCTCCACGTACTTCTTGTCCTGGATGTTGGAGAGGATGGCCGCGTACGTGGACGGACGCCCGATGCCGCGCTCCTCCAGCTCCTTCACCAGCGTGGCCTCGCTGAAGCGCGGGGGCGGCTGGGTGAAGTGCTGCTCGTTGAGCAGCTTGTGCAGGGCCAGCACCTCGCCCTCGTTGAGGGGCGGCAGCTCTCCCACCACGTCCTCGGCGCCCTCTTCACCGGCGGCCTTGGCCTTGTCGCGCTCGGACTCCTCTTCCGGCGTGAGGCCGGCGCCGTAGACGCCCAGGTAGCCGGGGAACTTCAGGGTGCTGCCGGACGCGCGGAAGGTGGCGCGGCCCGCGGTGATGTCCGCGGCCGTCTGGTCATACACGGCGGGCTTCATCTGGCACGCGACGAAGCGGTTCCAGATGAGCTCGTACAGCCGGAACATGTCCGACTCGTCCATCGCGTCGAAGAAGGGACGCACGCGCTCGGGCGGGTACTCCAGCGACGTGGGCCGGATGGCCTCGTGCGCGTCCTGGGCGCTCTTGCGGCTCTTGTAGACCATGGGCTCCGGCGGGAGGTAGTCCGCGCCGTACTTCTGCCCGATGAACTCGCGCACCTGCGTCACGGCGTCGTCCGACAGACGCGTGGAGTCCGTACGCATGTACGTGATGAGCGCCGTCTGGCCCTCTTCACCCAGCGGCACGCCTTCGTACAGCTTCTGCGCCAGCGTCATCGTCTTCTTGGCGGTGAAGTGCAGCCGGTTCGCCGCCTCCTGCTGGAGCTTGGACGTGATGAAGGGCGCGGGCGCGTTGCGGCGGCGCTCCTTGCGGTCCACCTTGGTCACCGTGAAGGGCGCGTCCTTGAGTTCCGCGACGAGCCCGTCGGTGGTGGCGCGGTCCTTCAGCTCCACCTTCTTGCCGTCCACGCGGGACAGCTTCGCCTTGAAGGGCGGCGGCCCCTGCGGGCCCTGCACCAGCGCGTCGAGCGTCCAGTACTCCTCGGGCGTGAAGGCCTTGATCTCCGCCTCGCGCTCCACGATGAGGCGCACCGCCACGGACTGCACGCGGCCGGCGGACAGGCCCCGGCGGATCTTCTTCCAGAGCAGCGGCGAGATTTGATAGCCGACGAGCCGGTCCAGGATGCGCCGGGTCTGCTGCGAGTCGTAGTTGTCCTGGTTGAGCTCGCGCGGATTGGCGATGGCTTCCTGCACCGCCTTCTTGGTGATCTCGTTGAAGGTCACCCGCAGGGAGTCCGGGTGGGCCAGCTCCTCCTTGATGTGCCAGGCGATGGCCTCGCCCTCGCGGTCGGGGTCCGTCGCGAGGAACACGCGGTCCACCGTCCTGGCCGTCTTCTTCAGCTCGTTGAGGACCTTCTCCTTGCCCTTGATGACCGTGTACTCGGGCTTGAAGTCGTGCTCGACGTCGACGCCAATCTTGCTCTTGGGCAGATCCTTCACGTGCCCCACGGAGGCCTTCACCGTGTAGCCAGAGCCCAGGTACTTCTTGATCGTCTTGGCCTTGGCGGGCGACTCCACCACCACCAGGTAGTGCGGGCCCTTGCCACGGCGCTCGGGGACTTCTTCCACTTCGTCCGCGTCCGCGTCCACGGTGGGCAGTTCCTCGCCGTCCGCGCCACGGCGGCGGGCCGCCGTCTTCTTCTTGGCCGTGGCCTTCTTCGCCGCCGTCTTCTTCTTGGCGGGTGCCTTCTTGGCGGGCGCCTTCTTGGCAGCCGGCTTCTTGGAGGCCGCCTTCTTGGGCGTCTCCTCCGCCGCCGCTTCCGTCTGCGCCGCCTGTGTCTTCTTCCGCGTGGCCATGGCTCTCCTACCTCGGACTGCCTTCAAACCTTCTCGTACCGTTTACCCGGGTGCTGGACCACCAGCCCCGACAATTCCAACTCCACCAGGGCGCTCGTGAGCGCGGCGGGGGACAGCGGGCTGCCGGCGAGCACCTCGTCAAAAGACCGGGGAACCCTGTCCAACAGCCCATAAGCCCCGCGCGCTTCCACCGACAGCGCCTCCCACCAACCTCCTTCACGCCCCGCGGGCACCGCCCGGCCGGGATGAACGCCCACCACCGCGCAGATCGCTTCGGCGGACGTGCATGCCCGGGCCCGTCCGTCCGCCAGCAGGGCGTTGCAACCCGCCGCCGCCGGTTGCCAGACATCCCCGGGAAGCGCGAACACCGGACGGCCCTGCGCCCGGGCCGCGTCCGCCGTGTACAGGCTCCCGGATTCCAGCCCGGCCCGCATCACCAGCACCGCATCCGACGCGCCAGCGATGAGTCGGTTGCGCCGGGGGAAGGTCGTCGTGCTCGCCCGGACACCGGGCGGCAGCTCGCTGAAGAACACCCCGCCCCGCTCCAGGAAATGGGGCAGCAGGCGGGCCTGGGCCGGGTCCAGCTGGTCCAACGCCGACCCCAGGAAGGCCCACGTCTCCCCACCCGCATCCAGCGCGCCCCAGTGGCATGCGCGATCCACACCCTCCGCCGCGCCCGACACCACGCCCACACCCGCCTCCGACACCTTCCGGGCGAACGTGCGCGCGAACGGCAGGAAGCCCTGGTCGGGGTGACGGCTGCCCACCATCGCCAGCCGGCGCCGGGGCGGACCGGGCTCTCCCCGGTAGAACAGGAGCGGGGGCGCGTCCTCCAGGCCCACCAGCCGCGCGGGATGGGCCGGCGTGCCCGCGAAGGCCACCCGGATGCCCGCCACGGCGCAGGCGGACTCCACCTGGGAGGCCACGTCGTCCAGCGATGCGACGGTCGCGAGCCGCTGCCGGACGGCCGAGGGCACCGGGACGTCGGACACCCAGTCCCGCACGGGGGTGGACGCGAGGCGGGTCAGCTCTCCCCCGGCGAACGCACGCACCGCCGCCAACGTCCGGGGCCCCAGGCCAGGGACGGCCCAGAGCGCCAGGCAGGCGCGGTGTTCCCCGGTGAGTGTGCCCGTGTCGGTGTCTGCCATACCCGTCCCCCGCCTGTTTCCCACCTATATAGAGGTGGACCCGGGAGGGGCGTGACACATAACACCGGAACATCGGTGGTCAAGCGGCCCGCCCATCCGTGGCGGGCCGGAATGCAGCTTTCCTGCCGGTTCCGAGCCGCGGGTTGGCGACTAGCGGCTGGCCGTGGGGGCCCCATCCTTGCGCATGATGGCGCGGTCGCCCGCGGATACCTCCACCAGGGACCGGGTGAGGATGCAGTTGGAGGTCCGCTCGCGCACCTCGGTGACCATGCACTGCGCGACACCCTCCCACGGGTAGGCGCCCTGCTTGCTCTTGCCCACGTCGCCCATCCGGACGTCGCTGCGGCCGAGCACGTCGAGGCTGGGGTCGCCCTTGCGCTCGATGGTGAAGACGTTGCCCACCTGGACGCCGTCCGCGGTGCCGCGGTCCACGACGATGAAGTGGTGCTCCCCCATGAGCGTCTGGCCCGCCGTCATCGGCGTCAGCACGTAGCCGGGGATCTCCTTGGCGTTGGGCTTGGGGGAGACGCGCTCCGACAGCCGCTCGCTGGACGGACCCACGTAGTTGCCGCGCTCGATGGGGTCCCACGTCTCCGTGATGCGCGCGGTCACGATGTCGTTGTTGATGGCGACGACCTGCACCGTGCCCAGCAGCTCCGTGAGGAACCCGGCGCGGGCGCCGGTCACCGGGTGCTTCACCGGCTCCACGGTGTGGAAGATGACGTAGCGGTCCCCCACCTTGGCGGCCCCGCGCTTCTTGAAGCGCAGGTAGACCTTCTCCGGGGCCGACAGCATCAGCGCCTCGGAGGTGGAGCCTTCGATGCGGCCCGCCTCGTCCAGCTCCTTCGCCGTCACGAAGCCCTTGGTCGTCACGGGGCGCGAGCTGGACGGGTCGTAGCCGATCTTGCCCACCACGGACACCAGGCTGCCGCCGCTCACGTCCTGGGGCGCCTGCACGTCGTCGGAGGGCAGGTCGCCCGCCTCCACGCGCGAGGGCACTTCCTCACCGCCCGGGAAGAACTTCACGTTGTTGCCCGGGTAGATCCAGTGCGGGTTCGCGATCTGCGGGTTGTAGGACCAGACCTTGGGCCAGTACCAGGGGCTGCCCAGGTAGCGCTGGGACAGGTCCCACAGCGTGTCGCCGCCCTCCACGGTGTGCACCTGGCCGGGGGCGCTGTCGCGGCCCTGGGG
>NZ_RAWA01000005.1 GCF_003611675.1 Corallococcus sp. CA053C
GCGCTTCGCCGCGCCCCCCCGGCAGTACTGGGGATGGATGGCGGGAGCGCTCGCGGCCTCCGTGCTGATGGTGGTGATGGTTCCCCTGGTGAAGGGCCCTGGCGCCACCCGGGACCTGTCCCCCGAGGGCATCAAGGGTTCGGGGCGCATCTCGCTGGAGCTGGCGGTGGTGGCCCGGGGCGTGGACGGCGAGCTGCGCCGGCTGGACGCCGGAGCCGCGGTCGCCAAGGACGAGGTGCTGCTCGTGCGCTACCACGCCACCGAGTCCGGCACCGCGCTGCTCTACCAGCAGCGGGAGGGTCAGCCGCCGGAGCTGCTGGGCCACTTCCCCCTGGAGGCCGGGACGCACGACCTGCAAGGGCCGGACGGGCTCGCGGGCGTGAGCCTGGAGACGGACGAGGGCTCGCTTGCCCTGGTGCTGGTCGCCTTCGCGGCCTGGGAGCCAGCCACGGAAGCGGACGCGCTCGCGGCGCTCGGGACGGACCAGGCGTCGGACACCCGCCCGGGGACGGTCGCGCGGTTCGACGTTCGCGTCCAGACAGGTCAGACTTCACGCCAACCGTGAGGCAACTGCTCTTCCTCCTGCTCGTCACCCTCACCGCCTGCGCGGGCCCCTCCGCCGCGCCCGGTGACAAGGGCGGCCTCGTGCCGCTCCGGCTCGATGAATCCGACCTGTCTCGTGCCTACACGCCCCGGCGGCTCGCGCTGCTCGTGGGCGTGTCCGCGTTTGACGACCCCCAGTGGCGCGACCTGCGCTTCTCCGCCAAGGACGCCATCGACCTGGGGGCGGTGCTGAAGGATCCCGCGCGCGGCCACTTCGACCAGGTGCGCGTCCTCACGCGCCCGGAGGAGACCACGAAGGAGGCCGTCCTCGCGGCGCTGCGGCAGCTGCGGCGCGAGGCCACCCGCCCCGACGACGTGGTGGTGGTGTACCTGTCCGCGCACGGCACGCTCGCGCGCGACGGCCGGGGCGAGCTGACGCGCTACCTGGTCACCCGCGACGCGTCCTACCGCGACATCCCCCAGACGGCGCTCTCCATGGACGCGCTGAAGGGAGAGTTCGAACAGCTGCCCAGCCGGCGGCGGCTGCTCGTGCTGGCCACGTGCCACAGCGGCAGCGGCAAGTCGCTGCTGCCCCGCGAGCTGGAGGTGGAGCTGGCCGGCATCAAGTCCGGCTTCTACGCGCGGCCGCTGGAGGAGTCCTCCCGCGCCTCCATGGTGTTCGCCGCGAGCGACTGGGGCGAGACGGCGCGCGAGGACGACAGCCTCCGCAACGACATCTACACGCACTTCCTCGTGGAGGGCCTGGGCGGCACGGCGGACCGCAACGGCGACGGCGCGGTGACGGCCACGGAAGCCCACGACTACGCGCGCCGCCGCACCTTCGCCTTCACCGAGGGCCGGCAGCGGCCGTCGGCGGAGATCCTGGAGGTGGGCGCGGATCCGGTCATCCTCGCGGGCCGCATCGACCGCGCGGGCCAGCCAGAGATGTTCTCCTACAACCCGCGCCTGGACGGCTTCACGCTCAAGGTGGACGGCGAGACGCGCCTGGAGCTGCCGGGCGGCACCGCGGTGGGCGCGGGCCGGCGCACCGTGGAGCTCACCAAGGGCGACGCCGTCCTCGTGCGGCGCGACGTGGACGTGGCGCAGGGCCAGCGCCTGCCGCTGGAGCAGCTGCTGTCGGAGGCCATCCCCCGGCGCTCGCTGTCGCTCGTGGGCGGCATGGTGTCCTTCGCGGACGGCCAGAGCCGGCGCGACGTCCTGCCCGCGGCGCCCCAGGTGGGCGTGGTGCTCCGGCTGGAGGACGTCCCGCTCGAAAACCTGGGGCTGCTGGTGGACGTGGGCTTTGGCCGGGGGAAGCGCACGCTCCAGGTGGCCCCTGGCAGCGAGGTGCCCTTCGGCTACACGGCGCTCACGCTGGGTGTGGCGGCGCCCTACCTGTGGCGTTGGGAGCGGTTGACGCTTTTCGCCGGGCCGCGTGTGGCCGCGCTGTACCTGCGCAGGTCTTTTGACGTGGAGGCCTTCTCCGGAGGCCAGCGTTACTTCACCGTGAGCCCTGGCGTGGTGGCCGGGCTGGCGGTGCGCCTGGGCGAGCGGTTGGAGCTGACGGCCCAATCGCAGCTCCTGCTGACGTACGTGGTGGTGGACTCCCGGGGACAGGCGGTGGGTTTCCTCGGCGGCCACGCCGGCGTGGGGTACCGCTTCTGATGCGACACACACTTTCGCGCCTCCCACTGACGCTGCTCGCGCTGGGGCTCGCTGCTTGCGGCAGCCTGGACAACGCGCCGTTCCAGGCGGGCACCGTGCACGGGCGGCTCACGCAGTTCGACCCCGCCGTGGCCCTGGTGTCCGTGATGGGCGCGCCCGACGTGCGCGCCACCGTGGACGCGGAGGGGCGCTTCACGCTGCACGGCGTGCCCGCCGGCCCCGCGGAGCTGTTCATCGTGGCCGCGGCGGACAAGGCCGCGCGCGTGCCGCTCACGGTGCAGGGCGGTCAGTCCATCCAGCTCACGGACGTGGAGCCCGGCCCCGCCAGCACGCTGTCCGTGAAGGTGCACGCCCGGGGCAACCTGAAGATCAAGAAGGGGCAGGCGTCCGTGGACGACACGCCCCTCGCGGACCTGCCGCTCGACGACGACGGCAACCGGCGCGTGGGCCCCCTGCCGGACGGCTGCTACACGGTGAGCATCTCCGCGCCGGACTTCCCGAAGCGCTCCCTCCTGGACTGCGTGGGCGGAGGCACGCAGAAGACGCTGAAGGTGGAGCTGCTGCCGGACGAGGCCTACGCGAGCAAGGGCTGCGCGCAGACGGGGTGCGCGAACGACAGCGTGTGCGCGCCGGACGGCAAGTGCGTGGAGTGCCTGGATGACAGCGCGTGCGGCGCGTCGCTCGTCTGCCGGGGCTTCCGCTGTGAAGGGCCGGGCCCGCAGTGCGCCCCGTGCAACGGCAACTGGCAGTGCGACGCGGCCACGCATTGCGAGGACGTGCCCGGCGACGAGATGGCGTGCGTGGCGAAGTGTGGCAATGGCAGGCCCCCGTGCGGCGAAGGCTTCACGTGTCAGCAGGAGCTCTGCCTGCCGGACCCCGCGTACTCCACCACCTGCTGGTCCTACCGACAGTAGGGCACCACAAAGTCACTCCAGACCCGTGGCCGCTGTCTTCCCGGCCAGGTCTTCCTCCAGGGGGGCGCCTCCGCTCGGAAACGGGGAGGTGAAAGCAGTTCCACTCACCTGGAGGATTCCCATGCGAAACCTGTCGGCTTCTTCGTCCGCGCTGAAGATGGCGTTGTGCGCACTGTTGTTCGTTGGCTGCGGTAGCGCCACCGAGTCCGACACGCTGCTGGGCACGGGCGGCGACAACCTGGGCAGTGAGGAGGCGGAAGCCCCCGCCACCGACGGAGGCGAAGCTCCGGGCGGTGCGGGCCGCGTCTCCATCTGCCACATCCCTCCCGGCAATCACGCCAACGCGCACACCATCGTGGTGGGCATGCCCGCGGTGGTCGCGCACCTGCGCCATGGCGACACCGTGGGCGCCTGCGAAGGCGAAGCGCCCACCGACGGTGGCGTGGGCAGTGAGGACGCGGGCACCGGCGCGGTGGATGCCGGCACGGGCGGCGACACGGACGCCGGCCCCGCGTGCTTCCCGCAGGGCACCGCCTGCGACGCCGAAGAGGGAAACCCCTGCTGTGATGGCCTCACGTGCGTGGAAGGCGCGTGCTGGCCGATCATCGGCTGAGCAATCCCTTTCATCCCGCCGTGGCCGATACAGGCCCCGGCGGGTCTCCCGTCCGTTCAATACCAGCCGGGCGCCTGCGAAGGCCCTGGCACAACCCCCGAGCCCACTCCATGCCCTCCCTTCGTCGCTTGACCTCTTCCCTGCTGCTCGCCACGGGGCTCCTGTGCCTCGCCGCCTGCGGTGACTCCACGGGCCGCGTGTCGGTGAAGCTGACCGACGCGCCCGGCGACACGTTCGAGAAGGCCGTCGTCACCATCTCGAAGGTCTACCTGAAGGGCAGCGTCGAAGGTGACAAGGGCGCCGAGGGCAAGGGCGAGGTCGTCCTGCGCAGCGAGCCCATCACGACCAACCTGCTCACGCTGGCCAACGACGCGGCGGACCTGGTGAAGGACGTCGAGGTTCCGACGGGCAACTACCGCGAGCTGCGCTTCGTCATCACCGGCGGCTACGTGCAGGTGAAGGAGGACGGCGGCAGCCGCGTCTACGCCACCTCCGCCAACTACGAGGGCCTGCCCCCGGGCACCCAGGTGGACGGCGACCTGCAGATGCCGAGCGCCGCCAGCTCCGGCCTCAAGGTGAAGTTCGACAAGGACGCGGACGTCTCCGTCACCAGCGACGAGGGCCAGAAGGTCATCCTGGTGGACTTCGACGTGTCCCAGAGCTTCGGCCGCGCCGCGGGTGGCTCCGGCCGTTGGGTGATGGGCCCGGTCATCAAGGGCGCGGACCTGGAGTTCTCCGGCAACGTGGAAGTGACGCTCCGCCTGGGCGCGGGCGTGCAGCTGCCCGTCATCGGTGATGCGCAGGTGCAGCTGACCAGCTTCTCCGCCGTCCTCATCAACGCCGACGGCGGCCGCGAGCCGATGGCCTTCACCGCCGGCGCGAACGGCGTCTACGTGGCGGACTTCAAGTACCTGCTGCCCGGCACCTACTCGGTGGACCTCGTCGGCCCCACGGGCGTGAGCTTCACGAGCGAGCCCGGTCACCCGACGACGGCCACCGTCGGCTCCGGCGCCGAGGCGTCCGTGGCCTTCACGCTGACCGCAGCCTCCAAGCTGTAACCGAAAACGCATCCCGCGGTCCTGGAAGGACCTCCACGGCGAGTGGAGGTCCTTCTTCATTTCCAGCGGGTGATGCGCGGCCCTGCTCAGGCCGCCTGCTCCGCCGTCTGCGCCCGGGCCGCCTGCACCTCGAGGGTGATTTCAATCTTCTCGCCCACGAGCACGCCGCCCGTCTCCAGCGCCTGGTTCCACGTGAGCCCGAAGTCGCGGCGGTCGACGGTCCCCTTGGCCTCGAACGCGGCCTTCAGGTTGCCCCAGGGATCCTTGCCGACGCCCAGCGCCTCCGCTTCCAGCACCACCTCGCGGGTGATGTCGCGGATGGTCAGGTTCCCCGTCACACGCAGGCCCTTGCCGGACGCCTGCTCCACCTTCGTGCTCTGGAAGGTGATGGCGGGGAACTTCTCCACGTCGAAGAAGTCCGCCGAGCGCAGGTGGTTGTCGCGCTGGGCGACGCCCGTGTTGATGCTCGCCGTGTCGATGCGGACGGAGACCGCGGACGCGGTGGGGTTCTCCTCGTCCAGCGTCAGCGTCCCGCTGAACTGCTGGAAGCTGCCGCGCACCTTCGCGATGACCATGTGGCGCACGCTGAAGTGGATGCCCGTGTGGGTCGTGTCGATGTTCCAGAGGTTCGAGGCCATGGCGGTTGTCCTGTCGTGAGCGGTTTGAGTTGTTTTGTTCCGACGAGGAGCAAGGTAGCGGTGACAGGGCTTCCGGATTAGATGGGACGAACAGGAAGAACTGTTCCATTGCTGGGACAGTCCTCGCTCCCCGGGACGGCGCCATGGACCTCAACGAACTCCTCGTCTTCGCCCGGGTGGTGCAGTCCGGCAGCTTCACGGCGGCGGCGCGCGCGCTGCGCATGCCCAAGTCCACGGTGAGCCGGAAGGTGTCGGAGTTGGAGGAGCGCGTGGGCGCGCAGCTCCTGCAGCGCACGACGCGCAAGCTGCACCTCACGGAGGTGGGACGGGCGTACTACGCGCACTGCGAGCGCATCGTCCAGGAGGCGGAGGCCGCGGAGCAGGAGGTGACGCGCATGCAGGCCGGGCCGCATGGGCTCTTGCGTGTGACGACGCCGCTGTCCGTCCCCTTCCTCGCGCCGCTGGTGGCCGGGTTCCTGGAGCGGTATCCGGACGTGCAGGTGGAGCTCTTGTGCACGGACCGCGCGGTGGACCTGGTGGAGGAGGGCCTGGACCTGGCCGTGCGCGCGGGGCGGCTGCCGGACTCGTCGCTGATGGCGCGCAGGCTGGGAGACATCGCGCGCGTGGTGGTGGCGTCGCCGGAGTACCTGGAGGCGAAGGGCGCGCCCAAGACACCGGCTGACCTGGCGAAGCACGACTGCCTGCTCTTCGGCACGGCGCTGGAGGGCAACGTCTGGACGCTGCACGCCGGAGGGCGGTCCGTGGAGGTGAAGGTCTCCGGCCGGCTGGTGGTGAACGAGCCGGACATGCTGCACGCGGTGACGGTGGCGGGCTCAGGCGTCGCACTCCTGCCCGGCCTCCACTGCGTCGATGACCTGGAAACCGGGCGCCTGCAGCGCGTCCTGCCGGACTGGAGCTCCGCGGGTGCGCCCGTGCACGCCGTCTACCCGCCCACCCGGCACCACGTGCCCAAGGTGATGGCGTTCGTGGAGTTCCTGCGCGAGCACTGGCCCATGCGCCAGGAGCCGCTCAAGCGCGCGAAACGCTGAAGCCGCCGGCGCGTTGCGTCCCATGGGTGGAACAATGCGTCCCGACTTCCGTGTCTGGCCAAGGCGGCTTTGGACTCGCATTGTGTTGGGAGAAAGGAAGCACCCCATCATGATGAACGTTCGACCCTCTGAAGCCCGCGGACATGCCAACCACGGCTGGCTCGACTCCCACCACACCTTCTCCTTCGCGAGCTACTTCGACCCGGACAACATGGGCTTCCGCGCCCTGCGCGTCATCAACGAGGACCGCGTCACCTCCGGCGAGGGCTTCGACACGCACCCGCACCGGGACATGGAGATCATCACCTACCCGCTCAGCGGCGCCATCGCGCACCGGGACAGCACGGGAGGCAACGGCCTGCTGCGCGCCGGAGAGGTGCAGCGCATGACGGCCGGCACCGGCGTGATGCACAGCGAGATGAACGGCTCCAACGAGGACGTGCACTTCCTGCAGATCTGGATCATCCCCGACAAGAAGGGGCTGAAGCCCGAGTATGAGCAGAAGTTCTTCCCGGAGAACGACCGCCAGGGACGCTGGCGCCTGGTCGCGAGCCCCGACGCCCGCGACGGCAGCCTCACCGTGCACCAGGACGTGCTGCTGTCCAGCACGCTGCTGAGCCCGGGCGAGAAGGCCGAGTACACGCTGCCCAAGGGACGTCACGCCTGGGTTCAAATCGCGCGCGGCGCCGGCACGCTCAACGGCGTGGCGCTCAAGGCCGGCGACGGCGTCGCCGTCTCGGATGAGTCGAGCCTCGTGCTCGTCGCCACCGAGCCGTTGGAGGCGCTGCTCTTCGACCTGGCATGAGCCGGGACGCGAAGAAAGCCCCCGGGTTGAAGAACCCGGGGGCCTCGTGCTGTCAGGTTCCCGCGGCGGCGTTAGCGGCCGTTGTATTTGAGGTCGCGCGGGTTGACGGGCGGCGAGCCGTGGAGGGCGTCAGCGGCCTCGAAGGCCTGCATGCCGCTCTTGCCCTGGGTGGCCTGCTGCCACGCCGGCAGCGACTTGAAGGCGAAGACCATGTCGAAGTCGAGCGGCACCGAGCCCTTGTCCAGCGGCACGCTGCCCGGCTGGTCCTGGAACCACTTCATCCAGCCCGTCGAGCCCGGCACTTCAATCACCAGCGCCTGGCCCACCGTCTGCGGCGGAAGCGTGGGGCTGGGGAGCAGGAACGACTGCATCGGCCACTCGGCCACGCTGTGGCAGCTCATGCAGGACGAGGCCGGGACGGACGCGAACTGCTGGCCGTTGTAGTAGGCCGGCGCCACCACGGCGCCGTCGTTCGGGCCGGAGAGCCGACCGCCCCAGCCGAGCGTCGCCGTCGAGTACGCGGGCGCCACCGGGTTGATGACAGTTTCGGCGAGCGGCGCGCCGGGGTTCTGGGTGGAGTTGACGTTCGGATCATCCCCCCACATGGCGCCCAGCGGGATCATCTTGGCCCACGCGTCGCCCGGCACGCGCTTGTCATAGACGAGCGTGGAGAACACCCAGCCCGTCTTGGGCGCCGTCTTCGTGTCCTTGACGATGATGTCGAACTGCATCACCGACGCGTTCATCACCTGCGGCGGCGCGGTCGGCGGGCCATTGGGAGGCACGACGTAGAGGGGCCAGGTGGTGGCGCCCTCCATCACGGGCCAGTCCTGGGCCAGCGCGCTGGTGAGCGCCGCCTTGACGACGATGGAGCCCTCCGGGAACTGCCCGGACGTGTTGGTGAGCGTGGGGTTCATCGCCGTCTTGCCCCACACCTGCCCCAGCGCGTAGGCCGCCACGTCGTCGTAGTACGTGAGGACGTACGTGGTCATGTCCACCTTCAGGCCGGACGCGGCGAAGGTGTTGGCGGGGAACTCGGAGCCCACGTAGGTGCCGTGGATGCTCTCGCGGATGGAGGCGAGCCACGGCTCGTTGTACCAACCCGCCTTCGCCGCATCCCACTGGGGATAGTTGTAGAGCAGCGTCTTCATGTCCGACGCGATGTAGTCCTTGAGCGCGTTGACGTAGGCGATCGCGTTGTCCTTCCCGATGGGCCGGCCCTTCAGCGCCGCGATCCACGGGGGATTGGCGGGCGGGGCGACGGGACTCGTCGGGTAGTCATGGCTCAGGTTGAACAGCGGCCCCGAGTACTGGGACTGGGCGGGGATCTGCCCGTTGTTGTCCGCGAAGGGGTGTGCGTTGACCGAGTTGAGCTCGAAGGCACGGCGGACCGCGGCGAACGGCGTCTTCACGTCGGTGGCGGCCTTGGCGTCGGGCACCTTGGACGAAGCCGGCACCACGCTCCCGGCGGCGGGCTTCTTCGGAGCCTTGGACTCCGCGGCGTCGGCCTCGGGCAGCTTGCACGCGGAGAGGGACAGCGCCAGGCAGCCCGTGAGCCCCACGGCGCCGGACAGCAGCAGGGATTGGCGAGAACGCTTCATGGAAGAGCAGTCCTTGGAAAAGGGGTGCATCGCAGCCCTGGACTGCACGATGCGAGCCACTTTCCTGGATTGCCCTGTGTCGTCTGGGGATGGCCTTGCGTGGAGGGCCGGGCCCCCGGAAAGGACGGGGGCGGCGCGTCTTCACGGAAAGCATCCGCGTCCGCGCGCGACGCAGGGGCTCAGGGGTCCCAACGGACGCGGTACGAACAGCCCTGGCCGTCGAAGTCGAACGGTTCGACGCGCAGGTTCCTGGCGCCCGCCCGGATCAGGCTCGCTTCGATGATGCCCCGCAGGTAGCCCGGGTTGCCGTTGCACTCGCTCACCCGGATGAGGTGGTGCGCGGGGCCTTTCGAGATGAGCTCGCTCTTCTGGTAGTTGTTCACCGTCTCGAAGCTCTCCTGGATGCGGACGACGACCCGCTCGGGCCCGAAGATGGGCCACATGGACATGAGCGCCTTGCCCAGCTGCGTCTGGGCGAGTCCCTGGATGATGCCGACGCCGATCAGCCGGTAGCCCTCCTCCGCCGGGACATCCGGGTGGAGGTACTGCACGGTGATGCGGAGCGCTTCGGCGAAGACCTGCCGGGACGTGTTGGGGGGGACCTCCGCGTCCAGGTCCATGCCCACCGCGCACAGCCGGGCCTTCAGGTCCGGGGTGAGGCGGCCGCCCACGGAGCGGAAGAGACCTTCGACCGTGTGACGATACACAATCTCTTCAGCCATGAATCACCGTCCCCGGCGCGGCGTTCCCATGACGCCGCGCGCGCGGATCCTAGCGCATCGCCCCGGGACACGCGAAGCCGGGTGGGGGGCCCTACCGGGGGTCGAACGAGGCACAGACGCGCACGCCAATCCGGACGTCGCGCGCCGTCGGGTCCCCGGGGGAGAGATCCGCGCTGGCCGCGACGAAGGAGTCGTAATACCAGGAGCCTCCCCGGGTCACGACCCGGCCGAACTCCGGTGTGACGGAGCGCGTGAGCTCATAGGCATTGCCCACCATGTCTTCCAGGCCGAAAGGACTCACGGAGACGGGATGGGAACCGACCGGGTCGGGCCCGAAGGCCAGGGGCTTCCGGTCGTAGGTCGCGTCGATGTTCGCGTCGTCGGGCTGGAGCTCGTCGCCATGGGAATAGCGGCGGCCATCCGCGCCTCGGGCCGCGTGTTCCCATTCGTGCTGGCCACACAGGCGGGCGCCCGGCATCCGCTTCGTCTGGTGGAGCCAGTAGAAGTAACCGTCCAGGTCCTGAGCGGAGACGCCGGACAGGGGGAGTTGCTTCCAGTCGACGGTGTTTCGCCGGGGCCGCCCCGCGTAGACGAAGGGCTCGCCCTCCCTCGCCGTCTTGAACACCTCGGGTGAGTGATAGAACGTGAAGCGCCACTCCCCGTTGGGGTGCTGCCGCAGCGTGACCGCCCCACCGGGGCCGAAGCGCGGCTCCTCGAGGATCCGCCTCGCGGGTGCGTCGGGAAGCTGGTCGTTCAGGTAGGTCAGCCAGTCACCGAACGTCACCTCGTTCCGCCCAATCACATACCCGTCGGAAAGACAGTACCGATGTAGGGGCGCACTGAAGGAGAACTTCCGCACCATCTCGGGCTCGGAGCGCCCCAGGAGGAAGCACCCGGGCGGGATGTAGACATGACCCTCGGGCACTTCGGTGGGAAGCACGAGGCGGACGGTTTCGCGGGCCCCGTGCGTCAGGAACAGCGGCACGTCCACCGGCACGCGCCCCGGGTGCGTGACGTGGAGCATGTAGGAGCCCTCGGGCAGGATGATGCCCGCCAGGGGCGTCGGGCCCAGGGGGCCGGTCCGCGCGACGGGCTCCCGGCGGAACGTCCCCTCCTGCTGGGTGTAGCGCCCGATTTCGACACGGGCGCCGGGAGGCGTGGTCACGACCTCGATCCGCGCCGGGGCCCGCAGGCTCCGCAGCCACTCGCCGCCCTCCTTCGAGGTCTCCACCTCCTCCGTCAGTCGCCGCATCCACTCGTCCCGCTCCTCGCGCAAGAGGAAGGACTCGGCGAGGAGGACGCGTTCATGAAGGACCTCCGCGATGAGCCGGCGCATGTCCACGTGGTGACGGTCGCGATCCAGGCCCCGCTCCAGGCTCCGGCTGGCGCGGGTGTAGGCCGCATCCGCCTGGGTCCGCAGGGCGAGCGCCTCCGTCCATCGCCGCTCGGCGGCCGGACGGAGGTCCGCGGGTCCCAGCGGAGCCTCGAATTTCATGGAGGCGGTCGTCCGACCATCGAACAGCGCCATCGCCTCCTCGCGTCCCACGCGGGCCTGCTCGGCGAACGCGCGGCCCGCGGCGAGCGCCTCCCGCGCCGTGCCCAGCTCCGCGGCGAGGAAGCGCGAATCCTCCAGGTGCGCCTGCAGGCGAAGCCCGCCATAGGAGGCGAGGACAGCGAGCGCGAGGACCAGCACCGCGAGCCCCCTGCCCCAGCGCGCGCGCGTCACCGCACGGTGGGAGGCGCGCAGGAAGGCGCGCTCACGCGACCCCAGGGTGGATGGCTCCAGGAGCCGCGTCTCCTCCAGCTGGCGTTGCCCCCAGAGGGCATCGCTGACACGCCGCAGCCGCTCCCACTCCGCGCTGGCCGCCTCCACGCGCTTGCGCAGCACCCGGTGGCCGATGTCGTCATCCAGCCAGTCGCGCAGCGTGCCCCAGCTCTTGATGAGCGACTCATGCGCGATCCCACAGCGCGGCGGTCCCCCTTCGGTGCGCATGTGCAGGAGGCGGCCTTCGACGAGCGCACGAAGCGCGGTGCGCGCCGCGGTGTCCGAAGCCTCCGCGAGTTCCTCCACGCCCCGCTCGATGCGCGTGCCCTCCCCCGTCACGAGTTGGAGCAGGAGCCGCCGCGCCGCCGCGTGCTCCTCGGGGCTCAGCCGCGCCAGGACTCCATCGGCATGCCGGGACAGCGCTCCGGCCACGCCACCCATCGCCTCCAGCGCCTCCAGCGTGATGCGGCCCCGTGCGGGATCGCGCCGCTCCCACAGCTCCGCGAGCGCGAACTGGAGCAGCGGAAGGCTGCCCACGCCGTGCGCCGTGGAAGCCACGAGCGTCTGCACCAGCGCTTCGGATTCGAAGGCCACGCCCTGGGCGCGCGCGGGACCGACGATGGCCTCGCGCACGCCTTCAGGCGACAGCGGGCGGAGGATGTAGAGCGCCCGCTCGGCCTCGTCCCCCAGGCCCGGGAGCGCGCACAGGCGCGTGAGGTAGTCCCCGCGCACCGCCATCAGCACGTGCACGCCCGAGGACGGCAGGGCCAGCTCCCCCATGAGCCGGGCGAAGTGCGCCGCCTGGACCGGCTCGGCGAGGGTGAGGAGCTCCTCCAGCTGATCAATGAACAGGAACAGGCCGCGCCCGCGGGAGTACGTCTCGCGCAGCGCCTGTCCCAGCCAGGCCGGCGTGGCCACCAGCGCCTCGACGAGCTCCGCTTCCTTGCGCCCGAGCAGCGGCGCGAGCGCGGCGGCCAGTGCTTCGACGGGACGGGGCCCCGGCCACAGCGTGACGATGACCTGCTCACGGCCTTCGTCCAGCGCGCCCGAGGCCACCCGGGGCAGCACCCCCGCGCGGCACAGCGACGACTTGCCGGCCCCGGAGTCTCCGGCGACGAGGACCAGGGGGCGCGTGCGCAGGCGCTCCAGCACGGCGCGGATGTCAGCCTCACGTCCGAAGAAGAGCGCACGGTGTTCGGCCGCGAAGGGAGAGAGCCCGCGATAGGGATTGCCGTCCACCAGCGGCACGGGCGTGAAGGAACGCTCCAGTCGCTCCAATGCCTCGCACAGCGCCTCCGCGGAGACGAAGCGCTCGTGCGGATCCACCGCGAGGCAGCGCGTGATGATGGCGGAGAAGTCCGGATCGACATCCGCGCCGAGCGCGGCCCGGGGCAACGCGGCCCCCGGGCGCGGCACCTGTCCCGTGCACAGCTCATGGAGGATGAGCCCCAGCGCATACAGGTCGCTTCGCACCGTCGCGGGCCCCCCGGCGAGCATCTCGGGCGCGAGATAGAGCGGCGTGCCGACGAGGAGCCGCGCGTCGGAGGTCAGCTCCGCGCCCACGTCGAAGCGCTCGGCCAGTCCGAAGTCGAGCAGCTTCACCTCGCCGTCCCGGGTGACGAGCGCATTGGAAGGCTTGAGGTCGCGGTGGAGCACGCCCTGGCGGTGCGCGGCCGCGAGCCCCCGGGCCAGGCCCACGCCCAGCGACAAGACCCGCCGCCACGGCACCGGCAGGGGCAGCTCCGCGAGGCTCTCGCCGACGACGTACTCGGAGACGATGTACGGATGGCCGTCCACCGCGCCCACGCTGAACACGTTGACGATGTTGGCGTGCTGCAGGCGCGCGAGCGCCCGGGCCTCGGTCGTGAAGAGCTCACGGACGAGGGGGTCGGGCCGCGCCGACGCCATGAACTTCACCGCCACGCGCCGATCCAGCGAGGTGTCGTGCGCGAGGAAGACCACGCCCATGCCACCCCGGCCGATCATCCGCTCGATGCGGAAGGCGTCGAAGGTCTCCGGCGGCATCCAGGGGTGTCCCGGCTCCGGGGCCGTGTCCTCCGGTGCCGGGGCCTCCGCGACCTCCGCCTCCGGGCGCTGGAGGCCGGGCGTGAGCAGGGCCACGAGGGTCCGACAGGCCTCACATCCGGCGGCGTGCCGGTGGACCTGGTTCAGCGCCTCGTCCGGCAACCGGGCCTCGAGGAACTCGACGAGGACGTCGTCCGTCAGGCAGGGGGAAGGGTTTGGACGCACGGAGTCGAAAGGCCGCACGCTAGCCATGCGGCGTACATCCTTCAATGGCATGCGCTGGGGACAGGCAATGGCGCATGGTATGGGCCAGGGTATGCAACAGGTGCCCGAGCTGGTCGCGACGTTCCTCGCGCACACGAAGGTGCGCTTCGTGCCCCTGGCGGACGAAGAGGCCATGGCCCTGGAGTCCGTCCTCCTGCGGGCCTGGGAGGAGTCGCGCGCACGATGGCCCACCGTCGCGCTCCCCGCCGGGTTGTTCGTGCGGCACGTCGCCGAGCGGCTGCCCCCGTCGGTGCCTTCCGATGCCATCGCGCCGCTGCTCACCGGGCTGTCCCTGACGGAGCTCTACCTCGCGTGTGGCTGTCTGCAGGGCATGGCCTCCGCGCACGAGGCCTTCGAGCGGGCCTACCTGGCCCGACTGCCGGAGAAGCTCCGGGGCCTCAAGCAGGCCGACACGGTCATCGACGACGTCCGCCAGAAGGTGCGCGTGAAGCTCCTGGTCGCCACGCCCGAGCACCCGCCCCGGATGGGGGACTACACGGGGCGTGGCGCGCTGATGAACTGGGTGCTCGTCATCGCCGGACGCACCGCGAACAAGCTGCGCGCCGCGGAGAAGATGGGGCCGGAGGACAGCGCGGACGAGCTCATCAAGGCGTTGCCGGGGCAGGGCCTGGATCCGGAGCTGGACGTGATGAAGCGGCGCCACCACGCCGACTTCCGTCAGGCCGTGCGCGAAGCGGCCTCCACGCTTTCGTCCGAGGACCGCCACCTGCTGCGCCTCCACTTCGCGGATCGGCTCTCGACGTACGAGATGGCGCCGCTCTTTCGCGTCAACCAGTCCACCATCTCCCGCTGGTTGAAGCGGGCGCAGCAGCAGGTCTACGAGGAGACCCGGCGCCGCCTGCAGGAGCGGCTGGGCCTCACCACCGAAGGCTTCAAGAGCTTCCTCGCCTTCGTCGACAGCCAGCTGGACCTGACCCTCAGCCAGCTCCTCGCCGAGCAGGGCAAGCCGCCGCCCCCGGAGGGCTGACCCCGGCAAGTGGCCTATGGCGCGCTGGCCGATGAGGTGGATCCCTTCGGCGCTCCATACGACAGGTTGCGCAGCAGCGCGGTCCCCGGCTCCACGTCCGCGCGTCGCGCCGTGCAGTGCTCCCCTGCCCCCAGCTCGACCGCGGCGCCCGTCTGGAACCGCTGGGGGCACTCGCGGAGGATGGTCTCCATCGCGCGGCCGTCCCGCGTGCGGGCAAGGCACGTGGCCCCATCCGGCGCCCACGCCGCTTCGAATGAAGCCTTCGTGGGATCCCACTCCCGCGACGTCTCGGTCGCCCGTTCGAGCAGGCCGAACCTGTCGTAGATGTCGATGGTGGTGTCCTCATGTGTGTGATTGCGGCCGTTGCCGCAGTAGTCCGCGCGAGCCAGCCGCGTGCAGGCCTGATGGAGATCCGCGAGCGACCGTCCCTCGCGAGAGGCCCACGGCTTGTAGCCCCAGCGGATGCACTTGGTGATGGCCCCGTTCTCACAGGCGAAGGTGAGCTTGCCCGGAGCGTCGACGTGGGCCCCGCTGGAATCCCAGACACCGCTCACCGCGAGGGCGCGAGGGTCGGGCACGCGGTCGACCGCGACGCAGGGGTTCTCCCACTCCTGCGCCACCGCGTTCCAGGCCTCGATGCGATAGAAGACCATGCCCGCGTCCTCGGCGGAGGGTTCGGCGCCGCAGATGGCCACCTCCACGGGCTTGCCGTCGCTGGAGGTGCCCTGGAGCACGGTGCCGACGACGCCGCTGGTGACGGCACCGGCGTCCGGTGATGGAGAGGCCACGAGGTGCCCCCCGTTGAAGCGAAGGGCCTTCACACCGACGTCCGCCTGCCGCAAAGGCGCGAGGTCCACCGAGACGACCACGCTGTTGCGCTCGTCGGTCGGCTTCTCGGAGTCCCAGCTCCGCCGGGTGCCCCACAGCATGGTCCCCTGCGGCCGAGCGATGCGTTGGGCGGACTGTGACTGGCAGCGGCGCGAGTAGTGCTCGGCCCGGGGCCCACTGACCGCGAACCTGGGCGCGAACTTCGCGGAGGCCGGCGCGGTGGCTCGCGCCAGCATGGGGACCGACAGGACCAGGCAGACCAGCAGACAGCGCGGCGACAGATTCACGACATTCACTCCGGTGAGCCCACGGGCAGGGGCGGAACAGGTGCCCTGCCCCAAGAGAGCCCGCGACCGGGAAAATGATGCAGGAAATCCGCTGCCGCCTTCCAGTTCACCTGGAGCCGGGATGAACAGGTGACCTCGATGTGATGGACGGTGCACAGGATGTCCGCGACTGACGAGAAGCCTCGTCCAGCATCGGCTCCGCCCCCCGCTTGAGGCAGACGCGGTTCGACGGGCTCGCCATGGGCCTAGCCCTCATTGTCTGGCGCGACTTGCAGGTCCTGTTCGGCCATCGCGATGCGTCGCGCGGCCTCGGCCGCTTTGCGAACAAGCGGAGACAGCATCTCCGCGGGCGAGACATCCGCACTCCACGCGGCGGGAACCCCAAGCTGCCGCAGGACGGCACCGTGCGAGCTCGGCGCATCGAACGAGAAGTGGAGCGCCGGCATGGCTTCCCGCGCCCGGTCGTAGTCCGCAGGCTTGATCTTGCCGAGCACCACCTTCGGCACCTTGAGCGCTGAGCCAGCTTCCCTGTTCGTCTCCTCCCTGGCGCTTCTCGCGCGCCCTTTCCTGGCCGCCGGTGTGTCCTCGCCGCCGCGTGCGCTTCGGAGCGCGTCGAGCACCTGCGCCTTCGTTCGTCCGCGCAGCTCGAAGAGCAAGAACGGGTCGCGATCAAGGGCCTCGCCGAGCACGTAGTGCGTGGCCGCGACGTGCTTGCAGGGATCACCCCAGTCGGGACACGAGCAGCTCGTCACGAGCTCCGTGCGCTGCGTGGGAAACAAGGGGGTCCCCGCGGCGTGGAACACTTCGTCGATCTCCTTCGGCATCCGCCCCGCGAGAAGCTCGGCGGAGAACCGCGCCTCGCCGGCCATTGCGACGATGGCTTTCGTCCACGCGGCCGCAGGCAACTGCGCGAGTGCAATCGTAATCGTGTAGGGCGTCGCACGAGAGCCCGTGACCTTGGCGGTGACCTTGCCTCCCTTGACGAGGAGATCATGGGTGCGTCCGGCGCGCGCGTAGGTCCGACCGCGCGCGAGGCGTGCCGAGTCGCCGCTCAGCACGTTCTCAAGCGCTTCGATCCAGCGCTGTCCCCACCAGGTGGCGCCGGCCTTCTTCATCTTGATGCCGTGCTCGGGCGGCGGCTTCTTCGGCGCTGGCGTGTACCAGTCCCAGCGGCTCATGATCGCACCATCCCACGGCTCGCGCGCGTCGCGGGCTTGCGCCGCCGCGAAGCAACGGACGCAGCGTCCTCGTCGCCCTCCTCACCACCGACCACCGCCCCCTCGGACAGCGCGAACAGGTCGCGCAGTTCGCGAGTCCCGAGTTCGGTGATCCACTGCTCTCCCGTGCCGACGACCTTCGAGGCGAGCTTCCGCTTTTGCTCGAGCAGGTGATCAATCTTCTCTTCGACCGTACCCGCGCAGACGAGCTTGTGGACCTGCACCGCGCGCTTCTGCCCGATGCGGTAGGCGCGATCCGTGGCCTGGTCCTCCACGGCCGGATTCCACCAGCGGTCATAGTGGAAGACGTGATTCGCCGCGGTGAGGTTCAGGCCCGTGCCTCCCGCCTTCACCGACAGGACGAAGACGCGCGGCCCATGGGGTTCCTCCTGGAAGCGCCGAACCATTTCGTCGCGCGCCTTCTTCGGCGTACCGCCGTGCAGGAACACGACCTCGCAGCCCAGGCTCGCATCAAGGTGCGCGACAAGCCGGTCCCCCATCTCCCGGAACTGGGTGAAGACCAGCGCCTTGTCGCCCGCGGCCATGGCTTCCTCCAGCATCTCGGAGAGGCGCGCGAGTTTTCCCGAGCGCCTGGGCAAGGGACCGCGCTCCGAGAGGTACTGTGCCGGGTGGTTGCAGATCTGCTTGGTGAACGTCAGCAGCGCGAGCACACGACCGCGACGCTCAATGCCATCCGCGTCCTCGATGCGGCGCATCTCCTCGTCGACGACGGCCTTGTAGAGCGTGGCCTGTTCGCGCGTCAGCGTACAGATGACCTTCATCTCGTTCTTCGGAGGAAGGTCCTGGATGACCGCGGGATCACTCTTGAGTCTGCGCAGGATGAAGGGGCTCACGATGCGGCGCAGACGCGCCGCCGCATCCTCATTGCCATGGCGCTCAATCGGCACGGCGAACTCACGGCGGAAGGTCTCGAGCGGCCCGAGCAGGCCCGGGTTCGCGAATTCGAGGATCGACCAGAGCTCCGCGAGCCGATTCTCGACGGGCGTGCCGGTGAGCGCGAAGCGGTGGCTGGCAGGGAGCGCTCGCGCGGCCCTCGCCGTCGCGGAGGCCGCGTTCTTGATGTTCTGCGCTTCGTCGAGCGCGACGACGGACCAGTCGACGCGGGCAAGCAGTCCGGCATCGCGGCGCAAGAGGCCATAGGTGGTGACCACGAGCGAACCAGGCTCCTTCGGAAAGTCCTTCACCGAACGCATGCGCCCGGCTCCGTGGTGCGGCGTGATGCTCAGCGAGGGCGCGAAGCGCTGGACCTCACGCTCCCAATTGCCCACGACCGAGGTCGGCGCGACGAGCAGGGTCGGGCGGCCGTCGCGGGGGACCTCCTCCCTGCGTCGGAGCAGGAAGGCGAGAAGCTGCATCGTCTTGCCCAGGCCCATGTCGTCGGCAAGACATGCGCCGAGGCCGAGCGAGCCCATGGTCGAAAGCCAGTGGAGGCCGCGCGCCTGGTAGGGACGGAGGCTCGCATTCAAGGTCGCCGGGGCCACCAGGTCGGCCGCCGCGCCCTGCCGCAGGCGCGAGAGCAGCTCCGCGAAGGAGCCCGTCGCGGCGACTGTCACCGGGAGCTGCCCCTGGCGGATCTCTCCCGCGAGCGCCGCCTGCACGGCCTCGCGCATCGTGATGCGCGCCGGACCGCCCGCGATGCGCTTCTGGATGTCGTCGAGTTCGCGCGGATCGATGGCGACCCAGGCTCCGCGAAAGCGTACGAGTGGCGCCTTCTGCTTCGCGAGCGCTGAAAGCTCGCGGGCGGTGAGCGCCTCGTCGCCGACCACCGCATCCCAATCGACTGCGAGGAGTTCATCGAGGCCAAGTCCCGCGACACCGGAGACAGCGCCGGCAACCCTCGACTTCCCGCCGACGCGCATGCGCAAGCGGAGACGGCGCTGTCCCGCGGCCGTCAGCTCGCGCGGAACGATCACGCCGAAGCCGGCCTCCGCGAGCACCGCGGCCCCATCGCCCAGGAACGTCCAGGCGGTGGCGGGGTCGAGTTCGAGCGACTCGGGCTTCGCGCTCGCGAGGGCACGCTCGATGGGCGTGAAGAGCCGCGATGCGCGTCCGAGCGCTTCGAGCAGCGACTCCTGGGGATCGCGGAACGCTCGACCGAACTTCTCAAGGCTGCGCCCCTTCGTCGTCCAGACGTCCGCCGCGGGCACGAGCAGGCTCGGATCGTCCGGGGATTGCAACAGGAACCGCAGCAGGAACGGAGCCCGGTCGGCCTCTGGTAGTTCGAGGCGGAAGCAGGCGCGCAGACGATCACGTGCCCCCAGGGCGGGTTCGCTCCAGCGCTCGATCTCCTCGACGACGGAGCGCTCCGCGAAGCCCTGGGGCTCGAAGCTTCGCCGAGGCCCTTCGAGCGCGGCACGCCAGCGTTGGTCCCACGACGAAGGTGCGGGCGCAGCGCCCTTGCGCGCCGCGGCCTTCTTCCCGGGCGGCAGCTCGGGTTTGCCACGGGTCGTGCGAACCAGCGCGTCAACGACAGCGTCCAGGTATGCACGGAGCAGCGCGTCGGGGGCCCACACCTCGCGCGCATCGCCGTGAGCGACGGGGAGCGCGTGCGCCGCCGGCGGCATGCTGCGCGCGAGCGCGGCGACCCTGGCCGAGTCCCCGCTCGCGGAGAGTGCCGCCGCCCAGCGGGCCTCGATGCCGGCGTTCTGATATGTGATTGTCGGGATGATGCGCTCGCGCGACACCAGTTCGATCGCGAGCTTGCTGGCGAGCACCCACGTCGCCACGGAGGCAGGAAGCGTCCCGACGCTCGCCGTGGGAACCACGGCGAGCATCGTCAGGGTATCGAACAGGGGCAGCGTGAGGCCGTCGACCTGACGTCGCCCCTCGGGGGTCACGATGATGGCCGGATGCGGCGTCCCCGAGCGGCCAAGCGAGGGGAGCTCGCGCGGCGCGGGCTCTGGGCCCCAGAGAAAGAGGGACTCGGCTTCGGGTAGGTACAGGAGCGGCATTGACTGCTTTTCATCGCATGGGCCCCCCAGAACGGGAAGCAGGACGAAGCCGCGGGGGTGGTTGCCTTGTCGGGTTCCGGCGGGCTGGGGCAGTGTGGCGGCATGCGAAACGTCGACGACGTGGAGCGCTTCGCCGCCGCGGCGCAGCGAGCCGGGTGGGCGGACCCGTCCGAGGTCGACGACTGTCTCCGACAGGGAATCACGGCGTCGCTTGCTGGCGACCACGCCTCCGCGTGCGCCATCTTCAGGGCACTGCTCATCCCCATGTCCGACGGGGACATCGACCTGGGACAGGATGAGATGGCCGAGGAGGTCCTGTCCGTGGATCTCCACGACTGCGCGACGCGGTACCTCGCCGCCGTGTACATGACCACGCCGGTGGAGGGGCGAGCGGATGCCCTCGTGGCTGCAATCGACGAGGCGTACGGGCTTTCGTACTTCAGAGACCCTGTCGAGGAGCTCCAGGCGGCCCTTGGCGGGACACTCCCTGACATGGAGGCGTTCCTGCCCGCATGGATCGCCCGCCTCGAGCAGGACGCGAAGCCGGTGTCGCAGTGGGAGTCCCAGAAGGAGCGTTGGCTCCGCGCCGCGATCGGCCGCAGGGACGGCGTCGCGGGTCTTGAGCGCATCGCGCGCACGACGAGACACCCCGAGGCCGTACAGGCCTGGTGCGACGCGGTCAAGGCGGCTGGAGATGGGGCAAAGACGCTCAGGGCCTACGAGACCAGTGCGGCGCTCGTGACGTCCGAGGGTTGGCGCGGGGGCTTCCTCGACGGGGCTGCGCTCGCCGCCCAGGTGCTCGGACGAAAGGACGCGCACACGAAGCTCAAGGCGGCCTGGCTCGGCGAGCCTTCCCTGACGCGGCTGCTGCGGTGGCTGTTCGCCGGAGAACCGACCTCCGCGACGCTTCGCAAGCGTGCGGCCTCCGCACTGAAGGCAAGCCCGACGAAGGCCCCCCGACTCGTCGGGTTCCTGAATGTGCTGGTGGGCGACATCGAATCCGCCGCCCAGCGGCTTGCGCGGGCGCCCGGCCTTGGCTGGTCGAGCAGCGACCATCCAGGCCACCTCCTGTTCCCGGTGTTCGCGTGGCTGCTCGGTGGCGCGCCGACGGGATCGGTCCGTGCGGAGCTCGCGCGGGTGCTCCTTCAACCGCGGGACTCGGAGGACGGCACCGGGTTTGCCTTCCTCGGTGAGATCGGCACGAAGCAGGACGCCGGACCGCGGCTTTCGACCCCGTCGGTCATCGACGCGCTTCAGCGGGCAGAGGTCACCAGGCGCCTCACGGCCCAGGAGCGCGGGGTGGCGCTCACGGCGATGAAGGCCGCGGCAACGAAGCGAACCGATGGGGTGCTGGGTGAGAAGCGGCGCCGCTACTACGGGCATGCCGCCGCGCTCGTCGCCTGCTGCGTCGAACTCGAGGACGGGACTGGCAGGGCCTCCGGAACCTCGCCGTGGGCCGAGGCGCTTCGCGCGCGGACGTCCCGGTTCCCCGCCTTCCAGGAGGCGCTTCGCGCACCGCTGGCGCGAAGGGGCCCGGGTTCCGTGGACAACCCAGGCACATGGACGGAGACCGAGGAGGACGACACATGAGCGAATACCAGTGCTACGAGTTCATCGCGCTCGACCGACCACTCACGCCGAAGCAGATGGCCGAATTGCGCGGCATCTCCACGCGCGCCGAGATTTCACCAACCCGCTTCTGGAACGAGTACCAGTGGGGCGACCTCAAGGCCGACCCAGCGAAGCTCCTCGCGCGCTACTTCGACGCACATCTCTACTTCGCGAACTGGGGCACGCACCGGCTGATGCTGCGTTTGCCAAGAGCTCGCGTCGACGTGAAGGCGCTGAAGGGGTACTTCACTGGCCGGCACGCGGCACGTCTCACGCTGGCCAGCGAGCACGTCGTGCTGGACTTCAGCAGCCAGGACGAAGAGCCCGAGGATGACGAAGAACGCGAGGGTTCACTCGCGGCGCTATCGCCCCTCCGCGCGGAGCTTTTGCGCGGCGACCTGCGTTCCGCCTATCTCGCCTGGCTCCTGGCGGTCCAGGCGGGTGACGTCGGCGACGAGGCCCCGGAGCCGCCGGTGCCCGAGGGGCTTGCCACGCTCACGGCGGCGCAGCAGGCAATGGTGGAGTTCCTTCGCATCGACGTCGATCTCCTCGCCGCGGCGGCACGCGACAGCGCGGAGCCTGACAAAGGCGACGACGCTTTCCGACGTTGGGTCACGCGCCTTCCACCCGCACGGAAGGACCAGTGGCTGCTACGCGCGGTCGACGACCCCGACCTCGCGCTCGGCGGTGAGCTGCTGCGGACGTTCCGTGCAGAAAAGGGCCCGGGCGCAGCCGCCGCGCGACGCACGGTTCGTGAGTTGCAAGCCCTCGCCGAGACGCAGCAAGGAATGAGAGTAACCGTCCGGCCAACGACGTGCCGTGAGGGATTGCCGGGGGCGCGTTGCGCAGCAGACGCTGGCGGGCATGTCGAAGCAGGTGGAGAAGCCGGAGTGGGCGCGCGTCGCGGAAGCGTTCGAGGCCAGCGGGCAGACGCAGCGGGAGTTCGCGTTGGCGCGAGGCGTGAGGCTGAGCACGTTGCAGTCGTGGGTGTACCGCAGGCGGCGGTGTGAGGCGACGCGAGCCGAGCCGGTGCGCCTGTTGCCCGTGCAGGTAGCAGCGCCGGTCGCCGCGTCCGAGTCCGTGCTGGAGGTGGTGGCGGCCAGCGGAGCGCGGGTGCGCTTCACCGTGGGGACCGACGTGGGGTACGTGGCCCGGCTCGTCACCGCGCTGGGGCGGTGAGGCGGTGTTCACGCTTCCTGCGTCGGTGCGCGTAGTGCTGGCGACGGAGCCCGTGGACATGCGCAAGTCGATAGATGGCCTCATGGCGCTGGTGCGCACGGCGTGGGGTGAAGACGTCTACTCGGGGCACCTCTTCGCCTTCGTCTCCAGGCGGGGGGACCGCATCAAGGTGCTGACGTGGAGCCGGGGCGGCTTCGTGCTGCTCTACAAGCGGCTGGAGACGGGAAGATTCCGGCTGCCGCGCGTGGACGCGGAGGCGAAGGCGGTGACGCTGGACGCTACGCAGTTGGCGATGCTGCTGGACGGCATTGACGTGGCCGAGGTGAAGCGCCAGCCTGCCTGGGCGCCCCCGGGGCGTACAGGTAGCTGAGCACGTCACCTCGTGAATGCCCTACCCGGCGCGTCGTTGAGAGCCGGTGCCCAGAGTCCTCCCCCTCGACCATTTCTGCCCCTGGCGTGAGGAGGCGGAGGAGCTTCGCGAGCGGATGACGTCGCTGGAGTCGAAGATGGCCGCGCTGGAGCGGCGCGTCTTCGGCAAGAAGACGGAGAAGATTCCGCCTGTCGCCCAGGAGTTGAGAGGCGAGGCGCGAAGCCCCGAGGAAGAGGCGGCGCGGGCCGAGGCCGCCCTGGTGAAGCGCCGGGAGCGCGCGGCCCGGAAGGCCGCGGAGGCCCCGACGCGCGAGGTGCGGCACGCGGTGCCACCCGAGGCGAAGCACTGCCCGACGTGCGGCAGCGAGGACTTGAAGCCGCTGGGCGAGGGGCGCCGGACGGTGCTGTACGAGTACGTGCCGGCTTTCTTCGAGCGCCAGGTGCACGTGCAGGAAGTCCTCGCGTGCGCGTGCGGCCAGGGCGTGGTGACGGCGTCCGCGCCCGCGAGGGTGGTGGACCGGGGCGAGTACGGCCCGGGCTTTCTGGCGCACGTGGTGACGTCCAAGTGCGCCGACGCCATGCCCCTGCACCGGCTCGCCCAGCGCGTGGAGCGGGGCGGTATCCCCATGAGCCGCAGCACGCTGACGGACCTCTTCCATGAGGCCGCCTCGGTGCTGCTTCCGCTCTCCACGCACCTCTTGCAAGTCATTGCAGCCTCGGAAGTGGTGTGGGCCGACGAGACGCCCCTGCGCGTGCTGGACGTGAAGAAGACACGCCAGGGCTACCTCTGGACTTTCCTCACCCAGACGCAGCAGGGCGAGTGGCTGCTGGGTTATCGCTTCAGCCTGAGCCGGGCGGGCAAGACGCCCCAGGACGTCTTGGGGGGCACCCGAGGCGCCCTCGTGGTGGATGCGTACACGGGCTACAACGCGGTGACGCTGCCCGAAGGCCGCGTGCGTGTCGGCTGCTGGGCGCACGTCCGTCGTCGATTCTTCGACGCGCTGCCCACCGCACCGGAAGCCCGCGAGGCCTTGGACTTCATCCTCGCCCTCTACCGGGTGGAGGCCGAGGCCCGCGTCGCGGGCCTCGTGCGCACCGACGCCCACCGCGAGCTGCGCCAGCAGAAAAGTGCCCCGGTCCTCGCCGCGCTGTGCACCTGGCTGGAGGAACAGGCTCCGCGCCACCTGCCCAAGGGGCCGCTGGGGCAAGCCCTCTCCTACGCCCGAAACCAGTGGGACGCCCTCACCCGATTCGTCTCCGACGCGCGCCTGCCTTTGGACAACAACCGCAGCGAGGGCGCGTTGAGAAAAGCGGCCCTCGGCAGGAAGAACTTTCTCTTCGTCGGCCACGAGGCCGCAGGGGAGAACCTCGCGGGCCTCTACGCGCTGGTCGCCACCTGCGAGGCCAACGGCGTCAATCCCGAGGACTACCTCGCCGACGTGCTGCTGCGCGTCCAGACGCACCCGAACGCCCGCATCGGCGAGCTGCTGCCGCACGAATGGAAGCGCCTTCACGCCGCCGACTCCTCCTGAAGTCGCGCATCCCCCACGGTCATCGCCGCTCAACCGTCGTGGCTCGTGCCGAGCACGGCCGACGTCCGCTCTCAAGTGATCCGTCACGTCATTGGCCGGACGGTTACGAATGAGAGAGACGGCTGAGGCCGCCCGTGCGAAGAAGGCTCAAGACGCAGCTGAAAAGAGGCTCCAGCGCAAGCTCGACGAGCTCGGGCGTGATGTCGACGCCGCGTGGATGAAGCTCGAGAAGCTCGTTGAGGCGAGAGCCTACGACGAGGCCCTGATGCTCGCCGTCGACTTGAAGGCGCTCGCGACGCGCGGGGACGCGCTCCAGGACTTCGCGACGCGCTTCGAGGCCATGCGCAAGCGGCAGCTCCGGCAGCGTGGATTCTTCGACCGGTGGAAGCGGTGAGCCTCAGGGGATCGGTCGCGTGTCGTGGCGCCAGTGCCTATACCCTGACGCTCTCCGGGACTATTTCCCGAGCTTGTTCTGATACCCCCGTTTTTCCCAAAGCCGCGCAAGCTTCTTGCTGGGCTTGGGGTAGCGGCGAGGATGCTTCGGATCGAGCGTGCCCACCGCATCAACCGCCATCGAAACCTGTCCGACGCCGAGCTTCAGGTTTCGGGCGAGTTCCTTGATGGCATCAGCCCGCGCAGCCGGATCTGCACGGTGAGCGAGGTGCAGGTCGATGGTCTGTTCCATCTCGGCATCGGTCCACCTGTGTGTCTCCAATACACTGGCATCCGGGTCCATCAAGGACGGGGGCAATGTCGCCTGTAGGAGGGAAGTCACCATCGTGGCCCGCCCCTCTTGCTTCAACTGCTTGTACTCGGGCACCTGCGAAAACAGCAAGTTGATGAGCTGCGCCTCCGGAGTCGCGAGCAAGCTGGGAAGCACCACAACGAGTTCGATACCTCGAAATAGCGCCGTTGCGCCCGGATTCACCTGCTTGCCAATGAAGGCGGACAGGAGCGTTGCCTCTGTAACGGCGAGGTCAACAACGCTCCTCGTCTCAGCAACGGCAACCCTCTTCAATTCCACAGGAAACAACTCTGCGGATGGAACGTCGGCCGCATAGACGAAGCTGAAGTCGGTCCGCTCAAGGAACCAGCACAACATCTCGGAATCGCGACAAGGAACTACAGGAGTCATCGGATGCCCTCTGGGATGGATGAAGGCCAGCGTCGCCTGGAATCGTCATCGACTCCTCTCGGGCAGACTCTATCGTTCTGCACCCAACAAAGCCCTCCACTCAGCTCGTGAGGATTGCCTTGGCCGAAGGGGCATCGGTCAGGACGCTGGCGGTGAAGATGGCCTCCAGTCTGGGGGGAAGGCAGGGCTCGAACTTGGAGAGGCGCATTCCCCGGGGAGCGGCCCCCAGCGCGATCGCATCTTCTCGCGTCGGCCGTCCCTCCTGGCGCAGACGAGCCAGCGCCTCTCGCACAGCCACTTCGCTCTCACCCGCCCGTCCCTTGAGCCCAAGGGACAGATTGTTGGCGGTGACCCGCTCGCCCAGGATCGACTCCAGGACCCGCCCCAGCAGGAGGTTCGCCTTGAGCCCGCCAAAGGTCCACAACCGCATACCGCCCGGTTCGGTCTCCAATGGAATCGGGGCCTCATCAAGAAAGGCGTGGCCATCCCGCTCCTGTTGCAGCCGCTCGCGCGCCCGTCGCGACCACCACGGGTCTTCCTCCCGGCTCATCAGGACGTCCCGAATGGACAGGCACATCTCGCGGTGGAGCACGGTTCCCATTCCCTGCCAGCGTGCCGGTGCCCCGTGCTCCGCCGGCTGGACATAGACGACGCCCCGGTTCCACTCCACGGCGGTCGCCCGCCAAGACCGGGCCCCCAGGGTGAAGACCAGCTTTTCCGGCGTCTCCTGCTCGGCGAAGTAGGCATCAATGGTGCCCACTTCCTCCTGTCCCCAGAGAACCCGTAGCACGGAGGGCGAGGAGAAGACGGCGTACAGTTCGGTAAAGTTGCGCGCACCGTAGAGCTTCTCGCCCGTCCTACCCAAACCCAGGCGCCCACCGTCACGGAACAGGATGTCCGCAGCGAGCATGTGTTCCAGGAGTTCCTGCCGGTCGTCGGGGGTCAATCCGCTGAAGGGTGTTGCCTGGGATACCCATCCCCACCAATCACTCTCCGGAATGCCCTCCTCCTGAATGCACAGCGCCATCACCTGATGGGCGAGCAGGTGCGCGGCGAATCGCCGCGGTCGCACGGGCTCTACGAAGCCCGACTTGTAGAGGCGGAGCAACGCAGCGCTCTGTACGAGCGACTCCTCATCCGTCGCCAGGAAGGTGCAGTTCGGGTGCGTCCCAGGACGCCGCCCGGAGCGCCCCATGCGTTGCAGGAAACTCGCGACGGTGGAGGGGCACCCCACCTGGATGACGTGATCCAGGTCCCCGATGTCGATGCCCAGCTCCAGGGCGCTCGTGGCAACGATGACGCAGTTCTTCCCCTGGGCAAACGCCTCCTCGGCCCTCCTTCGCTCCGCTACCGATAGCGAGGAGTGCGTGACATGCGTATCGACGCCCAGTCCGCGCAGGGCGGTGCCCACGGCCTCCACCCCTCGCCGGCTATCCACGAAGACCAACCGCTTCTTCCCCGGATGGAGCGCGGCGATGATCCGTGCCGCGTTCTCGCGGTTCCCTACGAAATCGAGCATCAGTTGGGGATCACGGGGGAGCCCGGACGCGCGAACCAGCGCACCCTTCCGCTGTGAGGATCCCGCAACCCAGGCGAGGATTTCCTCTGGATTGCCCACCGTCGCTGACAGGCCGATGCGCTGGATGTCCTTCCCACAGAATCGGGAGAGCCGTTCCATGAGCGCGGACAGGTGCCCTCCGCGATCATCCGCCACGAAGGCATGGATTTCATCGATGACCACCGCGCGCAGGTTCTGGAAGAGCCGCCGAGCAGGCACCTTTCGGCTCATCAGCATCACCTCCAGTGACTCCGGAGTGGTGAGGAGGATGTCTGCCGGTTCCTGGATGAAGGCGCGGCGCTCCGACTGGGTGGTGTCCCCATGCCAGACCGCCGCGCGCCTGCCGATCAGCTTTGCGAAGGAAGAGACGCGTTCCTCCTGGTTGTTCAGCAACGCTCGGATTGGCGCCACGTAGATGACGGAGACTGCCTTCCAGTCCTCCTCGTCCATCCGAGAGAGCAGCGGGAAGAATGCCGCCTCTGTCTTCCCACCCGCGGTGGGCGCGAGCACGACGCAGTTCTTCCCATCGAGGACGGGACCGATGGTGAGTTCCTGCACCGGGCGCAGCGACTGGAAGCCGAGCCCGTTGACGATCTGGTACTGGACCGCGGGGCTGAGCCGCGAGAAGGCCTCGCTCACGTCACCCTACTCCGTCCCTGAGGTGTCCAGATCGAGCGCGATGTCATCAGCGCTTCGCTCGATGCCAGCGGCCGCCCGCTCATCCGCGCTCATCTCGTTCGCGGCGAGGTGCAGTTCGTAGTGCGCCGCCGGATCGAAGTCTGGATGTTCTTCGACCCTGTCGAGCACGTCGCCCACCAGCTTCTTGAGGAAGAGCCGAGGCGCAATCCCCACCTTGCCACCGAGCTTCCCCGCGATCTTCCGGGCCAGCGCGCCAATGAGTGCATCCGGGACTCGCTCGGCGACCTTGGCCGGCGACGCCGTGGGGTACAGGTCGCGGATGCGCTTTCCCACCTCCACCAAGCGTGCCTCATCAAAAGGCAGAAGGCGGATCTGCACCGCCCGACTGGAGTCGAAACGAGGATCCGACGCGAAGTCCACATGCAGCCGCTGCTCCAGCGGGGGCAGTCGCCGGGCGCCCTGCGGCCCTTCGAAGAAGGCAGGCGTGCCCGTGACCAACAGATACAGGCCCGGGTAGCGGCCACTGTCGACCTCATCGAGCAACTGCCGCATGGCATTGAGGCTCTTCTCACGCACGTCCGCGCGCATGCGCTGGATGGTCTCCACCTCATCCAACACGAGGAACAAGCCCCGGCGCCCGGTCTGCTGAAGCATGGACAACAGGCCCCGGAGGAAGCCGCCAGCGCCGAAGTGATCGATCTCCCCCTTCAACCCAGCCTTGCGCTTGATGTCCGCGCTGACGTTGGGCTGCCCCATGAGCCAGGCCAGCAGCCCCTCCGCCACCGCGGCATCTCCTTCAACCCTTGCCCGGTGGCAGGCACGGAGGGCGGCGGCGAACTGCGGTTGGGTGGCGCTCACCTTGCTCAGGCGCTGTTCGAGCAGCTCGCCCACGGCGGTCGCGACGGCGGAGGCGTCCTCCGCCGGGAACCCCGGGCGGCCGAGCACCTCCTCCTCCAAGGCATAGAACCAACGGTCCACCAGCGCGCGGAAGGCCCCCTCCTCCCACTCGCGGGTCCGCAGTGATTCCAGCGCCCGGCGGTACACCGTCTCCATGCGATGCAGTGGCGTCTCCGTCTCGGAGATCTGCACCTCGGCGGTGGCGAAACCGGCAGCCTGGGCGCGGTGCTGGACCCACCGGGCAAAGAATGTCTTGCCCGTGCCGTAGTCACCTCGCACGGCCTTGAACACGCCATGGCCGAGCGCGGCCCGGTTGAGTTCCTCGTCGATGGCGGCCATGTACCGGTCCAGGCCTACCGCCAGCGTCTCGATGCCGCGCCGGGGCACCGTGCCATTGCGCAGCGCCGAGACAATCTCCCGGCGCCGGACCAAGGTGAGTTCGCTCACTTGCTTCCCCCGAACATCTGCTTCAAGGCCTCGACATCCAGACGGACCACCTTCTCCGTTTCATCGAAGAAGGCCACGGGTTGTCCGTCCAGGTTGAGCCACTCCGCGAGCTTCGTCACGGCACCCCGCACACGGAATGGCAGCTCGCCCGTGCGCTGCGCGAACACATCCGGGGGCATGCGTCCCTCGTGCTCCACCAGCACCTCGACCCACGGGATGATCTTGTTCTCCAGCTCGTCGCGCTTCTTCCCCGCCACGTCCTTGAGCAGCGGCGACTTGCGCAGCAAGGCGCCCATTGGGGAGGAAGCTGCCTTCTGCTTGGCCGGCGCGCGCTGTGATTGCGGACGGGAAGCCAGAGGCTCGTACGCGCGTGGCCCGGGCACCGGCAGCACCTGGAAGGAGAAGGCCTCCTGGTTCAATACGGTAGGAGGCGACATCGGCACGGGGGGAGACGCATGGAGCGGACGCTGGACGGGTCGCACTTCGTAGTCCCACCAGCCCGGGCGGGGGAAGGACACGACCTCCACCTCGCGATCCTCGTAGCCCTCGGCCTCGTACTTGCGCGACAGCGATTCGGAGGCCACCAGGAGTGCAGGGGCAACGACTTCGGCCAGGGATGCGCCTCCATGCTCCCCTTCATGGGACATGGCGCCGTAGCTGTCCGACTCCCGGAAGAGCAGCCCCACCCGCTTCTTTCCCCGAGGGCGCCAGACCTCATCCTCGGAGAACACCACCTCGTTCGGATGCGCGGCCTCCTCCTCCGCCAGGATACGCCAGCGCGCCCCACCCGCCTCGACGGGAACGGCGAGCCGCGACATGCGGGAGCCCGGCACGTGCCCATGGTCGGCAACCATCAGCACTGCGCGTCCGGCCAGCGCGGCGGCGTCGAGCAGATCTCGCAGCGGCTTGATGGTCTGGAGCTTGTACTCCACGCGAATCTGGCGGCCTCCCTTGAGCTGCTCGTCGATGGCGTTGACCACCAGGGCCACCACGCGATCCTCCGACAGCACCAGCTTCCGCGCCTGCTCGGATGCCGCACCATTCAGCGACTGGACGTCGTGGCGAAGGAGCAGGCGTGGCAGCACTCCGATGAGCCCGCTCAATCCCCGGTGCTCGGCGAAGCGGTCCGGATCCTTCCCGGTATCCAACTGCGCTCCCGGAGCCATCAGCCTCCCGGAGAAGAACGCCGAGCGGCTGACTTCCGTCACGGTGGGGAGTGCCGCGAGCATGGGCGGGAGCAACGCCCGGGTGGCACCCGCTCCCTTGGGCCTCCAGCGCACCGGTGCCACCTGGTGCGCTTCCAGGTCCATCAGCAGTTCCACCGCGTTGGCCCACGCCATTCCGTCGAGCAGCAGCACCAACAGCTTCCGGTGAGCCCCCCCGTTCAAGAACTGCAAGGCGAAGCGGTCCAGTGCCGTGTCGATGGGCACCACCCGGTCCGACTTGCGCCCCGCGCGCATCCAGGCCGCGAGCCCTCGCGCGAAGCGTGCATCATCCCCGTCACGCAGGGTCTCGATGGCGGCCACCACCTTCTCAACACCCCGCCCCAGTGCATCCGAGGCGCTCCCCCTTGCGAGCCGGAGGGCGTAGTCCACGTAGCCCCCCTCCCGGGAATACTCCTCCGCCAGGAGGACCATTTCCTCGTAGGACGAGCCATGGCGCGACAGCTCCTCGATGTCCGGTCGCTCCCGGCGGTACGCAAGCAGCCGCATGGCCATCCGTGCCCGCTCGATGCGCTCCGTCTGACGCCGCGCCAGGTGATGCCGAGTAAGCCGCACCAACAGGTCGGAGGCCGCCCGGAAATGAGTCTCGGACCCATGCTCCGTCGCTCGCACGAGGGCCTCGCCGAGAAGGTCCGCCGTCCGCTGGAATGCACCCGGCAGGTAGCGCCCGTCCGCGAGCGCGTCACGCGCATCCTCCGCCGGAAGGAGCGACTGGGCCTCCTCCAGGAGCGGGGACAACAGCTCGTCGGTGAGCCGGAGCACGAGCCGATCCGCCAGCTCTCCCCACCGCAGCAGGAGCGCCGGATCCTTGAGGGGAGCGTCCTGCAGGCTCGGATCCACCTGCGCAAGCACTCCCACCATGCGGGCCTTGAGGTTGGGGTCATTCGCCAGCGCCGGCGCAGCGGCCTCCAGCAGCAGGGTGAGGGCGGCCAGCTTGCGTCCCTGCCCGGCCTCCCAGGCCCGCCAGGTGATCCGCGCCACGGGCCCCGAGGCCCTGTCCAGGTAGTCGTAAAGCGCCTGACGCAGGCGGGGACGCTCTTGCAGGTAGCGTCCAAATTCAGGGCCTGCCGGAGACGTGGCGCAGAAGGCGAGGATGCGATCCTCGGAGAGCCCGGGCTCGTTGGGCAGGGCCACACGCCGATGGAGGAACCACCGCCAGGCGGTTTCCAGATCCACCGTGGCCCCCGGCAGCGGCCCTGCCTGCACCGACAGGTCCTCCAGCAGCGCCTTGGCCAGGGGACTGTCCAGGAGTTCCGCAGAGGCGGCACTCGCACCGAAGAGCCGTGCCACCCGCCGCGCGTCCGCCACGAAGTGGATGCGGCCCCCCGCCAGACGCGCCTCCACGTCCAACGGCAGGTCCGTCCCATAGTCCACCAGCAGCACCACGGGGGTGTCCCCCGCCTGCTGCAGGGCCTGCCGCAGCTCCAGCTCGCACCGCACGGGAACGGCCTGGAAGGACCTGCTGCTTCCCTCCATCGTCGCGATCAACGAAGCCGGCTCTCCCCGCCCGTACAGCGCGACGTTGGGCGAGCGGTGCCGCGTCCGATGGATGGCGCCGACCTCCTCTTCGAGGTCCCGGAGGGACAGGTACGGCGCTTCGCTCACGACTTCACCCTCGTCACGCGCCACTGGAGGGACACCTCCACGCCGGGGCCCGCGCGCTGGAGCGCCTCACAGATTCGCGCCAGCTCCGCCTCCACCCGCGAAACCTCCTGCACACTGCCCTCCCCCACGACCTCGATACCCGGCGCGGGAGGAGCCTGCTCACGGGGGTCGCGCTGCTTGCGCACCGACTGCTGGACGAGGGACTGGGCCTCCGAAGACAGGCGGCGCACCCGGACGGACAGATCCTCGTGAAGCTGATCCGCTTCACACACGCGGCGCAGCTCGGCGAGCAGGGCCTGGGCCTCCGGTTCGGACCGCCCCTCCAGCAGACGGAAGTTGTTGAAGACGAGGTCATCGTCCAGGCAGTCCGCCACCTGCCGGGCCTGCACCAGATGGCGAGCCATGGCGGTGGAGCTGGTGCGCGGATCCAGCCCGGCCAGTGATTCCACCTGCGCCACGGGGCCAGAGGCAGACAGCCGCTCCAGCAACTCGCACACGGCCCGCGCGGTCGCCACCCGTGGCACATCCCCGCTGAGGCCTCGCTGCACGAGGAGTTGCTCCACCTCGTGGGCCCGTGCTGCCTGCGCTTCCTTGCGATTCTTCTCCAGGGACTCGTGGAGCTGGCGCAGGTTGCGCGCGTGGAGCGCCTTGCCGCCCAGGCTGATGCCGAAGAGGCCCGCGGACAGCTCCAGCGCACGCTGCCACCGGACCGGATCCGGCATGGGGGGCTTCACCAGTTCTGCGTCCTCCGGCAGCTTGCCCGCGGTGGGCTCGCGCACCGGATTTCCTCCGCGCAGCAGCTCCCGTCCGGACACCAGGGCCCAGGCGAGCACGAGGAAGTCGGCCACCTCGTCCGTCAGCCCCATGGCGTCCTTGGGGTCCAGCAGCCGCTTCACCCGCGCCACCGTGGGCGACTGGATGCCTTCCTTGTGCAGCTCCTGCTCCAGGTCCTGGAAGCGCTGGGTGCGCAGCGCCGCGCTCGCCTCGTGCACGGACACGATGCCCAGCTCGTGGGCCAGCTCCAGTTCCTTGAGCTCCGCCCGTTCGAACGGCAGCCGCTGCCCGTCCGCCTCGCAGATGCGCTCGAAGAGGCGGAGGTTCTTCTCCAGCCGCGCCCGCGTCGCCTTCTCCGTCAGCCGGGGGTGGCGCGGATAGCGTTGGTCGAGCAATTCATGCACCGCCGAGCGGAGTGCATCGCCCAGCGACGCGGACACCAGCCCGCGGATCTGCAGGCCCCGGCCAAGCACGAAGAAGTGCCTGTCAATCATCCGCGCGCTGTCCAGTTCCCCGTCTCCAGCGCTGGTGAGGCCGTACGCAGCCTGGAGCACCCGCATGACACGCTGACGCTTCTGGCTGCCGAGGCTCTCCAGCTCGGCCCGCGCACGGAGCTGGTCGTCCGGGCGGAGGTTCTCGACGTGGCGCTTGAAGTCGCCCTGGACGATGCCGTCAATGATGACCAGGTCGCTCAGGTCGCGCTGGACCTTCTCGGAGAAGAAGCTGGGCAGCCACACCACTGACCGGCTGTCGCCGCCCTCTAGCAGGAAGCGCTCCAGTCGCGTCGCGTCCTCCACGGGGCTGTGGCCCGACTTGTCGAACGGATAGTCGATGACGACGCGGAAGTCCTCATCCTCGCGGTGGCGCAGGAGGGTGTCGTCCATCTCGCGCACGTTGCCGTAGTGGATGCTGCCGGTGCGCCGGGTGCCACGCCACTCCACGTCGTGGTTCACGGTGGGCGCGCTGGCCTCCAGGTCCATGGCGGTGAAGAGCACCTCCTGGATCTTCTTACGGCGGGCGCCGTCCGAGTCATACGCGCTGGCAGCGGCCAGGATCGGCTTGAGGTCCACGCCCTCCAGGACGACAGCGACGGTCGGGTCCGGCTGATCTCCAACGCGCAGCTTGCCCACCTCAGACGCCCAGGCGCGCAGCCGGCCTGCGGCCTGCGTGGCCTCGGTGCCCGGAATGGGCGAGCGCAGCGTGCCGTGATTGAGCTGCACCAGCCGCGACACGGTGAGGTTCTTGAAGACCTTGGAGTTGGGGACGAGCGCCCCCAGTAGGAGGGTCTTCGCCAAGCGGTTGTCCGTCCGGCAGCGGGCCTCCTTGCAGCCGGAGCAGCCGAGCGACACGGGCCAGTCCTCGCGAAGCCGCTGGCAGCGCTCCTTGGTGCCCGTGCCGTTCTGCGCCTGGAGAACCGGAAGCAGCTCGGAGGTGTAGAGCCGGCGCGCGGCGGCGAAGCGCTCGCGCATGACGCCGTCCATGGGCTCCTCGCCACCGGCGAGCGCGTCGAACAGGTCGCCCACCGGGACGACCTTGCCCAGTTCGAAGTCCGGGAGGTGATCCACGAGCAGTTCGACCAGCACCTTGAGGGCGGTGCGTTCACGTTGGAGGCAGGCTGAGAGCGCCACCACCGCCTCGATGAGCGCGGGGCTGAAGGGGTAGACCTGCCGGAAGGACTTCTCGTCGGCCACGTCCCCGAGCAGCGTTCCCCAGGCGGACCCGAGGCTCCGGCGCATCTGGATGAAGGCCTCGTCGAGCTGCCTCTTCGCCGACGCGTCCTTCGCGCGCACGACGCGCTTCTCCACGATGCTGGGAAGGTTCCGGTCCTCTAGGCGGATGGTGTTGAAGCGCCCCTCCCACCACTTCAGCGAGTCATCGAGGTTCTGCGCCTCATGGCCGGCGTACTGGTCCCCCACCATCTCGCGGATGTCACGCTGGCGGGCGAGGAAGCTCACCAGTGGGATGGGGCGCCGCTCATCCTGGGCCTCCACCAACTTGGCGAGCTTCTGGATTTCATTGCTGAGGAACGTCCGGTCCGTGGCGCGGCTGGCCAACCAGAGGATGAGTTCGTCCAGGAAGAGAACGATTCCGTCGTAGCCGAGGCTCGCCGCGTGGCGGGTGACGATACCCAGGCCGCGGTCGAACGAGATGAAGCCGCGTGAGTTCTGCGCGAAGGCGGGGAAGTGCGTCTGGACGAGCGAGGAGAACAACCGGGCACGCACGTCCGGATCGCCACTGTTCCTCGCGGCGTCGAAGGAGGCGGCATCCCACGCGCTGGCCGCCGCGAGCTTGCCCCAACCCTTGGCGGCGGGCTGGTGGGCATTGAGCCTGGAAAAGAACGCCGCGTCCCCGAGCGTGCGCTGGAGCTCCACGGCGTTGTCGAAGAGGGCGGCGTCCTCGAAGAGCGGAGGAATGGGCGCGTCCGGGTGCAGCTCTCGGATGTGGGAGAGGTACTCGGAGAAGACCTTCTCCTCGGTGCTATTGGCGCCCACCATGTGGAAGTGGAGGCGGAGGAGCTTCGCCGACTTCACCCACTCATGTTTTGCGAGCAGCTCGTGCAGTTCGCGCTCGGACCAGGCGCTCGCGTCATTGGCCAGCAGGAGGCTGAGGAGCGCGAGGAAGTGGCTCTTGCCGGAGCCAAAGCTCCCGTGGACATAGGAGGCGACGCTCTGCTTGTCGCGCAACGCGGCGCCCACCAGCGTGAGGGCTCGGTCGAACGCCCCCTTGAGGTCCGGCGTGATGGCGGTGTTCCGCAGGAGGGCTTCGCCATGGGCGACACCCTCGGTGAGGCGGACGACGAAGTCGCTCTTCTTGACCTCCTGGGGGAGGTCCAAAATCTCGCGAAGGCTCATGCTGCGCCCTCAGTATCAGAGGCCTGGACTTTCTTCTTCTTGGGAGCGCGCTTCTTCGCGGGGGCCTTGACGGGACGCCAGTTCCGAAGGTCGTCGAGGGTCAGCCCGAGCGAGCGCGCCTCCTCCGTGACGAACTGCGAGTAGTAGTCCCCCAGCCGCTCTCCGTTGAAATCTGGGTTGGGCTCGTTGTGCCACTGCTGGAGCCAGGGGACCAACTCCAAGAGCCCGGAGAGCAAAGGCACCAAGCTTTCGCCCTCCCATGCATCCTGGGTTTTCCTCTCTTGGTAAAGCGTGGCGAGCGCATTGGCCTTTTGCAAATGATTCCAGCCAGCCCAGCCCAACAGGACATCCCGACCCTCCTCTCTTTCCAACTGAGGGTATGAGACGAAGCGCTCCTTTGGCACATCGAGCTTACCGCGGAGGCGCCAAAACGCCTGACTCCTGAAATCCTTCGAATCATATTTGGGAGGAACGCCGCTCTCAACCCGCTCCCCATGATCTTCTTTCCGCTGGAGTTCCCATCTCGCCTCCCAGCGCATCCGCTTCTGAAGACCCGACTGCGTGAATCGGTACACACTGAGAAATGGAACCGACTCACCGATAACCATCCCCCGCAACACCTCCTCGATATTCTCACCAGGAGCGCACAAGAACTGAATCACCTCACTCCACTTCGGATGCGCAAGGACTTCTGAAGTAAGCCTGGAGAGCGGCATTGCCGCCGCCTGCTCCTTAACAACCAACTCCACGGCATCCAGGAGCAAAACCATCAATGCTTCCCGTGTCTCTTCATCGAAATTTCGCAATGTCCACCGCCGCTTGTACTCTGGCGCCTCCAAGAGGCGGACATTGGAATTCTCTCTCAGAACCCCGAGTCTCGCAGCAACCAACCGAGGCGGCCCAGGAAGAGACTTCTCATCCGCAGGCGGAAGCGCATATCCATTTCTCTCAAACCAAGCAGTGGACACAGCCAGCCGCTTCAGTTCAAACTCAAAAGGCCTGCATCCCGGAGGAACAGCAAATCGCAACAATCCCTCCCCCGCCACAAACCCATCCTGCGCTCGAGCGACACCCAACATCTCACGCTCGGCCAACGAGAGGATATCAAATTGCTCATAAATCAACCAGTCGATTTCCTCCTGAGTTCCCACCATCTCAGACAAGCACGCCTGAGCTTGACGGTTCGCCTCAATCAGGCCCTGCCCCAAACTCCCCGCAGACCACCCATTGCGAAGAAATAGAGAGGGCATGAAGCCTTCCCGCTTTTGCGCAAGTTCATCGATCCTTGCGGCCAGAGCGGCGACCATGGGAGGGAGCACAGGCAAGGGAATCGATCCAACCAAGGCCCCGCTGTATTCCAAAAACTGCTCCCAAATCTCAGACTTATGCCCCTCGTTAACCCCCTGCGCCCCCTTGCTATGGCCAACTTGCCGGTAAAAAAAGCCAGCTATGGAACTATTGAGGTAACCCAGCAGCGCAAGGTGTTCCTCCTCCGTGGCTCCTTCCGGCAACTTGACAATGGGCGCAGTCTGCTTAAACAGCCTGCCGCCACGAGACAGAACAAAATGATTGTGAGTAGAAACAAAAGCAAAAGCTACAGAGACCGGAGTACGCAGTTTCTCCACATAGTGCTCTAAATGCCCGTACCAATTCTGCCCTTTTTGACGAAGCGTCTTTCCGAAGACTGTTCTATTTTCAAGCAGAGACCTGTACACCCAAAGATGAAACCGAACGACCGGATGACTCTCCACAACAGACACGCCTCCTAGCTTGTCGTATGGATAAATCACCTCTAATGATTCATCTATCCACCAATCACGAACATTCTCCCCCACCACAAGGGGAACAACACACTCACTCGCCGTGTTCCGCCTGCACGTCCCCCTGGGCGCAATCCAAACCTCATCCTCACCGCAGACAGTAGTCCGACCGATAGCCTCAACGACGTCCTCAAGCGTCTTGCCTGCGCCAGATTCAAGAATTTCTTTCAGCGCAGAAGTACCGCCTCCGCCTAAAGCCCACGGGTGCCTTGAAAGCACAAGCCTACCCACCGGAGCAACAGAGATGAAATCATTCTCGAATCCACTCAAGTCATAGTTCTCCACGATTGAGGACCAAACCAATCCAGCTTCGGGATTCTCGGGAGTGATGGGCTCTCCGCGCTTGCCGAGAACTGCGGCAACAGAGTCAGCCACTGGCACTCGATTGCGCCCAAAGAGCAGTACCGTAGGGGTCCCGTGGCCAGGAATGAAGGCTCCCGACGTATCAATTACACGAGAGAGATCCAAATTTCGCAGCACATCCTCAACAAGCCGCCGTCCAAACTCACGTTTCATGAAGCTATTGGCATTAATCATCCCCACGAAACCCTGCTCGACCGCAAGCTCAAAGAACCGCTCAGCAAAAGGCGCAGCAAGCGCATAGTTCCGATAACATGAATCATAACGCTCTCGGTATGCATCCCGGAGAGCCTCGTCCTTACATGTAATATAGGGAGGGTTTCCAACAACCGCATGGAACCGCCTCCCAAACAAGCGTCGTGCGGCAATTGGGTCCTCTAAATCGAACAACTCGTCTCCCCAGCGAGCACGGTCCTCATCCAAATCCGACAACTTCGTTTGATGACGTCCCCCATAGAGTAGCGAGTCAGCCACTACCAAGTTGAGCGAGAGTCGAGGCGCATGGGCGAGCTTTCTAATTACCGCCTTCTCCAAGAACGCCAAGGCAAGGCGGAAGCGAGCAATTGCCACAGCATATGGGTTGAGGTCCACGCCATACACCTGTGCGAGCGCGGCCCTCGCGTGTTCCTTGACGTCCAGGCTCGGCGCATTCAACCGCCGCTTCTCGAAGAGCCTCTCGAACGCCCCGAGGAGGAAGTGGCCCGATCCACAAGTCGGGTCGATGAGCCGCACCTCCTCCAGACCGAACTCCTCAATGGCCGGATCGAGCGTGAGGTCCAGAATGAACTTCTCCACGAAGTGTGGCGTCTGAAGGAGCGCGTAGCGCTTGCGCACCTCCTCCGAGAGGTCCTGATAGATGTCTCCGAGGAAGCGCGTATCTGTGCCGGAGAAGGTCCATGTCAGCGTCCCGCTCGCGTCCTCCTCCTGGAAGAAGTCGAGGAGCTTGCGCGCCGCCTCATGTGACGGGGAGAGTCGCCACGCAGGGTTGTGCCGGAGCCCGAGCACGTCCTCGGCCGCCGGGAGTGCGGCCACCTCCCGGAACACGAGCAGCAGGTAGTCACGCGCGGTCAGCGCGGGCGCAATCTCGATGAACTGGCCATACGCGTCCTTCGCGCCCGGCCCGGCCAACCGCCGCTGCCCAAGCAACTCCCGGTCCTCCAGTGTGCGGATGAACAGACACGAGAGCACCCACGCGGCTCCCACCTGCTCAACCGTCCGCTCCATCCAGTCGATGAAGTGCTCCGCAGTGCGGTTGGCGGCCTTCTCGTGCAGGTAGCGTTTCTCAAGTGCGTGGCGTACCTCAGGGGCCTTCACCCGCTCGCGCAAATCCGGCACCAGCACCTTTGACAGGAACGCCGCCAACTCAGGCGTAATCGTCCGCTCGCCACCCTTCTTCTTGCCGCCGCGACTCACGCCATACCTCCTCGATACAGGTCCGACAGCCACGCATCCGGCACGTGCATCCGCTGCACTGTGGACGTGGCCTCGCTTGAAGTTCTTATTTCCATATCAGTCGAGGAACCGGCGCTCCCACCGCCGCATGTCCTCCCGGGTAAAGCCGTGCCAGCGACGGGGAAACACGTACAGCCAGGGTTCCAGCACTCGCGCCAGCTCGCAATACACGGGCAACCCGCGGCCCTGCGCGCCGTCGCCCGCTTCCGGCCATTCCCCCAATGTCACCACCACCCGCTCGTCCCCCATCGCCTGGACGGTCGTGCCGGGCGAATGCAGCCGGGCACGCAAACCCGCCACGCCTCCCAATTCCCCTAGCACCCGCTGGCCCAGGAAAGTCAGCCAATACGCCCCCTTCAAGCGGGTACCGATGTCCAGGGAAACGGACGAGTCTGGCATGTCCAGCCCCGGGTAGCGGAAGGCGTCGTCGCAAATGCTCTCGGACATGCCCAGCACTGCTTCCGGGTAGAGAAAAGACAAGCCAGCATGACCAGAGTCGAAAGGCAGTCCCGCCGCCAGTTCCAGCGCCAGCTCGCGCACCCGCCCCGGGCCATGCTCCTCCAGGAACTCCGTGGGCAGTCGGACGACCAGCAAGCTCGATTCCCCCGCCTCGACGTCCTCGGGCGCGCGGCCACGATAGGCGAACTCGTAAGCAGAGAGTTCCTCCGACGCTCCGGAGAGGTGGAGATTGGCGCCGCCTGGATGCAGCAACTCCTTCCGGATGAACTCCCAGCCCTTGTCATCCAGATCCCGCCACTCGCCCTCTTCATCGACATACATTCCGAGCACCTGCGGCTCCACGGCACGCTGGTACACGTCAAGGCAATGCATCACCGCCTGCATCAGCTCCGGGTGGGAGCGCCGCAGGTAGAAGGTGATGCTTACGCACTCCCGGATGGAGAGGTAACGTCCCTCCGGGTAGAGGCTGTAGCGGCGGATGCGCGGGTAATGCTCACTCATCACTGGAGTCCAAGTTGCGGAGTGATGAGGACCGGCTTCGTTTCTCCCCCCAGCGCCTTCTCGTATCGCTCACCCTGGTCTGGTTTCCCCCGCGAGGAGTACCGCCAGCCAGGACTCTGCTTTCTGGAGGGCAGGCACGGAAACTTGTAGTCGTAGACGCGCTGAACCTTGTTCGGATTGCCTGACTCGTGAATCACGATATCTGGAGCCAGCGTCCCCAGGAGCAGGTCGAAAGCCATGTCCTCCAGCCACCGCGCCACCTGCTTCGGGTCGAGCATCAGCCAGCGTCCCGCCGCTGGGTCGTACTTGTAACGCGGCTGCACGACGACGTTCCGCAGGAGGCTCGCGCCAAGTCCGCTCCTGACGCAGTCGAGGGCCACTGCGTGCTTCTTGGTCCCAAGCGCCATGGCCCGCGTCACGTCCTTGCCCTTCTCCTGCCGCACCACCTCATTGCACTGCTCCGCGGTGGGGCGGTTGCCTTCTCCCAATTCATCCTCGTTGACCTGGCGCTCCGCATCCCGGGCACACTGGAGCAGGAGCTGCTCCACGCGCTTCACGTCCGCTTCGTCCAGGAACTCCATCACCATGGCGGTCGTTCGGGCCGCATCCGCGGCGCGTGACAGCCAGGGAAGGACGGCCTGATCCCCCGTCTGGGTATAGCAAGCGGGATTGCGCAGACAGGCGTTCGTCGCCGAGTCCACGGTCTGGTCATAACGCTCCGGCGCGCCACGGCCCACCATGTTGGATCCGGCCCGGGGCTCCGTCGTGGCGCATCCCGCCAGCGGCACGGACATCCCCCATGCCAGCATGGCCCACCCGAGGCGACTCACCCCCGACCTCCGCGATGCAGATTCGCCAGCCACGTCTCCGGTACTTGCATCCGCTGCGCCGCGGACGTGGTGGGAATGACCAGGGACTCCGTCACGCCATGGATGCTCGCAGGCCCCGCGTCGCTATGCGCAGGCACCACGAGAAACACCGCCGGCCCATCGTCGCGCTGACTCGACTCCCATAGCCCGCGCAGGAAGCCGTCCAGGTGATAGCGCGCCAACATGCCAGGGTGGGTCAACACCAGCCGCTTCCCCTTCTCCTCCCGGAGCGACTGCCCCAGCCGTTCGGCGCTCTCCAGGATGAGCTGCCGGAGGTTGGACCAGTGGGGACCGCTCGGCCCCTCGCGGTCCGCTGCGTACACCACCTCCAGCTCCACTCCGAACTCCTCCGCCAACTGCAACGCGCCCTCCAGTAGCTCCCGCTCCAGGGAGCGAGGCGGAACCTTCAGCCGCCGCCCCAGCTCCTCCGCCGCCGCATCCGCGTAGGGCGAGCTGACCTCCACCACTCGGAAGCTGCCCTTTTCCGCCGCCAGGCGCAGCCGGTCGTCGAACTCCTGCGCCTCCTGGGCCGCCGGGTCGTTCTTCGGGCGGTGGCTGGAGTGCGTCGTAGGGCGGCGCCCCTGTAGCTGTTGGGTGCTGGTGGTCGGCGTCGCCGTGGCGCCCGCGCGCACATACGTGCCAAGCGCCTCACTCCAGTTGAGCCCCAGCTTCTCCACCGCTGCATCCAGCGCGGGGCGGGCCGGCAACGGCTCCGCTTCCGGATACCGGGCGGCCACCACCTTGACGATGGCCTCGGCGGACATGCCGCTGACGAGGGCCCCGGCCGAAAGCGCCAGCGCGCGGTCCACGGACATGCCGCGCGGATAGAGCTCAAGCCGGGCGCTCCGGGCCGCCGTGCGGCTGGCCTCGGCCGCCAATGACACAAGCCGCTCCGGCGGCACGCGGGCCAGGGGCGTGTCCTCCACCGCGGAAACAAGCACTTCACGCACCTCTTCGGACGAGGGCAGGGGCTCGCGCACCGCCAACGCCTCCGCCTTGCTCCCCAGCGCACGCGCCGCGTCCAGGTGCCCGGGGGACATGCCGATCCACGGCGCATCGTGGAGCCGCCCCGGCACGAGCCCCCGACCGGACTCGGCCACCAACCGCACCAGGGCCTGTGCCCGGCGCGCGGCCCCCTCGTTCGTCCCGGCATCATGCGGCAGGAACGTAGGCAGCACCTCCGCGACCCGCGCCACCGGGGCCACGCCTCCGAGCATCTCCAGCGCGGCGCCTACTCGCGCATGCAGCTCGGCCTGTGCCGGATGCGCGGTCCACCGCTCCCGGGCCTTGCCCAGCGACAGGTAGACGCCCTGGGGAGTGATGCCAAGCTGCGCGGCCAGTGCCCGCACGTCCGGGACGGGCTGCTCCGGCGCCTCCAGCCCGAACAGCATGCGCACGTGTCTGGGAAATACCTCGCGCGCCTTTGGCCTGGGCAGGAGCGCCTCCAGCCAGGCCTCGACCGTGGAGGGTGCGTCAGCGCTCGCGCCGTCCCTGGAAGCGGTCCTCAGGTACGCGAGCACCGTCTCCTCCGCGTGCGGGTGAGGGGCCAACAGCCTCGCCACCCGGGCGCGAGAGGCGGAGGCCACCTGGGCCAGCCGCCCGAGCCCCGCATCGTCCAGCGCCGCCGCGGCCGCCTCTGGCAGGCGGGGCACGAAACCCACGTCCCCGTCCGCCCCCCGGTAGCCCGGGAAGAAGCAAGGCTCCGCGCTCCCGTCCCCCGCCACCGTCCCCAGCCGCTCCCGCAACTGGCCGAGCCGCTCAAGGATTTCCAGCGTCGTCTTGCGCCCCACGCCGCGCATGGCGGACAGGTGGTTCTGCGGGACGAGCAGCAGCTCGCGCACGGTGATGATGCCGGAGCGGTCCAGCGCGTTGCGAGCCTTGAAGGACAGGGGCAGCGCCTCGATGGAGGTGTCCGGCGTCACGCTCGCCAGCGCGTCCTCCACCGTGCGGCCCGTCTCGGAGGAAGGCTCGGGAGCCGCGGAGTGCGCGAAGCACGCCATCCACTCCTTGCGCATGCCCTCCGAGCTGTCGTGACGGACGGCCACATCGCGCGCGAGCGCCTTGCGGAAGAAGGCCAGCAGGCGCGTGCGCACCGACGCGTCGAAGCGCTCGGCGGAGAGACTGATCTCCTCCGTGCTCACCACGGCCGCGATGTCCGCAGACGGGAAGCGCGGGCGCACGCCAGTGAGCATCTCGTGCAGCGTGAGTGCGGCGCTCCAGCGGTCCGCGGCCTCGTCCCACCGCCCGCGCCGCACGAGAAAGGGATCGCGGTACACGGGGGTGCCCGCCGTCACCTCGGTCGGGGCGACGGTGGACAGCGAGAAGTCGAAGAGCATCAGGTGGCGCGCCTTCTTGCTCGCGCCCTCAAGGACGCCGAGGTTGGCGGGCTTGATGTCGCGGTGCTGGGTGCCCGTCTCCTCCAGGGCCTGGAGGGAGAGCAGCAGGTCCTCTCCCCACCGGGCCGCGTAGTCCAGGCTCACCGGACCTTCCTGCGCGAGGAGCTGGCCGAGCGTCTTGCCCGCGTCCGTGAGCAGCAGGCACGTGCGCTCGGAGAGCTTGAGGCGATCCACCAACGCCACGATGCGCTCGCCACGCAACCGTTCGAGAACCTCCGCCTCGGCGCGCAGCCGTGACTCATAGTCCGGGGAGAGGGGAACCTTGAGCGCGTAGTGGGAACCGTCGCGCGACACCCGCAGCACGCGCGAGGTGGAGCCGGTGCCGAGGACTTCCACGACCTCAAGGTCCGAACCAAGCCTGTCCCCGCGCCGGGCCACCAACGGGTCCACCCCCGACACCTCGGGGACGGACGGTGTCGTCACCTGTTCGAGCAGCAGGTTGACCCACTCGATGGCGCTGTCCGCGCGCTGGACCGGGTTGACGTCGGTGGCGAACTGCACCACGTCATCCAGGCTCTTCGCCTGCTCCTTCTCCGGGTCGAGCCTCCTGGTGCCCGCCGCGAGGTCGTCACGGGCCGCGGCCACCGAGAGGAAGCCCGGCTGCATCAGCGCGTCGCGCTCTTGGAGCGTGGAGCCCGGAGCGCGACCGGTCAGCACATGGTAGGCGATGGCGCCGAGGCTGAAGACGTCGCTGGAGGTGGAGGCCTTGCTGGGATCCTCGATGAGTTCGGGGGCGCGATAGAGCGCGGCCGGATCCCCCTGGAAGGCGGACAGGTGGCGCGTGCCCGGCGTACCGTCCTCCTTGAGCGCGAGCTGGAAGTTGTAGAGCCGCACGTCCAGCGCTCCGCCCTCGCGGCGCTGGACAAGCACGGAGCCAGGGTGCAGCCCGCGGTGGAGGACCTTCTTGCGGTGGCAGTAGTCGAGCGCCTCGCCGAGCTGCTCGAGCAGGGCCACCCGATCCTCGAAGGAGAGTGCCGGATTCTGGCGCAGGAAGGTGTCGAGGGGGAGCGCGTCAGGGAGGTGCTCGAAGACGACGCAGGGCCCTCCCATGGGCCCCTCGGAGTGGTAGTTCGTCACCTTGAGAATGCGGGGATGGTCCCCGAGCAGGGTGAGCAGGCTGGCCTCGCGCTCGGCAGCCCGACGCAGTTGTTCGCTGCGCTCCCGCGTCTCCGATTGGGGCACCAGATAGGTGCGCACCCTGCGGCGCAGGTGGGGCATGCGCTCGTGGGTCGCCTCCCGGTCCTGATAGCCCGGCCCTTCGTCGAGGATGGAGCCGATGAGGAGTTCACCCAGCTTCATCGCGCCCCGACTGGGGGCGAGCCCCAGTTCGAGCAGGGCCTTGGCGGTGGCCTGGGCCAGGGGCTTGTTGATGCTCCGCGAGGCCATGCGGGCATCCACCCCGGGGAAGCGGGCGTGGGTGATGGCCTCGGCGAAGGTGGCCTGCGTGACGACGTTGGCGCGTGCGGCGTCCGGAAGCGCGAGCTTCACGTCCGGGTGAGCGAGGAAGATGAGGGGCTCCACCCAGGGACGCCCGCCCGGCATCCGGCGATCCAGCAGGCTTGCGAGCACGCGCGCCTTCTGGTCGGCGAGCCGAAGAGGGTTCTCCTTCACACTGCGCCCGCCCCCGGCGAACTCGAAGACCCAGTCCACCATGGACCCGCTCACCGTGGCCGGGTGGCTCTTGATCTCGACCAGGTAGAGGGCGTGGTAGCCGAGAATGAGCGCATCGATTTCATACCGGCGCCCGGAGGGGTCCGCGAGCGTCACGAGGGCCCAAATCCGGTAGGGCTCCGAGTCCGGGAGGGCCTTCTTGATGAACTCGATGGCCTGCTGTTCGTGGGGATGCGGCGTCATCCCCTGCACGAGGACGCGATTCTGCGAGAGCGGCATGAAACGGGTCCTCTTCTACGCGCCAAGCGCCCGGGCAAGGACGGCGACGGCATCGCGCCGGGCCGAGGGAACATCGTCCGAGACGAGCATCAGCCCGGAGCGTGGGAACTGCTGCGCACGCGCGTCCTCGGCGGAGGCCGTAGGAAGCACCCAGTGCGCGGGATGGGTGCTGCCCAGGAGCATCACCGCCATCCCGAAGAGCTGACGCTCCGCGGGTGAGTCGGTGACAAGGAGGACCTGGTCAGCGAGGTCCAGCTCCGCGCGGCCCTCGAAGTGGGCGGCCAGCGCGAGCACGGCCCCGGCTCCGGAGGCGAGAATGCGAGAGGCCGGAGCGACCTCCGTCAGCGCCTTGCTGGCAAGAGGCTGGGGTGTCAGCTGCCATGCCTGGGCGGCGGCCCGCAGGACGTCCTTGAGCGCCGTGGGGGCAGGAGCGTGAGAGTCACGCCAGAGCCGCATGGCAAGGGCCGCATCCGGGCCGGGCCACTCCGGGCCAAAAGGCTCGTCCTCAGCCAGACCTTCCAGCAGGAAGATGCGCCGAGGAGCGAAGGCCGTCGGGTGGTTGACCGCCGCATCGCGGATGAGGAGATCCAATCGATCCCGCTCGTGCAGCTCTCCCTTGAAGAGGGCCCAGCGAGCATCAGCGTTCGGGCCAAAGCGCCTCGCCGTGGCCACGCTGGCATCCAAGGCCTTCAGTCCCACGAAAGCGGCTTCGTAGAAACTTCCCAACGGGCCGTGCTGCACGGCGGACATGGTGGCGTTCCCTTCCTGGAATGGGCGCGCAGTCTACGTCGGGCGTGGATCAGGGCGAAGTGAAGGAACCGCTCCCGTGAGAGCAATCCCGGACGCGCGTCATCACACCCACCCTGGGTGTGGCCCGACCGTCTCTGCCGATGAAGCACTGCATCCTGGAGCGCCTCCAGCTTCGCAGTCCGCGCGCCCCTGGGGTCGAGTTCCGCCACGAGTGGCCGTGTGTCACGCTGCGGCCACTATCGTTGCGCGCCGTTCCGCCCACCGTCCCGGTGCCCAGCAGCCCCATCCATCAGGCACCAGCCGGTGAACGGCTACGGCTCTGCAACTGAGCACAGGAGGGTTGCAATGGGCGGATGGCGCGAAGCGAAGCGATTGGAAGCCGGCGGCAACGGTGCAAGAGAAGAAGTGCTTCAGCGCATCTTCGACACCTGGGCCTCCAGGGGGACGGCCGTGGCCGGCGCGCCCGAGTGGCTCTGGGCATTGCCGAACCCGGAGCGCCCCCTTTCGAAGGGCTTTGGCTACGCGTTTACCCCTGACGCGTATTGGGCGCAGGCCCAGCCCCGCATCGTTGGAGAACTCAAGTACGGCGCCAAGTTCGAGCCTGTTGCGATCGCCGAGGCAGTCCATCATGCCCACCTCCTCCGCCGCATACACGGCGGGGAGCCCATCGTCTCGGTTGTGATCACGCAACCGAACTACTGGATCCGCGCCGCGATTGCTGAACTCGACAGTCAGAAAATCCTCCACGTCGAAGCGGATTTGCTGACCCTCGATAAGCAAACCTTCCTCTGGTTGTCGTGCCCGCATTCCGCGCTGGGTACACCGTCCTCGATGCCAGGTGGCCTGCCGCTCGGTCACGACTGGACTTCGCTGCGCTGGTCCGCCGTCCAAGGCGAACCGACCTGGATCGCGCATGACGAAACGCACAAGCCGCCTTTTCTCCAGGGGACCGCCGTGATGGTCAGCCGAGTTCGCAATGACCGCCGTTACGAATGGGTGCTCTGGACAGGAAAGCTGCCAGAGCTTGGAACAACGTGGAGCCTGAACGATTGGGCGGAGGCTGGCAGCTTCTGGCTCTGGGATGTGGAAGCCCAGGGAACGCGAACGCCACCCGCACCGCGCTAACGCGCGCAGCAAGCGGACGGCCCAAGACGACTCATCGCCAGCGCCTCCCTGAAACGAAAAAAGCCCCCGAGTCTTTCGACTCGGAGGCTCTTTTTCGGAGTGCCCAGGGCGGGACTCGAACCCGCACGCCTCACGGCGCCACCACCTCAAGATGGTGTGTCTACCAATTCCACCACCTGGGCCTGCTCGCGGGGCTCATCTATCGAACCCCGCTGACTCGCGCAACGACTAAATCACCAACGCGCGAGCCGGATTCAGCCTGACGACTACGGCGCGGGCGTCGTCGGCGCGGGGGCCGGCTGGCCCTCGGCCGGCGGGGTCGCCGTGCGCTCCTGTTCAACACTGCCCGGAACCGCGGGCGCGGGCGTCGTCGCCGGAGCCGCACCCGTCGTGGGTGCCGCACCCGGCGTCGCGGGCGCCGTGGCCGCCGGAGGAGGCGATGCGACCGAGCCCCCCGCCGCCACGGAACCGCGCAGGCCCACGAACGACAGGCCCAGCGACGTGAGGAAGAACAAGGCGGCGCAGATGCCCGTCAGCTTGCTCAGGAAGGTCACCGCTCCGCGCCCACCGAAGGCGCTCGTCGCGGCGCCGCCACCCAGGGCGGAACCCATGCCGGCGTCCTTCCCCGGCTGTAGCAAGATGACGAAGATCATGAACACGCAGAGAAGAACGTGCACGATCGTGAAGAAGGTCAGCATGGGGCTTCCAGACGCTCCGTGAGAAGAGGGCGCACCCTACACAAAGTGGTCAACGGGTGACAACTTCCAACTGGGATAACTTCCTCTAGCCCGCCGCCTTCACGATGGCCACGAAGTCGGCCGCCTTGAGGCTCGCTCCCCCGACGAGCGCCCCGTCCACGTCCGGCTGGCCCAGCAATTCCGCCGCGTTGTCCGGCTTCACGCTGCCCCCGTACTGGATGCGCACCCGCCCCGCCGTCCCCTCGTCGTACAGCCGGGAGAGCAGCCCCCGGATGGCCGCGTGGACCTCCTGCGCCTGCGCCGTCGTCGCCGTCCGGCCCGTCCCAATCGCCCACACCGGCTCGTAGGCCATCACGAACGTCGCCACGTCCGCGCCCGTGAAGCCCTCCAGCGCGCCCCGCACCTGGCGCTCCACCACCGTCAGGGTCTGGTTCGCCTCGCGCTCGGCCAGCGTCTCACCCACGCAGATGATGGGCGTCATGCCCGCGGCCTTCACGGCCTTCGCCCGCTTGTTCACCGTGGCGTCCGTCTCCCCGAAGAACTGCCGGCGCTCCGAGTGCCCCACGATGACGTAGGCGCACCCCAGCTCCACCAGCATCCCCGCGGAGATCTCCCCGGTGAACGCGCCGGAGGCCTCCCAGTGGCAGTTCTGCGCCGCCAGTTGGATGGGCGCGCCCTCCAGCGCGACGTGCACGGGCTGCAACGCCACGAAGGGAGGCGCGATCACTACCTCCACCTTGTCGCCCAGCGCCGCCACCGCGCCGCGAAGCTCCCGCACCAGCGCGAGCGCTTCGGGCACCGCCTTGTTCATCTTCCAGTTGCCAGCGATGATCTTCCGACGAGCCTGGGCCGCCATGGTGTCTCCCCCGAGGTACCGCGCGTTGTCCTACTTGGTTTCCAGCGCCTTGATGCCGGGCAGCTCCCGGCCCTCCAGGAACTCCAGCGACGCACCGCCACCCGTGGACACGTGGCTCATCTTGTCCGCGTAGCCCATCTGCTCCACCGCCGCCGCGCTGTCACCGCCGCCAATGACCGTCGTGGCCTGGGTGTTGATGCTCATCGCCGCGGCCACCGAGCGCGTGCCTTCCGCGAACTTGGACACCTCGAAGAGGCCCACGGGCCCGTTCCACACCACCGTCTTCGCGTCGCGGATGCGCTGCGTGAACATCGCGCGCGTCTTGGGCCCGATGTCCAGGCCCATCATGTCCGGCGGGATGACCTGGTCGGGCGTCTCCTTCGCCACGCTCTTGTCCGACGGCTCCGTGCCCACGATGTGGTCGATGGGCAGCACCAGCGGCGTCTTCAGCCGCTTCGCCGTGTCCAGCAGCTTCGCCGCGAGGGCCAGCTTGTCGCCCTCCTCCACCCGGCTCTTGCCCACTTCAATGCCCTGCGCCTTGAGGAAGGTGTACGCCATCGCGCCGCCCACGAGCAGCGCGTCCACCTTGGGCAGCAGGCTCTCGATGACCTTGATCTTGTCGCTCACCTTGGAGCCACCCAGGATGGCCACGAAGGGCTTCTCCGGGTTCTTGAGCACCTTGCCCAGGTACTCGATCTCCTTCTTCATCAGGAAGCCGGCGGCCTTCTCCTTCACGAAGGGCACCATGCCCGCCGTCGACGCGTGCGCGCGGTGCGCGGTGCCGAACGCGTCGTTGACGTAGACGTCCGCCAGCGCCGCCAGCTCGCGCGAGAAGGCCTCGTCGTTCGCCTCCTCCTCCTTGTGGAAGCGCAGGTTCTCCAGGAGGACGACCTGTCCCTCCTTGAGCTCCTTCACCTGCTTCTTCACGCCGTCGCCCACGCTGTCATCCGTGAGGATGACCTCGTGCTTGCCGCCGAGCAGCTCCACGAGCTTCGCGGCGACGGGCTCCAGCGACAGCTTGGGGTCCGGCCCCTTGGGCCGACCGAGGTGGGACGCCAGGATGACCTTGCCGCCCATCTCCAGCGCGCGCTTGATGGTCGGCAGCGCTTCGCGGATGCGGGTGTCGTCGGTGATGCGCCGGCCGTCCATGGGGACGTTGAAGTCCACGCGGATGAAGACGCGCTTGCCGGTCAACTGCAGGTCATCGATGTAGCGGATCATCTTTTGGTGCCCCTTGCCTGTACTCGGTCAGCCCAACGGTGCCGGAATGCGTGCCTGCGTCTGACGACTACAGGCCCTTCGACACGAGGTACTTCGCCGTGTCGACCATGCGGTTGGAGAAGCCCCACTCGTTGTCGTACCAGGCCATGACCTTGAGCAGGTTGTCGCCCATCACGAAGCAGTTGGTGGAGTCGAAGATGGCCGAGTGCGGGTTGCCGTTGTAGTCCACCGACACCGTCTGCGCGTCGCTGAACTCCAGCACGCCCTTGAGCGGACCGGCGGCGGCCTTGCGGTACGCCTCGATGACCGCCTCCGCGGTGACCTTCTTGGTGGTGTTCACCGTGAGGTCCACCAGCGACACGTTCGGGGTGGGCACGCGCACGGCCAGGCCGTGCATCTTGCCCTTGAGCGCCGGGATGACTTCGCCGATGGCCTTCGCGGCGCCGGTGCTGGTGGGGATCATGGAGAGCGCGGCGGCGCGGGCGCGGCGCAGGTCCTCGTGCGTGAGGTCCAGGATGCGCTGGTCGTTGGTGTAGCTGTGCACCGTCGTCATCAGGCCCTGCTCGATGCCGAAGTTGTCCACCAGCACCTTGGCGATGGGCGCCAGGCAGTTGGTGGTGCACGACGCGTTGGACACGATGTGGTGCTTGGACGGGTCGTACTGGTCGTGGTTGATGCCGAACGCGATGGTCATGTCCGGGCCCTTGGCCGGCGCGGAGATGAGCACCTTGCGCGCGCCCGCCTTGAGGTGCTTCTCGGCGCCCTCGCGGCCCGTGAAGCGGCCGGTGCACTCCAGCACCACGTCCACGTTCATGGACTTCCAGGGCAGCGCCGTGGGGTCCTTCTCCGCGGTGACGGCGATCTCCCGGCCATCCACCACGATGCCCTTGTCCGTGGCCTTCACCTCGCCCGGCCACGTGCGGTGCACGGAGTCGTACTTGAAGAGGTGGGCCAGCGCCGACGGCTTGTCGAGGTCGTTGATGGCGACGATCTCGAGGTCTTCCTTGCGGCTGAGCGCGGCGCGCAGGATGCAGCGACCGATGCGACCGAAGCCGTTGATGGCGATCTTGGTGGCCATGATGTCCGTATCTCCTTGAAGTAGGAGTGGGCCTTCACGGCCCACCGTCATGAGTCTCGTAAAGAAGGCGGGCGACCGTAGGCAGGCGCCCCCGCCGAGTCAACGCCTCGCGTGGGCCGCTTTCGAGCGAGAACGTCGGAGCTGAACAATCACCCCGACCAACACCCAGAGCGCGGAGGCCGTTCCCGCTTCCCCCGCCCCGCAGCCACAGCCGGTGTCCGCCTTGCCGTAGTACAGGTCCGGCATCACCTGGACGACCTTCGGCTCCGGCGGCGGGTCCACCGGCGGCGGGTCCACGGGCGGATGCGGGTTGCGCTCCCGCACCGCCACGCAGGACGTCAGCGGCCGCGGGCTCACCGGGGGCGTCACGTCCGCGTCGGGCAGGGGCGGTGCCTGCTGGAGCAGCCCCGCCTTCACGAGGAACGCGCCCACCAGCCGCGACCGCGCCTGGTTCGATGCCAGGCCCTCGAAGGGGAAGCCCAGCACCAGCACCTGTCCCGCAGGCGTCATCCCGGAGACGACTCCCGCGCCCAGCGTCGTGCCGGTATGGCGCAGCACCTCCGCGCCGCCACCCGTCGCCGCCAGCACATCGGTGACACCGACGGGGTAGCCCCCGAGCGTCCCGTCATCCAGCGGCGCGGCAGCCAGGTCCGCGAGGAAGCCGCCCGGCGAGCCCTCCACGCGGGAGGCCGGCGCGCCCGGAGCGATGGCCGCGCGCAGGATGTCCGCGACGAAGAGCCGGTCCTCCGCGCTGCCCGCGGCCAGCGTGGACACGGTGCGGCCGCCCGACAGCAGCAGGTTCCCGCCCGCGGTGACGAACGCGCGCAGGGCGTCCTGCTCCGCCCGGGATGGGCCCGCGCCGCCCACGCCTCCGCGACCGGTGGACCAGTCCACCAGCTTGTAGCCCGTGGGCGCCACGAGCCCCGCCGCCACCGCGGTGCCCGTCGCGCTGTCGAAGGGCAGCGCCGTCTGGGCAAACGCCGCGCCGTGCTGGCGCAGGAAGCTGCCGTCGTTCATCGCCTCCAGGTAGACGCGCAGCGGAGAGTCCAGGTCGTACGGGGTCAGCGTCTCGCCGCAGGCCACCGTGGCGTCCAGCCGCTCGTACGCGTTGACGAGCAGCACCGGGGGCGTGCCACCCACGCGCACGCCCACCGTGGCGGACGGGAACGACTCGCCGCCCGCGTTCATCGCGGCCACGCGGAAGTAGCGCAGGGTGCCGGCCGCCAGCGTGACGGTGGCCTCGGTGTTCTGCACCAGGATGCCCTCGTCCCAGGCCCGTCCGTCCGCGCTCTGGTAGAGGCGGTAGCCCATCGGCGCGTCGCGGCCCTCCTCCGACGCGACCAGCGGCGGCGCCGTCCACTTCACCTCCACCGCGCCCGGTGTCGCGTTGCGCGCCACCACCGCGCCCGGGGCCTCCGGCGGCAGGTTCACCACCACGCCGTCGCGGGCCGCGAAGTACTTGATGAGGCCCTGCACGATGGCGCGCGCGGCGACGTGGCGCAGGCGCGCATCCTTGAGCTTCGCCGCGTCCGCCGTGTTGTCGTGGTAGGCCATCTCCAGGAGCACGCTGGGCATCTCCGGGTTGTGCGTGGGGTTCACCTCGCCCAGGTTCGCCGAGCGCAGGGTGCGCACCCGCCAGTTCGGATCCACCTCGCGCTTGAGGTCCTTTTCAATCTGCGCGAGCAGCGCCTTTCCCATCACGTCGCTGTCCTTCACGCCGGTGAAGTTGAGCGTGCCGTCCACCGGGTTCGGCCCGTAGACGTAGGCCTCCGTGCCCACCACGTTGCCGGACGTGGACGCATTGGTGTGCCAGGCCACGTAGACGGCATCCTCGCCCTCCTCGTGCAGCCACGCGGCGAAGCGCGGGCGGGCCGTCACGTCCGCGTTGCGCTCGTTGGTCAGTGCGTTGGCTCCCGACGGTGCGTACACGCTGAAGGGCGCCCCGCTGTACTGCACGTGGTAGCGCGCGCTCTCCTCGAAGCGCGGACGCGCAAGCGGCCCCTGCGCCGCGTCTCCCAACAGGCCCCGACCGCCGCCCAACCGCACCGCGTCCACCGACAGCGTCGTGCCCGCGCCCTCCGCCGTATCGTTCTGGAGCACCACCGCGCCCGACTCCGGGTGCTGGCCGGCCTTGAAATAGAAGCGGCCCAGCAGCACCCAGGTCCCACCGTGGCGGCGCTGGTTCACCCGGAAGTGGCTCTCCCCTCCCGCGTGCTTCACCACGTAGTGCGCATCCGTCGCGCGCGTGGGGTCCGAGCCGTAGGAGACGTAGACCTGGTAGGCCGCGTCCGCCGGCACGTTCGGGGTCCACGTGGCGCTCGCGGTGGCGGTGGCCACCGTGTCCAGCGTGCGCGTGGTGCCCAGCGTGAACGGCTCCACGCCGTTGCCCATGGGCACGGGCGGTGCGCCCCAGCCCTTCTGGTCGGAGGCGTGGAAGCGCCCGAGGTCTCCCTCCTGCGAGTAGCCCGCCTGGCCGTCATCCACGATGGCGAGCAGCGGGTTCAGGTCCGTCTCACGCACCGGCACCACCGTGGCGCCCGCGCCCACGAGCAGGGGCAGCAGCTCCTGGGACACCACCTCCGCGGAGATGAAGTCCTCCACCACGCCAAAGGTGTTGCCCCGCTGCGTCGCCCAGCGCTTCAGCCCGTTGTCGCGGTAGAAGCCGTGCCCGGGGCTCAGGTAGATGACCTTGCCGGACAGCGCGCCGGAACCCAGGCGCATCTGCGGCACCCCGGCCGCCTTCACGCCCCCCGCCGGACCGCGCACCTCGCGCCGCACCACGGGAGGTTCGGAGGCGGACAGCCGGTGCTGCTCGTGGGCTCGCGGGCCCGGGGCTGGGAGATAGTGAACACCGGGCGGCTCCAGGCCCAGGTCATCTCCTTCGAAGCTTGTAGGGGCCCCCTGCGCATGCGCGAGGACTCCGGTGCACCACAGGGCCAGCGCCAGCACGCGCGGCATGGACGACAAAGACGACAAGGACGTTCGCATCACGCGGCCGACCTTACCCGTTCACTCAGACGCGGCAATCGAACCCGCGGGTGCTAGCCTGCCACCCCCTTCACTCTCCGATGACCGTTCCTGCGCCCTCCCGTCCCCAGTTCCCCTCCCGCCGCAGCAACGGGCTGTTCGCCTCGTTCGGTCACGCGTGGGCGGGCCTCATCCACACCGTCGCCTGGCAGCGCAACATGCGCATCCACCTCATCTCCGGCGTGCTGGTGGGGCTGGTCGGCAGCGGCATCCCGCTGGGGCTCGCGGAGAAGGTGACGCTCATCTTCTGCGTGCTGCTCATCTTCTTCGCGGAGATCCTCAACAGCGCGCTGGAGCAGCTGGTGGACCTGGCCGTGCAGCAGTTCGACGAGAAGGCCCGGCTCACCAAGGACGCCGCCGCCGCGGGCGTGCTCGTGCTCGCCGGAGGCACGGTGGTCATCTTCGCCGCCATCCTCGTGAACTACTGGGAGACGGTGCGCACCAGCACCGACGCCATCTTCCGGCAGGTCGCGCTGGGCCTGCCGCTGGCCGGGTGCGCCACCATCCTCGTGCTGCCCCAGCCCCGGCCCGTCGCCATCGACGTGCTCGCGTTCCTCGGGGGCTGCGGGCTGCTCGCGCTGACGGCGCCCACCTCCGCGAGCCTCGTCTTCACCGCGCTCACCGCCGCGCTGCTCTTCATCGCCGGCGCGACCGCCCGCGAACGCAGGCGCCACCCCCAGCCCTGAAGGCACGACGCGCCGAAGCGTCCGGTGGCCCGGGGGCGCGTTCCGTGACAGGCATGACAGGCGTGACAGGGGACACGGGCGGACAACAAAAAACCGGCGGCCGCCGGTTCGCTTCCTCCACCTTGCGGGCGGGGACCCCGGAACCGGTCCGGAGCCCGCTCACCCGCGAGGGTCTGTCATGCGAGTCTAACGGCTCAGGCGCGCTGCTGCCACTCGGGCGTGGTCTCCGGTGTCGGCTGGGCGGCAACCGCCTTGTCACCTTCCCGCAGGTCGGTGGTGACCAGCTCCAACAGCTCCGTCGCGATCCCGATGACCTGGTGCGGCGTGTAACCGCTTGCGCGCAGTTGGTTGAAGAAGGTGCGCGCGAGGATGCGGGTACCCTTTTGGTCGGTGCTCACGGGATTTGCCTCCGGAATCGGCGCCGTACCAGGGGGCGCCGCGTCATCACTCGGCTGCTAGCTTCAACCTCCGTGCCAGTCGTTCTCTTCCAAACGAATTCTCCAGCAGTCCCCAGGGGTTGAAGCCAGAAACTGGACGGCACGGGAAATGGAAGGTGCGAAGGGAGTTACGCACCCGGGCCTCCCCACCGCCTGGAGCCAGGGGGCGGGTGCATCAGCGGGTACGCACCCACCCCCTTCCTGGCAGATGAGCGTCTCGTCTTTTCAAGTGCTTGCATTCCCCGCGGGGGGTGGAGCACATACGCGCCCCCACTGAGGAGCTAGAACACGATGGCGTACCGGGTGAACAACATCGGGCTGTGGCTGGACGAGCCGGAGGAACTGCTCGGCCAGCGCGCCGCGGAGAAGCTGGGAGTCACCCGGAGTGACCTCGCCTCCGTACGCGTGGTGCGCTCGGTGCTGGATGCGCGCAAGAAGGGCAGCCCGCGCTACATCTACACGCTGGAGGTGGAGCTGGCCCCGGGCCGCAAGGCGCCGCGGCTGCCGCCGGACGTCAGCGAGGCCCCTCCCCCGCCGGAGATGCTGCCGCGCGTGAAGGAGCCGGAGCGGCTGCCGCTCATCATCGGCACCGGCCCCGCGGGGCTGTTCTGCGCGCTGGGCCTCTTGGAGCGCGGCGTGCGCAGCATCCTGCTGGAGCGCGGCCGCGAGGTCGTCACGCGCCGCAAGGACGTGGCGAAGCTGATGCGCGACGGGTCCCTGGACCCCGAGAGCAACATGAACTTCGGCGAGGGCGGCGCGGGCGCGTACACCGACGGCAAGCTGTCCACGCGCATCAACCACCCCATGGTGCGCAAGGTCATTGAATCCTTCGCGCGCTACGGGGCGCCGGACCACATCCTCATCGAGGGCAAGCCGCACATCGGCTCCGACCTGCTGCCCGGCGCGGTGGCGAAGCTGCGCGATGAGCTCATCGCGGGCGGCTGCCAGGTGATGTTCGAGCAGCGCGTGGACGACCTGCTCTACCGCGACGGCCACATCGCGGGCGTGAAGATGGCGGACGGGCGCACGCTGGAGAGCGACCGCGTCATCCTGGCGCCGGGCAACTCCGCGCGCGAGCTCTACGAGCGCTTCGCCGCCGACGGCCGCGTGAGCGTGGAGGCCAAGCCCTTCGCGCTGGGCTTCCGCGCGGAGCACCCGCAGGCCCTCATCAACGGCATCCAGTACGGCGCCGCCGCGAAGCACTCGAAGCTGCCGCCCGCGGACTACAAGCTGGCGGAGAACCTGGACGTGGACGGCGAGGTGCGCGGCGTCTACTCGTTCTGCATGTGCCCCGGCGGCATCGTGGTGCCCACGCCCACGCAGGAGGGGCTGCAGTGCACCAACGGCATGAGCAACTCGCGGCGCAACGCGAAGTTCGCCAACGCGGGCATCGTCGTGTCCGTGTCCGTGGCCGACTTCGAGCGCGAGGGCTTCCGGGGGCCGCTCGCGGGCCTGGAGTTCCAGCGGCACTGGGAGCAGGAGGCCTACAAGCTGGGCGGAGGCCGCTTCTACGCGCCCGCGCAGACCATCCCGGACTACCTGGCCGGCCGCGTGAAGAAGGACCCCGGCGACACCAGCTACCGCCCGGGACTTGCGCACACGGACCTGAACAAGCTCTTCCCGGAGCGGCTGACGCAGTCGCTCAAGGCGGCGCTGCGCACGTTCGACCGGAAGATGCGCGGCTTCATCAGCGAGGAGGGAAAGCTCATTGGCATCGAGAGCCGGACGTCCTCCCCGGTGCGCATCACGCGGGGCAACGACTTGCAGTCGGTGTCCATGCGGGGCCTGTACCCGGCCGGCGAGGGCTGTGGGTACGCGGGCGGCATCGTGTCCTCCGCCATTGATGGACTGCGCATCGCTGAGCAGATTGCCACCGAGCTGACTTGAGGTCCCCTCCCGGTCCGGGCAGGGTGGCCGGGGAGGGACAAACCCATGGCGTACCGCGTGCGCACCCCTGACGGAGAGCTGATGTTCCCCTCGCTGGGCGACATCGAGCGGGCCTACGTGCAGGGCCTGGTGGACCCCGACGACGAGGTCCGCGAGGACGGCGCGGAGAAGTGGCGCAAGGCGTCCTCGTTTCCGGTGCTGGCCCAGGCGCGCAGGCCCCAGGCGAACAAGGACTCGCGCTCCCAGAAGCTCACGGTGCTGGGCGCGGTGGCGGTGGGCGTGCTCGCGCTCGTGCTGCTCGTCACCGGCAAGTCGTGGAACGTGCGCATGATGGGCATCGCGCTGGCCCTGGTGGTCAGCGGAATGCTCACGCGGGTGACTTTCAAGGCGTACAAGCGGCCGCCGACCGTCCTCTAGGCGTCCTCGAGCGCCGCCTCCTCCCCTGCCCTCCAGGGTGGCGGCGCGGCCCCTGCCGCCAGCAGGCCCCACACAGCGCATCTTTCACGAGGGCGCCCCACGGGGTGCCTCCACCGCGCCGGAGGAGGGCCACACCTTGCTCAGCACCTACCTGTCCCGAGAAGCCGCCCGGAAGCTCCGCCATGGCGCGCCCTGGCTGCGCCGCGAGGACATCGTCTCCATGGAGGGCGAGCCCGAACCCGGCACGCCCATGCAGCTCAAGGACGAAGACGGGCAGCTCCTGGGCCTGGGGGACGTGGACCTCCAGGCGTCCTATGCCGTGCGCCGCCTGGGCCTGCCGGACGAGGCCGTGGAAGGGCTCATCCCCCGCCACGTCCGCCATGCGTTCGAGCGCCGCGGGCGGCTGGTGGATGATCCGCGCTTCTGCCGCATCGTCAACGACGACGGGGACGGACTGCCGGGCCTCATCGTGGACCGCTACGATTCGCACTTCGTCGTGCAGACGCTCACGCGCTCCATGGACGCGCGCAAGGAGGAGATCACCCGCACGCTGGTCGAGGTGACGGGGGCGGCGTCCGTGCTGCTGCGCAACGACACGCACCGGCGCAAGGCGCTGAACCTGCCCGCGCAGCGGCCCCACGTGATGTACGGCACGCCGCCGCGCTGGTGCCGCCTGCTGGAGATGGGGGCGCGCTTCACCGTGGACCTCACCTACGGCAATGGCACGGGCTACCGGTATGATCAGCGGGAGCTGCGCCGCTTCCTCGGGCGCACCGGCAACGGGGACCGGGTGCTGGACGTGGCCTGCAACGTGGGCGGCCTCTTCATCCACGCGGGGCGCCACGGAGCCAAGCAGATCCTCGCCTTTGACGGCAACGCGGACTCCGCGGACCTGGCGCGGGAGAACGCGGAGGCGAACGGGCTCCTGGGCCGGGTGACGGTGGAACAGGGCGAGCCCCTGGCCGTGCTGCGGGCCCTGAAGGAAACGTTCGACCTGGTGCTGCTGGACACCCAGGGCGTGGCGTCCGAGGAGGACTTCATCGAACAGGTGCGGCTGGCGCTGCGGCGCACCCGGCACGGGGGGCGCCTGCTGGTGGTGGGCTACCACCCCCCGCTCGGGCTGGGGTCGTTCAACGAAGCGGTGGCCACGGCCTGCGAACAGGAGGCGCGCATCGCCTTCCGGCTGGTGCGGATGGGCCTGCCACCGGACCACCCGGCGCCGGTCGGTTCCCCGGGGGCCGAGTACCTGGAGGCGGTGGCGCTCGAAGTGAGCTGAGCGAAGGCGTGAACCACCACACGACTTGCTCGCCTTGACGGGCCTCCTCGGTGGTAGTGTCCGCGGCCGCGATGACAACCGAAAATGAGTCCCAGGCCGCGACTTCCACCCCGGAGGCTTCCGTCGAGACCGTCCGCAAGGTGTACGCGGTCGATCTGCGCGAGAAGGACCGCGTCAACACCGTCTTCCGCGTCACCAAGAAGGAGAAGGTGAACGCGCGCAGCGGCAAGGTGTTCCTCTCGCTGTCCCTGGCCGACAAGAGCGGCACGGTGGACGCCCGCGTCTTCGACAAGGTGGACGCGCTCGAGCCCACGTTCCAGACCGGTGACTACGTCCTCATCCAGGGCGGCGTCATCGTCTTCCACGGCCGCACGCAGGTGGTGGTGGAGGCCGTGGAGCGGCTGGATCCGGAGCCGCTCGACCCCAAGGAGTTCGAGCCGCCCCCCGCCCCGCCCGCCGAGGCGAAGCCCGCGAACGAGGCGAAGGAGCCGCGTGAGCCCAAGTCGGGCGACGCGAAGGCTGGCGACGCGAAGGCTGGCGAAGCGAAGTCCGGCGACGCGAAGGAGCCCCGCGAGCCCAAGGCGGACGGCAAGCTGGAGCCCCGTCACGAGGGCGGCGGTGGCCCGCGCGCGGTGGGGCAGATCCGCGAGCTGATCACCGAGCGCGTCAACGACCCGTACGTGAAGCAGCTCCTGATGGCGTTCCTGGACGACGCGCAGGTGGCGGCGGGACTGCCCGTCGCTCCGGCGGCCAAGGGCGTGCACCACGCGTGGCGCGGAGGGCTGGCCGAGCACGTCCTGTCGGTGATGCGCCTGACGCTGCGTGTGTCGGACCACTACCCCATGGCGGACCGCGACCTGCTCCTGGCGGGTGCGTTCCTGCACGACGTGATGAAGGCGGGCGAGGGCTCGTCCGACAAGGGCTTCGAGAACACCGACGAGGGTCGGCTCGTGGGCCACGCGGTGCTCGCCGCGCAGAAGATCCGCGAGAAGACGCTCGGCATCCCCGGCTTCCCGCCGCTGCTGGAGCAGCACCTGACGCACCTGGCGATCTCCCAGCAGGGGCAGTCCGGGGCCGGCACCGCGAAGCCGCCGATGACGCTGGAGGCGCAGATCGTCGACGCGCTCGGTGCGCTCGACACGCGCATCTCCTCCTGGGTGGAGGCCATGCAGCGCGATCCGAACGACCGCTGGACGGATCACCTGCGCGCCTACGACCGTCCGCTCTGGAAGGGCTCCGTGCCCACCGGCCGCGGTCGGGCCCCGGTGGAAGGCGGCGGCAGCGGCCGTCGCAAGCACCGCGAGGAGAAGCGCAAGGCCCGGGCCGACAAGGGCCCGCCGTCGCAGGCCCCCGCCGGCGCCGAGGGCACCGCTGCCCCCACGTCCGCGCAGGAGTCCCGCCCGGAGCGTCCGCCGCGCCCGCCTCGCGAGCCCCGCGCCGAGCGTCCCCCGCGTGAGGAGCGCGCTCCCCGCGAGGAGCGTCCCGCGCGGCCGCCGCGCGAGGAGCGTCCGCCGCGCGACCCCAAGAGCCTGCCCGGCGAGCTGACCTTCAAGCCGTTCAGTGCGCTGGCGCCGCCCGCGCCCGCGAAGTCCGGTGGTGAAGGCGAGGGCTCCTCGGAGGGCTGAAGTCCATGGCGAAGCGGCTGGGAGAGCGGTTGATTGAGGCCGGCCTTGTGACACCCGGGGCCGTGGAGCAGGGGCTGGAGCACCAGAAGATCACCGGCCACAAGCTGGGGGACTGTCTGGTGGAGCTGGGCCTGCTCCAGGAGGCCGCGCTCCTGCGCCTGCTGGCCAATGAGTTCCAGACCCGCTTCGTCACGGCGGACAAGCTGGCGAAGGTCCGCATCGACACGAAGGTGTTGGACAAGCTGCCGGTGCGGCTGGCGGAGGCGCAGAACGTGCTTCCGCTGGCCATCGATCCGGAGCGCAAGCTGTTGTCGGTGGTGGCCGCCGAGCCGCAGAACAAGTCGCTGCTGGACGAGATCGCACTCGTCACCGGCATGTCGGAGGTCTACGCGTACATCGGCTTGCGCAGCGCCATCTCCGCCGCCATCCGCAAGCACTACTACGGCGACCCCACCGCCTTCACCGCGCTGCTGGAGGGCCCGCACGGCGGCGGGCCCCGGCGTCCGGACGCGCCCGCGAGCAACAACGGGAGCTCCGAGTCCGGCCGCAGCAGCACCTCCGCGGGCCGCAGCAACACCACCAGCCTGCAGATGCGCCTGGAGACGGACGCGCGGATGCGGCTGCGTGCCGGCAGCGGCACCCACGTGGCGCGCGCCACGCAGCGGCGCGAGCCGGGCGGCCCGCGCGGCCTCATCAGCGACACGGATTACGTGGAGACGCTCAGCCTGATGGTGGGGCTGATGGAGCAGGACCGGCCCCGGCACCGGGGGCACTCGGCACAGCTCGCGCGGCAGGCGGGCATCGTCGGCCAGCGCATGGGCATGCCGCACAAGGAGCTGGCGGCGCTGTCCATCGCCGCGTACCTGCATGACCTGGGCAAGCCCGCGGAGCGCCACTTCTCGCTGGCGAGCAACGCGGCCAACGCGGAGTGGAAGGCCCAGGCGAAGGCCGTCTGCCGCGCGCCCACGAAGCTCTTTGAAACCGTGCACCTGCCCACGCAGGTGAACACCATCCTCGCGCAGCTCTATGAAGCCTGGGACGGCTCCGGCACGCCCCAGGGCGCCAAGGGCGAGGACATCACGCTGGGCGCGCGCATCCTCGCCGCGGTGGACAGCTTCCTGGAGCTGACCAAGAACCCGGGCAACGCGCACGGCAAGGTCTTCACCAAGCAGCAGGCGCTGGAGCACCTGCGCAAGCACGCGGGCATCCTCTACGACCCGGTGGTGGCGGACATCGTCGGCCAGCTCCAGAGCGGAGAGCTGCTGCTGCACCGGTTGGCCAGCGAGGGCCGTCAGGTGCTCATCGCGGAACCGGACGAGGCCACGCGCAGCGAGCTGCTGGAGGCGGTCCTCAAGCAGGAGCTGGTGGCGCACGCGCTGTCCACGCTGGATGGCGCGCTGGACGGCCTCGCGCGGCAGGACTGCGACGTGCTGGTGGTGGGGCTGCGGCTGGGCCAGCAGGAGGTGCTGGAGCTGCTGGAGGCCACGCGCGCCTCGCCGGAGAGCGCGGGCCTGCCCATCGCCGTGGTGGGGGAGCCGGATGCGCAGGCACGCGAGCGGCTGCTGCTCGCGGGCGCGACGGCGGTGCTGTCCCCGGGAGACAAGGCGGAGGTCGCGCGCACGGTGCTCGCCCTCTTCAACGACAGGGTGCAGCACAACGGCCCGGGCCGGGTGGTGCGCGGCAGCTTCGACGAACTGCCCCCGCGCGACCTGCTGCGCACGCTGGGCGGAGGCCGCAAGAGCGGGCGGCTCCAGCTTCGCCACCACACGCTGGAGGGCTACCTGCACCTGGAGCGGGGCCGCGTCGTCTACGCCTCCTTCGGCGGACACGCGGGCGAGCCCGCGCTGCAGGCCCTGCTCAAGCTGAAGCAGGCGGACTTCCTCTACGACCCGGACGCGCTGCTGCTGGACATGCCGCAGCTGGACCAGGACCTGGAAGCCCTGGCCGGAGCCGTCAGCGCAGGGTGAGGTTGAAGAGGCGAACAGCGTTGGTGGTGGTGACGGCCGCCACCTCCTCCAGCGAGACGCCCTTCAGCTCCGCCACCTTCTTCGCCGTCTCCAGCACGTGCGCGGGCTCGTTCTTGCGTCCGCGGTGCGGCACCGGCGCCAGGTAGGGGCTGTCCGTCTCCACCATCAGGCGCTCCAGGGGCGCGAAGCGGACGGCTTCCTGGAGGGCCTCCGTCTTCTTGTAGGTGATGACGCCGGACAGCGAGAGGAAGAAGCCCCGGTCCAGGTAGCGCCGCGCCGCGGCCGTGTCGCCGGTGAAGCAGTGGATGACGCCGCTCGTGACGTCCTCCGCCGCCAGCGCCGCGTCGCAGTCCTCATGCGCGTCGCGCACGTGCACCACCAGCGGCTTGGACAGCCGCTTCGCGAGCGCGCCCTGGCGCCGGAAGACGGTGGCCTGCACCTCGCGCGGCGAGTGGTCGTAGTAGTAGTCCAGCCCGGCCTCGCCCACCGCGCGCAGCTCCGGACGGGCGCAGGTGCGCTCCAGCATCTCGAAGTCCGCCTCCGTGGCGCGGGCGGCCTCGTGCGGGTGGATGCCCAGCGTGGGCGACAGGAAGTCCGGGTGCCGGGCCGCCACCTCCAGCGCGTGGCCCCAGTCCCCGGGGCCGTGGAACTGGCCCACCAGCACCGCGTGCACGAGCCCCGCGGCCCGGGCGCGCTCCAGCACCGGCCCCACCTCCGCGTAGTCCTTCGGCTCCAGGTGGCAGTGCGCGTCAACGAGTCTCATGGGCCCTCTCTAAACAGCTCTTCCAGCTCCAGTCTCGCCTCTTCCGAGGCGAAGGTGGGCACCGAAGCGCGCACGCGCTCCATCCCGTCCTCCACGCCCAGCCGCCACACGCCATCCGCCGCGTCCAGCCGGTCGTCCTCCGGCGCGGCGCGGTCCTCCAGCACGGAGAGCAGCCAGGGCAGCGCCTGGGCATCCCCCAGCCGTCCCAGGCCGCGCGCGGCGGCGCCCCGGCAGGGGTCCTTCGCGTCCTGGAGGATCTCCTTCAGCCGTGCCAGCGCGCCCGGCACCTTCAGCTCGCCGCACAGCTCCACCGCGAGCGCCCGGTCCGCGCTCCACTTCCTGCGCGTGCGCTGCATCAACCACTCCGCGCCCGCCGGGTCTCCCAGCTTCATCAGCACGCCCGCCGCCTGCGTCTTGTCGAACGCGGGCAGCAGCCACTTGCCAAAGAGGCGCTTCACCGCCGGCAGCGCGCGCGCGTCCTCCAGCTCCGCCAGCGCGCCCAGCGCCCGGAAGCGCAGCGTATCCACGTCCAGCGCGGCCAGCAGCACCTCCAGCCCCGCGGGGTGCTTGAGGGCCGCGATGCCGCGCGCAGCCTCGAAGCGCACCTCCGGCGTGGGGTCCTCCAGCATGCTCGCCAGCGCCCCGCGCGTGTGGGGCAGCGCGAGGTCCGCCAGCCTTCCAGTGGCCTCCAGCCGCACCCGCGGATCCTCGTCGCGCAGGCGGGGCAGCAGCGTCTCCGGAAGCTCCTCCGGCGGCAGCACCACGGACGCGAGGCTCACCCCGGAGCGGCGCACCTCGGGCTGGGCATCCGCGAGCAGCCGCGCCAACGCGTCCGCGAACTCCGCGGCGTGCGAGGGCTCCTCGGAAGCCAGGTGGAACAACAGGTCCGCCGCCTCGGCCCGACTCGCCGGGCGCTTCTCACGCTCCACGGTCACCAGTGCGCGGTCCCGCTCGGCACGCCAATCCCCCACGTCTCGTCACCTCGCTGCCGGGTGGCGACATGGCCACCCGGCGTGCCCCCAGAGTTGTTTCGAGCGACTTCGCCCTACTTGATCTCGCTGCCGGGCGGCACGTCGCCCGGATCCAGCAGGGACAGGTCCTTGCCGCCCGGGCCGGCCGTCAGCAGCATGCCGCGCGACTCGATGCCCTTGAGCTTGCGCGGCTTCAGGTTGGCCACCACCACCACGCGGCGGCCCGCCACGGCCTCCGCCGTGTAGGCCTCCGCGATGCCGGAGACGATGGTGCGCGGCGTGCCCTCGCCCAGGTCCACGTCCAGCTTGAGCAGCTTGTCCGCGCCCTTCACCTTCTCCGCGGCCACGATGCGTCCCGCCTTCAGCACCACCTTGGCGAAGTCCGCGTACTCGATGTCCGCCGGGGCCACGGGCTCCACGGTCCCCGCGCCGGCGCCAGGTGACGCCTGCGGGGTGGGTGCCGCTGCCGGTGACTCGGGCGACTTCGCGTCCATGGGCTTCTTCTCCGACTTCTTGTCCTTGTCCTTGCCCCCAGACCCGGGGGCAGGAATATCGGCCACGGGGTTTTTGATGATGGCGTTGACCCGCTCCTCTTCCAGGCGCGGCAGCAGCGGTTCCGGGGTGCCCAGCGGGCGACTGCGGTCCAGAAGTGGATACTTCGCGGTGGCGAGCGCCTGGAACGTCAGCGGTGGCGCATTGAGCTGGGCGAACAGCCGCTCCGACACGCGCGGTGTCACCGGGGCCAGCAGCGCGCCCAGCAGGTACGCCACGTCCGCCGCGTCCGACAGGTCAGCCCTGGCGGCCTCCGCGTCCTTCTTCACCAGCGCCCACGGCGCCGCCGTCTGGAGGAAGGCGTTCGCGGTGGACGCGATGTCGGTGATGATCTTGATGGCGGCGCGGTACTCCAGCTTCTCGAACGCTTCGCGCACCTCCGGCACGCGGGCCAGGGCCTGCTCCACCAGCGTGCGCCCCGCCCCTGCCTCGCGGCCCGGCGCGAGCTTCTTCTCCAGCGGTCCCGCCAGCATCGACAGCGCGCGGTTGGCCAGGTTGCCCACGTTGTTGACGAGCTCGCCGTTCACCCGCAGGCGGAAGTCCTTGAGGTTGAGGTCCAGGTCCTCCACGCCCGCGCCCAGGTTGGCCGCGTAGAAGTAGCGCAGGTAGCTGGGGTCCAACTGCTCCAGGTAGTCCCGCGCGGGCACCATGGTGCCGCGGGTCTTGGACATCTTCTCCCCGTTCACGGTCAGGTGTCCGTGCACCTTGATCTCGTTGGGGATGTGGAACCCGGCGACCTTCAGCACCGCGGGCCAGAACAACGCGTGGAAGTAGACGATGTCCTTGCCGATGAAGTGGATGATGCGCGTGGGCGCGTCCTTGGCCCAGTACTCCATCGCATCCTTCGCGCGGCCGGACTCCTTCGCCCACTTCTCCGTGGTCGCGATGTAGCCGATGGGCGCGTCCAGCCAGACGTAGAAGAACTTGTCCGTCTCCCCCGGAATGGCGAACCCGAAGTAGGGCCCGTCGCGGCTGATGTCCCAGTCCGCCAGGCCCTTCTCGAAGAAGCCCTGCAGCTGGGTGGCGAGGCCCGGGTGGATGAAGCCGGGGCGCTTGAGGACCTCCTGCAGGAAGGCTTCGTGGCGCGACAGCTTGAAGAACAGGTGCACGGAGTTGCGGCGCACCGGCGGCGTGCCGCACAGCGCGCAGCGCGGGTCGATGAGGTCCGTGGGGTTGTACGTCTTGCCGCACTTCTCACAGGCGTCGCCGTACTGATCCGTCGACTTGCAGTTGGGACAGGTGCCCCGGATGAAGCGGTCCGGCAGGAAGCGCTTGTCCTTCTCGCAGTAGGTCTGCTCGATGTCGCGGCGGTCGATGTCGCCCGCGTCCTTCAAGCGGCCGTAGATGGCTTCCGCGTACTGGCGGTTCTCCGGCGAGTTGGTGGAGTGGAAGTAGTCGAACCGGACGTCGAAGTCCCGGAAGTCGCGCTGGTGCTCGTCATGGAAGCGCGCGACAAACTGCTCGGGCGGGATGCCCTGCTTCGAAGCGTTGAGCTCGATGGGCGTGCCGTGGGTGTCGTCCGCGCAGAAATAGACGACGTCCTGGCCGCACGAGCGGAGGAAGCGGACGTAGATGTCCGTCTGGACGTACTCGACGACGTGGCCGAGGTGGATGGAGCCGTTCGCGTACGGAAGGGCACTGGTGACGAGGATTCTCTCCGCCATGGACTCTCCTGAGGGCGGCGGACCATAGCCGCTCGGGGAAACGAGGTCATCGATCAACATGCGCGCCCGGAGGTGCATGGCACGATGGTGGATGTTATCGACCCATCCGCATGTGCACCGTCCTCATCCTCCGTGATGTCCACCCCGAGTGGCCGCTGGTCCTCGCCGCCAACCGGGATGAGCTCTACGCGCGTCCGGCCCACGGGCCGCGGATCCTCTCCGAGTCCCCGCGCGCCGTGGGCGGCCAGGATGTGGAGCGGGGCGGGACATGGATGGGTGTAACGCACGAAGGGGTGTTTGTCGGCCTGACGAACCAGCGCGGCGCCCGCGGCCTGGGCCCGGCCCCCCGCTCGCGGGGCGAGGTCGTCCTGCGCGCCCTCCAGGCCGGGTCGGTGGAGGCCATCGAGCGCTACCTCGGCACCCTGCCCGCCCCGGAGTTCCTGCCCTTCAACCTGCTCTACGGGGACGCGCGCGTCCTGCGGGTGGCCTACGCGCGGCCGGGCCATCCGCGCCTGTTGCACGAGGACGTGCCGCCCGGCGTCCATGTGCTGCCCAATGACAACCTGGACAACCTCGCGCTGCCCAAGGTGGCGCGGGCCCACGCGCTCGCGGAAGAGGTGGCCCGGCGCCCGTGGCCGGAGCTGGTAACGGGGCTCCAGGCGGCCCTGTCCGACCATGCCCTGCCACCCCGCGACGCCGCGACGGGGCCGCTGATGGAGAACGACCTGCCGGCGGACTTCCTCCAGCAGCTCCAGGCGCTCTGCATCCACACGGAGGTGTACGGGACGCGCTCGTCGGCCATCGTCGCGCTGGCCCCCGGCCGCGTGGGGCACTACCTGGCCACGGACACCGCGCCCTGTCAGGGCGGCTGGCGCGACGTGACGGGGCTGCTCACCGCCCGCTGATCCGCGGGACCGCGGCTTTCAGTCCAGCCGCGCTCGCATTACCGCGTCGTGGCCCGCGTCGTACGCGGACTCGAAGGCGGGACCCCGGCCGGTGAAGGCGTCCACCGGCGGCGCGGGCACGTCCACGCGGACCTCCCGCACGTCGCAGTCCAGGTCACCCCGGTAGAAGGCCGGCTCCCCGGTGACGTTGATGGCGATGAGCCGCGCGCCCGGGAACTGCTGGCAGGCGTCGTGGATGGGCGTCGCGGACACGCGGTCCGCACCCGGGTCGATGCGCTCCAGCGTCGCGTCCTCGAACAGGAGCGGGTTCGCGGCGCTCGCGGCGACGGCCTCCGACAGCGGCCCCTGCGTCACGGTGACGAGCCGCAGCCCCTGCTCCGTGGGCGCCTGGTGGAAGGTGACGAACGGCACGGGCAGGTCCTCCACGCGCGCGCCCTCGTAGTAGCGCTCCAGCACACGGGCGAAGCGCTCGTGGCTCAAGCGGGGCGCCGTGGCCGCCGCGCCCGCCGCGCCCAGCGCTCCCACCGCGAGGGCCGGGGTCAGCGTGCCGCCCGACACCAGCACCGCGAGCAGCCCCACGGCCGCCCCCACCGCGCCGCGCACGCCGGTCGTCCTGCGCGTCTCGTCTTCATACGCCGCGAAGAAGTCCCGGTAGCGCTGGCGCAGGTTGCCCCGGGGTTCGGAGGCGTAGAGCCCGCCCACCACGGCGCCCATGCTGTTGCCCACCACGCAGTCGATGGGGATGCCCCGGGCCGCCAGCGCATCCAGCGCGCCCACGTGCGCGAGCCCCTTGGTGCCGCCCACCGACAGCACCACGCAGGTGCGCGAGGGCGTCCCGCGCACACCGCGCCGGCACGACACCCCGCCGAAGCCCACCATCAGCGCCAGCAGTACGACACCCAGCCGCCGCCCCATGCGTCCTCCTGTGCGGGAAGCGCGGCCACCCTACCCCGTTCCCGCGCGTGAGGCCCCGTCCCGCCTGCCCGCCGGGCCGCCCTCCGGCTGCATCGCGCCAACGCCACGGGCCCCGCGCACGAGGACTCGCGGAGGCCCGCAAAAAACACGACCGCCCCCGGGACACGCGGTCCCGGAGGCGGCAAGTGGGTCCTTCACGGTGCCCGGCGTGGCGTCACGCCGGGCGCGTGGAAGGGCTTAGTACGTGGCCTTCAGCGACGTGCCGCTGTACGACGTGTAGCCGCGGAGCATGATGTACATCTTGCCCGAGGCCGTCTTCGCCGCCGCGCTGCACGTCTCCGCGTTGCCGGAGAGGTACGGACGGCAGTCGTAGGACGTCGTGGTCGGCGCGGAGCCGAACTTGATGTACATGTCCGCGTCACCCGTGCCACCGCTCAGCACGTAGGTGGAGGCCTTGGCCGCCGGCAGGTCGATGCAGTAGTTCGTCTCGGAGCTGGCAGCGCCCGACAGGCCCGTCTTCGCGACGCCGTTGGTCAGCGCGATGCAGGTCGGAGGCGTCACCGTGCCGCCCACGCCCACCGCTTCCCAGGCGGCCGTCACGGCAGCCTGCGTCGCCGCGTCGTAGCCCAGCGCGACAGCGGCCTGGACCGTCCAGGTCTTCGCCTGGGCGAACGTGGTGCCCGCCGTGTAGATGTCCGTGTTGGCCTTGTACCAGATGCGGGCGGCCTTCTCGACGCCGATGGCCGGCACCACGATGGTGGAGCGGCCGCGCGGGTGCGTGCCACCCTTGGACAGCAGCGCGAACGCCAGGTTGGGCACGCCGGAGCTGTAGTGCACGTCCGTGCTGGACGTCACGTTGGCCGCCCAGTCCTTGGACGAGCCGTCCTTCGCCGGGTCATCCATGTAGCGGAGCGCGTCGCCGGCCGTGCCGGGCGTCCACACGTCCTCGCCGACCTTCCAGATGTCCGCGCCGGTGGCCCAGCCGGTGTTCCAGCTCTCGCAGACCGCGCCGAACGTGTCGGACATCGCCTCGTTGAGGCCGCCGGACTGGCCGGAGTACGTGAGGTTGGACTCGAACGACGTCACCGCGTGGGTCAGCTCGTGGACCGTGACGTCCGCGTCCTTGCCCAGCTCGATGGAGTTCACGCCGTCGCCATCGCCGTACACCATCTGGGTGCCGTCCCAGTAGGCGTTCACGTAGTTGGTGCTGTAGTGCACCGTGCTGATCAGCGCCGTGCCCGCGTTGTTGAGCGAGTCGCGGTTGAACAGCGTCTTGTAGCAGTTGTAGGTGTAGCCCAGCATGTCGTAGTTGGTGTCGACGTGCGAGTCACCGGTGGCCGCCCCGCCCTCGCTGCGCTTCAGCGTACCCGGCGTGCTCGTGCCGTTGTTCGCGCTGTACAGCTTGCGGTTGAGCGCAGTGTGGATCTCCGGCGTGCGCGTGAGGATGGCGCCGTTGATGGCGTCCACATAGACGCGGTCGCGCACCGGCATCAGCGCGGACACGCCCGTCACCGTCACCTCGTGGGCGAGGCGCAGCCGCTGGTCGTCCTGAGCGCGGATGTAGACCAGGCGCGTGCCGGTGGCCGCCAGGCTCGAGGCCTGCGTGTCACGCAGCGCCGCGGTGGTCGCCGCCTCGGAGGAGACCACGGGGCGCGCGGAGACCTGCCCGCCGCTGCGCGCGGAACCGTTCGCGCCGTAGATGGAGCCGGAGCGGTCCACGTGGACCACCAGCTCCTCGCCCACCACCGGCAGACCGTTCAGCGTCTGCGCGTAGCGGATGTGCGAGACACCCTGCTCGTCCACCGACACCTTGCGGACCTGGAGGTCCGAGGCGTTCAGGCGGAACAGCGACGCGATGCCGGGCATGGAGCCGGCGATGGCCGTGTGCACGTCCGCCGCCGCGAAGCCCGTGAGGGGGCGGTCGGCCTGGCCCAGGCGGCCCTGGATGGTGTGCGGAGTCCCGTCCGCGTTCGTTCCGACAATCTGCGCGCCCGGAATCACGCTCAGGGCGTTCTGCACATCCGCGACCTCATCCGGCTTCTGGAGATCGTTCGAAGGGTTGGAATCCGTGTCCCCGACGCCGCAGGCGGCGAGAGGGAGGGTGGCGAGAAGCGCAGTGACGAAGCGGGTGGTGCGAACCAAGGTGGTTCCTCCTGCCCGGCGAAGAGGGTGTCGCCGAGGCAGCGCTCCTCTCAGCATTCTTCAGGCCAACTCATCAAGTGCCCGGAATACCTCGCAGTATTCGAAAACGTCCTCACACCCATGGCACATGCGAGCGCTGGAAATCTTCGGAAATGTGCAAGGGGACGTTACGCCATGCCCGCCAAGCGATTGAATTCCCTGGGGATTTCCACCCTCCCCCGCACCTGTCCTGAACCGTGACAGTGCACGCCGGGTGTGTCTTCTATTCAAGCAATCCCAGGTTGACGGTTTTTTCTTGGTGAGCAAAGCACCGCCGGGTTTCAGCGGGGCAGGCCCAGCAGCACGCGCGCGCGGCCGTCCATGGGGAGCGTGGCCTCCTCCACGGTGGGGATGCCGGCGTCGCGGGCGACGTCGGCCAGGTGCCGCATCCACGGTTTGTAGGGCATGCCGTTGTCGGAGCAGCACGGCACGACGGCGAAGCCCAGGCCGTGGCGCGCGGCGTACTCGATGATGATGCGGGTGGCGCCGTCGGGGTGCATGCCCACCACCAGCTCCGCTTCGCACGGCTCGTCCAGGGTGAAGGGGCGCTGGGCGTACTTCACCGGCAGATGCTTGTGGCGCAGGTCGAAGGTGGTGACGGTGCGCCCGCGCTGCGTGAGCGCCTCGTTGAGCTTCCCCATGCCGCCGGCCACGTCATAGACGCGGGTGGCCTGGGGGAAGCGCGTGACGAGGAGGTCCGCGAAGAGGTCGAAGCGTCGCTTGTCCGCCATGGCCCTCCTCTACCCCAGGCCTCCCCGGCGCGCACGTCCCAGCGCTGCGCCGCCAGATGCTCAGGCCGCTGCTCAGGCCGCTGCTCAGGCGCGGGTGCAGACCGTCCAGAGCAGCCGTTCAATGACGAGCTTCCCGCTGGCGGAGGACTTCAGCGCCAGGTCCGCGTCCGCGCACGCCACCAGGGCGTTGAGCAGCTCGCGGCGCTCGTAGCGCGCGGCGGCCTGCATGCCGAACGCGAGCGCCCACGCGTTGGGCGTCTTGCGCTTGGCCGCCTTCAGCTCCGCCTCCAGCTTCGGGAGGATGCGCGTCTCCACGTCGCGGCCGTTCTTGGGCGGCTGGCCGTTGGCGTACCGCTCCAGCCACGCGTGGTTCTCCAGGAGCGAGCGGACGATGGACGCCACCGCGCCCAACAGCTGCAGCGCGTGCGTCCCCTGCCCCATCGCGTCCTCCGCGTAGGAGAGCGCGTCCCGCAGCTCGCGCTTCTGGAGGGACTCCGTCAATTCGAAGAACTCCTCCTCGCGCGCGTGGTGCACCAGCAGCGCCACGTGCGCCGCTTCGATGGTGGGCCCTTCCGCGTAGACGGCCAGCTTCTCCAGCTCCGACTGGAGCAGCCGGATGTTGCCGCCGATGCGCTCCTTCAATCCCTCCAGCGCGCCCGGCCCCAGCTTCTTCTTCAGGGGGGCGAGGAACTCGCGGGCGATCTCCGTGAGGTCCAGGTCCTTGTGGCGCGCGGCCACCTTGCGCTCGAAGAGGCGGCCCTTGTCCTGCGCGAACTTCAGCAGCGGACTGCGCGAGTCCACGTCCGTGGCCGCCAGCACCAGCGCATGGCCTGGAGGCACGCCCTTCTGGAGCAGCTCCAGCAGCGCGGACGCGTCGCCCTCGGGCGCGCTGATGCGCTCCTCCCGGCAGAAGGCCGCCGCCTCCTGGAGGAACGTGAGGTCCACGTCCGCCAGGTCCACGTTCAATTCGTCCTTCCACTGCTCCACCGTGGGCGCGCCCGGCACGCGGGGATCCAGCTGATCCACGCCCCAGCCTGCGCGGCCCGCGAGCGCCAGGAGCCGCCGCGCGCCCTCCTTGCGCTTGCCCGCCTTCCACGCGTCGCGCGCCTTGGCCAGCGCGTCGCCCTTGCCCTTCTTGGGCGCGAGGAACTCCGGATCCCTGACGAGCACCACCTTGCGGCCGGGGAACAGCGGCAGCGTGGCCAGCTCCTGCGCCACTTCGCGAGGGGAGGCCGCGTCCAGCACCGCGAGGTTCAGCCCCATGGAGGCGTCCGGCACCAGGGTCTTCACCAGCTCGTCGGCGCCCTTGCGGACGAGGAACTCCTCGCCCCACAGGAGGTACAGCGGCCACACCTTGCCGCCCTTCACCTCCGCCAGGACTTCATCCATGTCCGCGCTCATCGGCCCTCCACGCACAGCTCGATGAGCAGGCGCTCCAGCTGCAACCGCGGTGCGCCGTTGCGCGTCCCGATGGCCGTGCGCGCCGACTCCAGCAGCGCGTTGCGCCGGTGCAGCGCGGCCTCCGACGTGCGCGCCGCCACCTCCGCCGCCAGCGCCTTCAGGTCCCGGTTCGCCATCCCCGCCTCCGCCCCCGCCTTCGCGAGCGACACGTCACGCGTCCACAACAACAACAGCTCCAGCGCCGCGTCCGCGTCCTCGCGCGAGCCGCCGTGGCCTTCCGCGAAGCGCAGCAGGCCCGGGATGTCATTGCCGCGCAGGGACTCGAACGCGGTGATGACGTCCTTGCGCTGCGCCAGCGCCTTCACGTCCAGCGCGAGCGCGCGGCCCAGGCTGCCGCCGGACATCACCGCGGCGAGGGCGGCGGTGTCCGCGTCCAGCTTGCGCTCCTTCTGCACGTGCTGGGCGACCAGCTCCATGGGCAGCGGGCCGAAGTGCACCTTGCTGCACCGGCTGCGGATGGTGGGCAGCAGGCGGTCCATGGCGCTCGCCACCAGGATGAGGGTCGTCTCAGAGGGCGGCTCCTCCAGCGTCTTGAGGAAGGCGTTCTGCGCCTGGACGTTCATCTGCTCGGCGCTGACCAGGATGGCCACCTTGCGCTTCGACTCCAGGCCGCGCAGCGCCAGGCGCTCCTGGAGTTGCCTTATCTGCTCCACGCGCAGCTCGCGGCTGGGCGTGCCGGTGAAGTCCGAGCGGCCGGCCAGCCCGCGCGATACGCGCTCGTCATCCGGCATCACCCAGGTGACGTCCGGGTGCAGCCCGCGGGCGATGCGCGTGCAGCTGGCGCAGGTGCCGCAGCCCACCTCCGGGGCCTCGGGGCACGTGAGGGCCTGGGCCAGGCCCACCGCGGCCAGCTCCTTGCCCACCCCTTCCGGGCCGGCGAACAGGTAGGCGTGGTGCACCGAGCCCGTCCGCAAGGCCGCTTGCAGCGCGTCCACCGCGCGGGGCTGTCCCTGCACCGAAGCGAGCGTCATGGGGGCGTGTATCTCCGCTCGGAGGGCACCCGTCAACCGCCGCCTTGACCCCCATGCGCGGGGCCGGTCAGATTGCCGGGACGTGCTGAACTTCCTCGAAGGCCATCTCCCCCTGGTGGCGGGCGCCATCCTGATGGTGCTCCTGCTGGGCATCCGCGGCAGCACCGGCGACCCGAGCCTGCGCGACGACCTCCGGGGCGCGGTGCGGATGCTGGTCGCGTTCCTGGTGCTGCGGCTGCTCTCGCGCGTCCTGCCCGAAGCGTCGACACCGGAGGGCGTGCGCAAGGCGCTGGGCGTGGGCTGGATGCTCACGTTCGCCTACGGCGTCATCCGCGCGGCGGTGGCGTTCGTGCTGAAGCTCGTGCGGATGCGCTCGCCGGTGACGACGCCCAAGATTCTGCGCGACGTCATCGACTTCACGCTCTACGCGCTCGCCACGGTGCCCATCCTCCAGAGCCAGCTCAACCTGGACCTGGCGGGCCTCGTCGCCACGTCCGCGGTGCTGACGGTGGTCATCGGCCTCGCGCTCCAGGAGACGCTGGGCAACCTCTTCGCGGGCCTGTCGCTGCAATTGGACCGGCCCTTCGAGGTGGGCGACTTCATCCGCATTGGCGAGCACACCGGGCGCGTGGTGCACATCGGGTGGCGCTCCATCCGCGTCGCCAACTTCCGGCGTGAGCTCATCACCCTGCCCAACAGCATGGTGGCCAAGGAGCACGTGAAGAACTTCACCCAGCACCGCGAGCCCGTGGGCATCGAGGTGCAGGTGGGCGTGTCACTGGAAGCGCCGCCCAACCAGGTGAAGCAGGCCCTGCTGGACGTGGCCCGGGAGATTCCGCAGATCCTCGTGCAGCCGCCGCCCATCGCGCGCACGGTGTCCTTCGGCGAATCCAACGTGCAGTACATGGTGCGCGTCTTCCTCAATGACTTCGCGCTGTCGGACAGCGTGCGCGAGGAGCTGCACACGCGGCTGTGGTACCGGCTGCGCCGCGAGGGCCTGGAGCTGCCCCACGCCCAGCGCACGGTGCACCTGCGCCGCGAGGCGGGCGCGAAGCGGCGGGAGCTGGCGGACAACACCGTGCGCGACCTGCTGCGCCAGGTGGACCTCTTCACGCCGCTGGGCCCGGAGGAGTTGGAGCGCCTGCACCGCGAGGTCGTCGTGCGCCGCTTCGGTCAGGGCGAGCGGATCATCCAGGAGGGCGACGAGGGGGGCACCTTCTACGTCATGGCCTCCGGCGAGGTGAGCGTGCGCGCCGGCACGATCCAGGCCGAAATCACGCGCCTGGGCCCGGGCCACTACATCGGGGAGATGTCCCTGCTCACCGGCGAGCGCCGCGCCGCCACGGTGGTGGCGCTCACGGACTCCGTGCTGCTGGAGCTGGACCGGCCCACCTTCGCGCGCCTGTTCTCCGACTACCCGGGCCTGGCCCGACAGCTCTCCGCGCTCCTGGCCCAGCGCCGCAACCAGCTGCGCGCCGTGGCCCAGGCCTCGGGCGGCGGAGCGGATCACATCCCCGAGGCAGGACGCATCCTCGGACGGCTGCGCCAGCTCTTCGGCCTGAAGCACGAGTAGCGAGCGGCCCTACCCGCCTCCGGAGGCCGCGTGGATGGCATCCGCGGCCTCCACCCGGAGGCGCTCCTCCGGGGTGAAGGAGTCGATGAGCAGCCGCTGCACCGCGGCCTGACGCGCGGCCGGATCCGGCTGGGTGCGGCCCAGCGCCTCGCGCTTCGCTCGGAAGTCGTCCAGCCGCTGCTTCCACTGGGCGCGCTCGCGGTCCAGCGCCTCCAGCCGGTCGGTGGCCTCCGGCCCCACGGTGGAGAGCCGGTGCTGGTGCAGGTCCTCCGCCGTCGCGCCCGCCGCCAGCAGCTCCTGCTCCACCGCCCGCTGGCGCAACGGACGCACGGCCTCCTCGCGGCCCTGGCGCACGTCCGGGGGAAGGCGCTCCTCCAGCGCGGCGATGCGGCGCTCGCGCTCCTCGGGCGTCAGCGACGCGTCCTTCTGGAGCTTCAGCCGCTCCACGGCCACCGCGTCCACCGCCTCCTCCTCGCCGAACATGCCCTCCGCGCTGCCGCCCAGGTGTTCGCGGCGCAGCTTGCGCAGGGCCTCCAGGCGCTCGGCGGTGTCCAGCGTGGCGGCCGTCTGCGACGACCCCAGCGACCGGGCCGCGTCCAGGTAGGCCAGGTAGTCATCCAGCACCTGCACGGCCTCGTCCATCGCGGCCGGGGGCAGCTTCTTCGCCCGCAGCGCGGTGAGGATGCGCTCGCGGATGAGCGACGGGGACTCCTCGCCCGTCGCGGACAGGTAGTAGTTGAAGAACCGGCGCAGGTCCGCGTTCGGCACCAGGTGCCCGGAGGCGTCCACGAACACGGCGCCATCCTCCTCCGTGTCCTGGAGCGAGGTCGGCAGCGGCGGCAGCGCGGAGCCGGCGGGTGACGGCGGGCCTCCCGCGACGCCTTGCACGGGAGCTCCGGCGGGCAGCGCGCCCGGGCCCTGCGCCCGCGCGACGGGGACGGAAGACGGGGGGACTTCAGGTCCGGGCGCGTCCTCCGCCCGGACCTTCCACCACGAGAAGACGCCGGCACCCAGGAGGGCGCACAGCGCGACCACGAGAATGACGGCGCGGCTCTTCATGGCGGGGCGCTCCAGGGATTACAGGCCGGCGTTCTTCAGCCGGTTCGCCTGGCTGCGGAAGACGGACTTCGGATCCGTGAAGAAGGCGGTGATGCCGAGCACCTGGTTCACCTCGTCCAGGTGGTTCATGTCGTAGTTGTCACGCAACACCGTGCCGAAGTGCGAGCTGCAGCGGCCCACGAGGCCGTCGTTCGAGTCGGCGTAGAAGAACGACGACAGCTTCAGCGCGTAGTCGGACGCGTCGAGCACGTTGGTGAAGGGGTCGGTGCCGGACCAGGAGTAGTAGCGCTGGCCCTGCGTGCCCGTCGCCGCGCCGCTGCCGCAGGACGTGGTGGGGAGGCCCGCGGGGAACTTCGCGCTGAACGCGGAGGTGCCCGTCTTCGTCAGCGCGCCCAGGGCCGCGATGGCGTCCTGCGGCTGCGTGTGGCCCGACAGCAGGCCCAGCACGGTGCCCAGGCTGCTGGCGAAGTAGCCCAGCACGCTCTCCGTGAACGAGCCGCCGGAGATGTGCGCGCGCAGGTAGTCCGCCAGCTCCGCGCCCTTGTGCGGCGTGCCCACCGTCGTCACCGACGCGACCAGGTCCGGCCGCACCGCCGCCACGTAGCGCACGTCCAGGCCGCCGTGGCTGTGGCCGATGAGGTTCACCTTCGCGGCGCCGGTGCGCGCGAGCACGTCCTGCACCTGCGCGAGCAGCGCCTCACCGCGCGCCTCGCTCGTGTTGAACTGCGGAACGTGCGTGATGTAGACGCGCGCGCCGCCAGACTTCAGGTTGGATTCGATGCCGTAGAAGTAGTCCAGCACGCCAAACAACGAATCGAAGCCCGCCATGCCATGCGCCAGCACGATGGGGTACTTCGTCTGCGTGTACGTATCCGCGCGGGCAGGCTGCGCCCAGAGGGCAAGAACGGCGACGGTCAGAACGAGGGTCCGGACGGCGTTTCGCATACAGGCTCCTGGTGGGAGGGCGGGCAACCAGGGGATTGACCCGCGAATCAGCCCATAAAGCGAGACACTGATAAAAAGCAAGTCAACGTCCGATTTAACCGAAAAGCATGTCAGCCCAGGGTCGGGTCCGACGCAGCCGATTGTCCACTTCCATTCGGCGACGCTGTGCGTTAGGAATTGAGACGCATTGCGTAACGCGAACTCAACGCATCGCATCAAAAAACCACGTCCCGCGTCATGCTGGCTTCACGCGGGCATCCCCAGAGGAGAGCGCCATGGATGCCGCCGCCTATCAGGCCTTCACCACGGAATTGACGCGCAGGGCTGACGCGGACGGTCGTTTCCGGGGGCTGGTGGCGCTGGGTTCGATGGCGGCGCGGGACTACCTGCCAGATGACTTCAGCGACCACGACTTCTTCGCCGTCGTGGAGCCCGAACATGCTGAAACATTGAGACATGAACGCGGCTGGTTGCCACGCACGGAGGAGATCGCCCTGGCCTTCCGTGAGACAGCGCATGGCGTGAAGGTGGTGTACCGGGACGGGCACCTGTTGGAGTTCGCGGTGTTCACGCTGGAAGAGCTGTCCTTCGCCCGCGTCAATCGCTACCGCGTGTTGTTGGACCGGGGCGGCGTGACGGCACGGTTGGATGAACAGGCCCGCATCACCACGCAGGAAGTCCAGCGCACCGCACCGGACGATGCGTGGCTGTTCGGCCAATGGCTCACGCAGGTGCTGGTAGGGATGGGGCGCCACACGCGCGGCGAGGTGCTGAGCGGACGCGCTCGGCTTGATGAAGCGGTGCGCCTGTTCTGTCTGCTGCTGGCCCGCCACGTCCCCGCCCCGGAGGCGTCGCTGCTGGACGGGTTGGATCCGCTGCGGCGCGTGGAGCGGGTGTATCCGGCGACGGGCGGTGAGCTGGCCCGGGCCCTGGAGGGCGACTCAGCGGGGCTCGCGCGTGCGCTGCTGCGACTCGCCCGGCGCGAGCTGTCCCACGTGCCCGCCTTCCCTCGCGAAGGCGTGGCCGCCGTGGAGGCGTGGCTCCAGGCCCTGAACACGTAGGGGCCGCGTCAGGCCCTTGCGACGGCCTCCTGTTCGCGGGCGTTGTGCGCGATGACGAGCACCTGCTCCGGGTGGTCCTGCCGTCGGACCCAGTCCAGGAGCGCGGTGAAGCAGTCGGGCGCGGGCGCCGCCGTGTCCAGCGGGATGCGCTGGTGGTGCGCGAAGAACAGATCCTCCGGCCCCAGGTTCTGGCCCTCCCAGGTCCGCCAGCCGGGCAGCGGCTGGCCGGGCGCGGGTTGCAGGCCCGTGACGGTGAAGCCCCCGGTGGAGAAGACGCGTTTCAGGCCCACCAGCGTCGCGCCCGTGCCGAAGCCGCACACCACGCGCCGCACCAACGGGAAGCGCTCGCGCACGTGCGCCCGCAGGCCCGAGGCCCAGGACTCCACGCACGCCACCAGCGCGGTGTTGGAGAGCTGCCGGGGCCAGCACCAGCCTTCGCGCTCGTACGCCTGCGCGTGCTCCCACAGCTTCGCGAGCGAGTCCCCGTGGCGCACCTCGCCCTGGAAGCCGTGGGCCCGCAGGTAGGCCTCGCCCGCGGGGTCCGTCAGCGCCACCGTGGGCAGGCCCCGCTCGCGGCCCAGGACGTCCAGGGCGAGCGCGCTGGAGGCGCCGGACAGCTCCACCAGCCCGCGCGAGCCCGGCGGCATCGCGGCCAGGTAGCGGGCGAAGGTGAGGTACTTGAGGCTCCCCGACGGGAGCGCCCCACCCCACAGCACCACCGGCCCGTCCGCCCGGGGGCGTGACAGGGAAAACGAATGACGCATGGTCGGCCCTCCCGGCGCGTCAACGGCCCACGCCCCGCCGGGCAGCGAGTGTCCGGGGCGGCCTCCGGCAATGCCATCACCCCCGGGGCCCGGCGGATGTCCCGTGGAGGACGGCCCACGGCTATGCTCCGGGCCCATGTCTCAAGCGCCGCGCGTCCGCATCCTCCTGTCGGAGACCTACAACCCCTGGTTCAACCTCGCGACCGAGGACTGGATCTTCCGCGAGCTGGACCCCAGCGCGCAGACGCTCTTCCTCTGGCGCAACGACAACACGGTCGTCATCGGTCGCAACCAGAACCCCTGGTCCGAGTGCAACCTCACGCGCATGGAGGAGGACAAGGTCTTCCTCGCGCGGCGCACGAGCGGCGGCGGCGCGGTGTTCCACGACCTGGGCAACACCTGCTTCACCTTCCTGTCCGCCAAGGAGGGCTACAACAAGACGGCCAACATCACGATCCTCCTGGATGCGCTGTCGCGGCTGGGCGTGAAGGCCCAGGCGTCCGGGCGCAACGACCTGGTGATTCCGCTGGAGGACGGGCCCCGGAAGATCAGCGGCAGCGCGTACCGCGAGACGAAGGACCGCGCCTTCCACCACGGCACGTTCCTCATCGGCGCGAACCTCACGCGGCTGTCCAACTACCTCACGCCGCACCCGAAGAAGCTGGAGTCCAAGGGCAGCGCTTCGGTGCGCTCGCGGGTGATGAACATCCGCGACCTCCAGGCGGAGGCATCACACGAGTCGCTGGTGAAGGCGATGATTGGCGCGTTCTGCGACTTCCACGGCGCGACCGCGGAGCCGGAGGTGCTGGAGCCTTCGTTCCTCGAAAGCCAGCCGTCGCTCAAGCGCACCTTCGAGCACTTCTCCTCGTGGGACTGGCGCTTCGGCAACGCGCCCCGCTTCAACCACCAGATGGTGGAGTACCTGTCCTGGGGCTTCTTCGAGGTCCACGTCGACGCGGAGAACGGACACATCACGCGCGCGCAGGTCTTCTCGGATGCGCTCTACCCGGACCTCGTGCAGGACCTGCAGGCCGCGCTGGTCGGCAAGCCGTACAGCCGCGAGGGGATGCAGCAGGCCGTGGGAGCCATCCGCTCCCGCCATGTGGCGCAGGAGCGGGAGCTGGGTGAACTGGAGGCGTGGTTGATGGGCCAGGTCGAGGTGTGACCCGGCCCGTCAGGCCACTTCAGCGGTGACCACCCCCGTGGCCGCCGCCGTGGGAGCCGCCACCGGAACCGCCGCCCCAACGTCCGCCACCGCCGGAGGAGTGACCGCCAC
>NZ_RAWA01000600.1 GCF_003611675.1 Corallococcus sp. CA053C
CCGCGGTCCGGCAACGCGTCCCGCCCCCCTGGCCGGGGAGCAGGCACGCGCTGGCGCAAAAAACGGCGTCAGGCCGCGGCGGCGACCTCGGCCTGGATCTTGGAGAAGTCCGCCACCTGATTGAACAGGGCGCCGATCTCCGTGAGGAACCGGATGCGGTTCTCCCGCAGGTCCTTGTCCTCGGCCATGACCATCACCTTGTCGAAGAAGGTGTCCACGGCGGGCTTCAGGCCGGTGATTTCGCGCAGGGCCCCAGCGAAGTCGTCCGCGCGCACGTGCTGGCCCACCTTGTCGCGCGCCTGAGTGAAGGCGGTGTGGAGGTTCTTCTCGGGCTCGTCGGTGAAGCGCTGCGGGTTGGTCTGCCCGCCGGCCACGTCCTTGCCCTGCTTCTCCACGATGTTGACCACGCGCTTGAAGGCCGCCGCGAGCGGCTGGAAGTCCGAGTGGCCCACCAGCGGGCTCAGCGCCTCCAGGCGCTTCTTCGCGGCGACCAGGTCGTCGAAGCCCACGGCCAGCACGGCCTCCACCACGTCCGTGCGGTGCTGCTCCCCCCACAGTGCCTTGAGGCGGCCGCGGAAGAACTCCAGCACCTGCTCGCGCGGCGCGGGCTCGCCCGGCTTGCGCTTCACGTTGGCGAGCTTCGGCGCCAGCAGGCGCAGCGCCTCGTCCACCGCGGCCGACAGGCTGAAGCGGTAGCCGCGCCCCAGCACGATGCGGATGATGGCCAGGCACGCGCGGCGCAGCGCGAACGGATCCGCCGCGCCCGACGGGGCCTTGCCGATGGCGAAGATGCCGCACAGCGAGTCCAGCCGGTCCGCGAGGCCGATGAGCGCGCCCGCGTCCTGGGTCGGCAGCGCGTCCTCGGCGCCCCGGGGCAGGTAGTGCTCGGAGATGGCGAGCGCCACCGCGTCCGGCTCACCGCTGGCGCGCGCGTACTCGCGGCCCATGAGGCCCTGAAGCTCCGGGAACTCGCCCACCATGCCGGTGACGAGGTCCGCCTTGGACAGCGTGGCGGCGCGCTCCACCGTGGCCGCCTCCCCTGCCCTGTCCGCGTGCTGCGCGAACCAGCCGGCCAGGGAGCGGAAGCGCTCCACCTTCTCCAGGTACGTGCCCAGCTGGTTCTGCCACATCACGCGGCCCAGCTTCTCCACACGGTCGCCCAGCGGCGTCTTGCGGTCCTCGTCGAAGAAGAAGCGCCCGTCCGCGAGCCGCGCCCGCAGCACGCGCTCGTAGCCGCGCAGGGACAGCTGCGGGTCGCGCACCGGCGTATTGGACACGGCGATGAACTTCGGCAGCAGCTTCCCCTGCCCGTCCAGCAGCGAGAAGTAGCGCTGGTGGCTCTTCATCTCCTGCACCAGCACCTCCGGCGGCAGGTCCAGGTGGCGCGCGTCGAAGCTGCCCACCACGGGGCTCGGCAGCTCCACCAGGTTCATCACCTGGTCCACCAGGCCCTCGTCCGCCATGAGCTGCCCGCCCGCCGCCTTCGCCGCGGCGTGCAGCTTCTCCACGAGCGACGCGCGGCGCTTGCCGATGTCCGCCAGCACGTGCGCCTTCTCCAGCGCGGACTCGTAGTCCGCGGGCGCCTTCAGCGTGATGGGGGCAGGGGCGAGGAAGCGGTGGCCGTAGGTGGTCCGCCCGCTCTTCACGTCGCCGAGCACCACCTGCAACTCCGTGTCACCCAGCAGCGCCACCAGCCACTGCACCGGGCGCGCGAAGGACGTGTCCACGTCACCCCAGCGCATGGACTTGCGGAAGTTGATGCCATGCGACGCGGTGTGCAGCGCCTCCTGGAGGATGACCACCGCCGGGCGGCCCTTCTCCTCCACGCGAGCGGACACGTACTCGCCCTTGGCCGTCGTCGTACGGCCGAGCGCCTCCACCGACAGCTTGAGCCCTTCGGCGAACTTCTCCGCCGCCTTGGTGGGCTTGCCCTGCGCGTCGAAGGCGGCCTTGGCGCTGGGCCCCAGCACCTCCTTCGTCACGTCCTCGCCCGCGTCCGCGACGTCGCGCACGAGGACGGCCAGGCGGCGCGGCGTGCCGAAGGTGCGCACCTCGCCGTGCTTCAGGCGCGCGTCGGCCATGCGCTCGGTGAGCACGCGCTTCAGGTCCTCCAGCGCGGGCACGATGAACGACGCCGGGATCTCCTCGGCACCGATTTCCAGGAGCAGGTCACGCGCCACGGGCCACCTCCGTCTTCTCCTTCTTCTCCACGGGCTTGTTGAGCGTCACCGTCTTCCAGTAGTCGCTGGCCGGCTTGCCCTCGAGGACAGGCGGCTGCTCGCCCACCGTCCACGGCGTCTTCGTCAGCGGGAAGCCCAGCCGCTCTCGCATCTGCAGGTAGCCTTCCGCGCACAGGCGCGCGTTGTCGCGCACGCGCTTGATGAAGTTGGCGCGCTCCGTGACGGAGATGGCGCCGCGTGCATCCAGCAGGTTGAACGCGTGGCTGCACTTGAGCGCGTAGTCATACGCGGGCAGCGGCAGGTGGCGCTCGATGAGGCGCTTGCACTCCTTCTCGTACGCGTCGAACAGCGCGAAGAGCATCTGCGGATCCGACTCGTGGAGGGCGTACTTGCTCATCTCCACCTCGTTCGCGTGGAAGACCTCGCGGTACTTCACGCCCTTGACCCACTCGATGTCGAAGACGCTCTCCACGTTCTGGAGGTACCTGGCCAGGCGCTCCAGCCCGTACGTCAGCTCCGCGGCCACGGGGCGGCAGTCGAAGCCGCCGCACTGCTGGAAGTAGGTGAACTGCGTCACCTCCTCGCCATCGCACCACACCTCCCAGCCCAGGCCCCAGGCGCCCAGCGTGGGGGACTCCCAGTCGTCCTCGACGAAGCGGATGTCGTGCTCCATCGGGTCCAGGCCGACCTTCCGCAGGGACTCCAGGTACAGCTCCTGGACGTTCTTGGGCGCGGGCTTGAGGATGACCTGGAACTGGTGGTGCTGGAACAGCCGGTTCGGGTTCTCACCGAAGCGGCCGTCAGCGGGGCGGCGCGAGGGCTGCACGTAGGCGACGTTCCACGGCTCGGGCCCGAGCGCGTGCAGGAACGTGTACGGGGCCATCGTGCCCGCGCCGACCTCGAGGTCGTACGACTGGGTGACGATGCATCCCTGGTCGGCCCAGTGCTTCTGGAGCGTGAGGATGAGGTCCTGGAAGTACATGGCTGGCGAGTCCTTCTCGCAGTGCGTCGAAGGCGGAACGCGGCGGACCCTAGTGAGGGGGTCCAGGAGCGTCAAGGACGGCCATCACTCCGTGTAGGGCGGGAGGTCGGCCAGTCGAATCTGCATCTTCGTCAGCTCGCCCGGACGGACGGGAACGGACAACAGCTTGCTCGTCCCTCCCGTGTCCTGCGGGTCCACCACGCGCAGGCGGTAGGTGCCCACGGGGAGCGCGACCTTGATCAGCGGCGACGTGCCCAGCTGGGTGGAGCCGTCGAACACCGCCGCGTTCTTCGGCACCGTGTAGAGCGTCAGCCAGCCCAGGCCCGCCTTCGCCGCGCCCTTCGCGGTGCTCGTGTCCAGCACCTCCGCCACCTCCGGGGTCTGCGTGACGGTGGTGACCGGCTCCGGCGGACGCTGCGAAGGCTCCTGCGGGCGCGGCGTGGGCGTGGGCGTCGTCTTCGCGGCGACAGCCTTGTCGTCCGTGGCGGGCGGGGTGGCCCAGTTCGCTGGAGAACTCCCCTTCCCCTTGCGGCCGCCCTTGACGGGGGCCTTCTTGGGGTCGGAAGGCGTCGCCTCGGCGACAGGCTCGGCCACCGGCTCGGCCGAAGTGGGCACGACCTCCGGAGCCTTGTCGGGTTCCGTCTTCTGAACGAAGCCGGGCGGAGGGCCCGCGGGCTTGGGCGGCCACGTGCCGGTCGCGGCGGGATCCACGGGTGCCGCGGGATCCAGCTCCGCCTTCACCCAGGAGCGCGCGGACTCGTACGCGGGCATGAACAGGCGTCGCACCGGTTCCAGCGTCGCCAGGTAGCCCACGCCGCCCAGGATGAGGAGCAGCACCACCTTGCCCATCCACCCCGAACCCTCGCGGGCTGGAGGCGGCTGGACAGGCTCTTCCGCCGCGCGTGAAGGACGCGTGGGCCCGGCTCCGGAGCGCGCCGGCCGTGCACGAAAGCGCTGCGTCTGCAGGTCGCTGGGCGGGTCCAGCAGCCCGTCGTCGGGAGGCGTGGCCGGGGCCTCGGGGCGGTTCGCGGG
>NZ_RAWA01000601.1 GCF_003611675.1 Corallococcus sp. CA053C
AGCTGGGGGAAGTCGTCGCGGGAGGGTGACGGCGGCGACACCACGTTGGCCTGCGCGTCCAGGTCCGTGCCTCCACGCAGCACCTGGGGCCGGTCCGCGTCCGACAGGTCCACCGTCATCACGTCGCCCCGCCGGAACAACGACACCGCCGCCTTGCGGCCGTCCTCCAGCAGCGCGATGCCGCGCGGCTCCTCGCCCAGCGGCAACTCCCAGCGCGCCGTGAGCGACCGCGTGTCGATGGCCGTGAGGCTGCCGTGTTCGGTCGACGTGCGCGTGGTGCTGTTCACCACGTACAGCGTGTCGCCGTCCGGGGACACCGCGAGCCCCGTGGGCTCCACGCCCACGTCGATGCGCGCCGCCTCCACCGCGTCGCCCCGGCGGATGACGGACACGCTGCGCCCGCCCCGGTTCGTCACGTAGATGGTGTCGTCCGGGCCCACCATCACGCGCTCCGGCCGGGGGCCCACCCGCACCTCGCTCACCTTCTCCCGGCTGTCGGTGTCCACCACCGCGAGGATGCCGTTGTCGGCATCCACCACGTAGAGCAGCTCGTCATCCCGGCTGAGCGCCACGGATCCGGAGGCATTGCTCCAGGTGCCCGCCACCTCGCGCTCCTTGCACCCCGAAAGCACCAGCGTCACCGCGCACAGCGCGGTCCATCCCTGCCGTCGCATCGGAAAGCCTTCCCCTCCCCATGGAGCACGCGCGCCCTTCCAGCCCTGCCCTGCGCGCGTTGAAACCCCACGGCCAGTCGGGGGCGTGCCGGCCCTGCTCACACGCCGTCCCGAGGACCGCATGCTCGCCCACCCGTCCCCCGGAAGTCGATGCCCTCCGCACCCGCCGTGTGGCTGCTGACAGTGTGGGGAAGGCGCCCCTGTCCCACAAACACCCCGAGCACCGCGCCCCCGTCGCGTGTACATACCGGGTTCGTGCTTCGTCCCGCGCCCGTCATCCTCAGCTTCCGGCGCACGTTCGCGCTGCTCCTGCTGCTGATCGTGCTGCCCTCGGCCGGCCTGTCGGGCTTCGGCATCGTGGCCATCATCAACGAGCGCGCCGCGGTGGAGAAACGCCTGGAGGCCGCCTGGCGCGGCACGCTCGCGGACCTGTCCGCGGAGGTGCCCCAGGCGCTCGGCGGTGGACGGCTGGAGCCGGCGGACGACGGTCGGCTGGTGTTCCTGCTGGAGGACGACCAGGAGGTGTCCGACCCGGAGGGCACCTTCCACGTGGAGAACGGCCTCGTGCGCACCAAGGATCCGCAGCTCGCGGAGTCCCTGGCGGCGCTGGTGCCGGAGGCCGCCTCGCTGCCCACCGTGCCCACCGTCTTCTCGCTCGCCACGGGGAACCGCGCGGTGATGGTGGCCGCCGAGCGCCTGGGGTCCCAGGTGCGCGGCGTGCGGCTGTCCGGCATCGCGCTGGACAGGCTGCTGTCGGACAAGGCCCAGGGGCGCACCACGTCGGAGCCCGTTCGCTTCACGCTCCTGCCCGTGCCGCGCGACACCACCAGCGAGGGCGGGCTCGTCAACCGGCTGATGTCGGAGGTCGCCCAGGCCCGGCAGAACGCGCTGGGGACGACGGTGCTCGCGGAGCGGGTGCTGTCCCCGCCGCTGCAGGACTTCCGCCTGGTGGTGCTGCCCACCGGCGAGGACCCCGTGGCGAGCGCCTCCACGCGCAACCGCGCCGTGTACGGCGTGCTGCTGGGCCTGTTCTACCTGACGCTCACCTTCGGCGTCGTCTACACCGGCCGCGTGCTCTACCGCGAGGCGCGCCTGTCCCGCATGAAGACGGACTTCGTGTCGCTGGTGAGCCACGAGCTGCGCACGCCGCTCACCTCCATCCGCATGTTCATCGAGACGCTGGCCCTGGGCCGCCTCAAGGACCCCGCGCAGATGCAGGAGGTGCTGGACCTGCTCACGCGGGAGACGGAGCGCCTGTCGGACCTCATCGAGCGGGTGCTGGACTGGGCGCGCATCGAGAGCGGCCGCAAGGTGTACCAGCGCGAGTCCCTGCCGGTGGCGGACGTGGTGGACGCGGCGGTGGCGGCCTTCCGCGCGCAGCGGCTGGGTGACGACATGGAGCTCACCGTGGACGTGGAGCACGCGCTGCCTCCGGTGGAGGTGGACCGCGTCGCGGTCGCGGGCGCGCTGCTCAACCTGTTGCAGAATGCCTACAAGTACAGCGGGCCCACGCACCGGAAGATCTCACTCCGGGCACAGAGGGACGGCAGACACGTGAACCTGTCGGTGGAGGACAACGGGGTGGGAATCGCCAGGAAGGACCGCAAGCGCATCTTCGAGCGCTTCTACCGGGTGGACAACCTGCTCACGCGCAAGACAGAGGGCAGCGGCCTGGGGCTCGCCATCAGCAAGCGCATCGTGGAGGCGCACGGGGGCCGCGTCACCGTGCAGAGCGAACCCGGCAAGGGCAGCCGCTTCACCCTCCAGCTCAAGGCGGGCCGCTCATGAGCACCGGCAGCGAGGAGAAGCCGCGCCGCATCCTGGTGGTGGAGGACGACCTGTCCATCCTCACCGGCGTGTCCATGAACCTGCGCTTCGAAGGGTACGAGGTCCTCCAGGCCCAGGACGGACGCACGGGCCTGGCCAAGGCGCTGGACGAGGCGCCGGACCTGCTGGTGTTGGACCTGATGCTCCCGGAGCTCAACGGCTACGAGGTCATCCGCGAGCTGCGCCAGCGCGGCCGCGACACGCCCGTGGTGGTGCTGTCCGCGCGGGGCCAGGAGTCGGATAAAATCCTGGGCCTCAACCTGGGCGCGGATGACTACGTGGTGAAGCCCTTCGGGCTCCAGGAGTTGCTCGCGCGCATCAAGGCGGTGCTGCGCCGCAGGTTCGGGGCCACGGGCACCACCGCGCCGCCGGTGACGTTCGGTGACGTGAAGGTGGACCTGGCGCTGCGCACGGTGGCGCGCGACGGGCAGCCGGTGGAGCTGACGGCGCAGGAGTTCAAGCTGCTCGCGCACTTCCTCGCGCACCCGGGCCGCACCTTCACCCGCGAGGAGCTGCTGTCTGGCGCGTGGGGCTACCACTACGAGGGCAGCGCGCGCACGGTGGACAACTTCATGCGCCAGCTGCGGCTCAAGTTCGAAGCGGATCCGGAAGCGCCCCGGCACTTCCTCACCGTGCGCGGCCTGGGTTACCGCTTCGAGCGCTGAGGCGCGCTTCCGTCCCACCGCCTCACAACCCGGCGACGCCAATCTGGCGCAGGTCCTCCAGGTCGAAGGGCTTGCCGTCGAAGCGGCCGTAGCGCTCGCGCGGCGTGAGGCCGCTGGCGGTGAGCGCGGTCTCCAGTTCCTCGGGGAGGAAATGGCGCAGCTTGAGGCGGCGGATGGGGCTGGGGCCGCCGGGCGTGCGCCGCTCGCGCAGGTGCAGGGCGAACAGCGGACGGCGGGGCTCCACCGCGGAGCCGGGCTCGTCCTCGTCGCGCGGCAGCACGGGTTCGCGCGGGGCGTTGAGCACGTCGTAGACGAAGGTGCCCCCGGGGGCCAGGTGGTGGATGACGGTGGCGAGGAACGCCTCCACGTCGTCGCGGCCGGCCATCAGCCCCAGCGCGTGCTGCGGCGCGAGCACCAGCGGGAACTTCTCCGGCAGCCGCAGCGTGCGCAGGTCCGCCGTCATCAGGCGCGTGCGCGCGGAGACGTCCGGGTTCTCCGACGCGCGGCGCTCCTCGGCGGAGCGGATCATCACCTCCGACGGATCCACACCCACGGTGGCGTAGCCGTGGCCGGACAGGGCCCAGGGCACGCGGCCGTTGGCGGCGCCCAGCACCAACACGGGCGCGCCGTGCTCGGCCGCCTGTCGCGTGTAGAAGACGAGGTCCGGCTCCTGTCCCACGAGGGACAGCGGGGTGCGGCCGCGTGCGTCGTTCCCTGCCATGGCCCAGCCCCTAGCACGGTTGCGGGGCGCTCCGGGACCCCCGGCATGCCCACAGTGGGCAATCGTTTGCCCACCCGCTGTCCAGCACCCGACGCCGTCATCGGCCGCCCGTCCCTCGCGGGCTGGCACCGTCCTTGCCTTGGGTAACGGCCATTACGGGGGACCCGCTGGGGGGAACTCCGCCTTGAGTGAGCACGAGGTGTTTGGACCATGAGGCACGGGTGGCGGTGGACGGGAGCGGTCCTGCTGGTGGGAGCGCTGG
>NZ_RAWA01000602.1 GCF_003611675.1 Corallococcus sp. CA053C
GTTCCTGCACGGGAACCCCGTGCCAGGGCGCCACCACGCCGCGCCGTGTTGAACGCTTCGCGCGGAGTCGCATCCGGCGCCCCGGGGCGGCGGTGCTAGGTTGCCTCCCCGATGTCACCCTCCCCCCTGCGCTCCTTCCGCCCCCGCTTCCGCGTGGGTTCGCCCCGCTCGAACCTCGTCCTCGGCGGACTCCTCCTCGCCATCGCGGGCTGTGAGGGTCGCGACCCGCAGACGCTGCCCGCGCCGGATGGCGGCGCCTGTGTCTCCGGCGCCTGCACCACGCCCGACAGCGGCACGCCCATCGGATCCGGCAACGGCGTGCGCATCGCGGCCTTCAACGTGCACCGCCTCTTCGACACCGTGTGTGATTCGGGTTCCTGCGGCGGCACCAACTACGAGGAGCTGCCCACGGCCACGGAGTTCGCGCAGCAGGCGGAGCGGCTCGCCCGCGCCATCACCGCGCTCAACGCGGACATCGTGCTGCTGGAGGAGGTCGAAACACAGACCTCCCTGGACGAGCTCCTGCGCCGCATGCCGGCGTTCGGCTTCTCGCAGCTCGGCGAGATTGGCACCGCGGCGTCGGTGGACGTGGCGGTCCTCTCCCGCCATCCCATCACCGACGTGCGCCGCCACCGCGACCAGGTCATCTACCGACCGGACGGCTCCGCGACGCGCTTCTCGCGCGAGCTGCTCGAGGTGCACCTGGACGTGGGCGGCGCCGACACCATCGTCTTCGCGGCGCACTTCCGCTCCAAGGTGGACGACGATCCGGGCCGCCGCATCGCCGAGGCCACCGCGACGCGGAACATCGTCGCGGACGTGGCGAAGACCTCCCCCGGAGCCCTGGTGGTGTTCGGTGGAGACCTCAATGACGTCCCCGGCTCGGAGGCACTCACCGCCCTGGAACGGGACGGGGCCATGGTGCGCGTCGCCAGTGACCGGCCGGCCAGCGAGACCTGGACGTATGTCTATTCAGGTCAACGTCAGGCCATCGACCACCTGTACCACGCGCCCGCGCCCGAAGGGGGCACCTACCTCCCGGGCTCCTTCCGCGTGGCCCGCGAGGGCAACGGCTACGGCGGCTCCGACCACTGCGCCGTGTACGCGGACTTCGTCGTCGAACCGAAGCCCTGAACCAATGAACGAAAGCAGTCGCCGCAACCCCTGACCTGGATGCACTCGGGGACCGGTTTCCCGCCCGCCACCCCTCCTTAAGTTCCCCGCCATGAAGGCAATGGCGTGGCGAAGCACGCGGAGCACCGCCGTCGGAGCGCACCATGGTTGAGGTGCGCACCTTCGAAGGCGACGCCGCGGAGGCGTCCTGGTTCATCAACCGCGTCTGGCAATCGAGCTACGGCAAGACTTCACCGCTGCCCGTCTGGAATGAACGCCTCGTCGACTGGCTGCTCTTCCGGGACGGACAGGCCCCGCGCGACTACCTGGTCGCGGCGTATGACAAGGGGACGCTGGTGGGCACCCTGTTCGCGGAGTCCGCGAGGATAAGGCTCGGCACCCGGGAAGTGGACGGCACCTATGGGGGGCGCGCGAGCGTCTGCGCTTCCCGCCGTCGAGAGGGAATCGGCGGGAGGCTGACGCGGGAGCTGTTCCGGCGCCACCGCGACCGGGGTGCGAAGCTCACCCTGGGTTGCGTGGCGACAGGGCCCCACGAGCCGGGGCTCTGGAAGCGGGCACGGAGCGCGCATCCCCTCCACGGACTCGGGCTGTGGCTGTATGTCTTTGACGCGCGAGCCCTGGCCCGCTGGTCGTTCACCGACTCCCAGCGGAGGCTGTTCACCCTGGCGCGGCCCTTCCTGCGACACGCCTTCCGCCAGGCGGACACCGGGGGCATCCGGCCCTATCGCCCCAGCGACCTGCCCCGCTGCATGGCCCTGGTCCAACGGATGATGCAGCCAGTGACGCTGGGGTACGCCTACACGGCGGAAAGACTCGCGCACCAACTCCAGTACAAGGACGTGCCGCGCACCTTCGTGCTGGAGCAGGACGGCGAGGTCCGGGGGCTGGTGAACAGCTACAGCCTCTTGATGACAGGCGTGGGGGAGCTCACCGCGGAGGTCGTGGACCTGCTGGCCTTCGACGACGCCGTGTCCACCGCCGACCGGCAGCGCCTGCTCCAGGTGGCCCTGCAGGACATGGAGCGCCGGGGCGTGGCGTGCGCCGGGATGCTGCGCAACCCCTGCCTCCCGGCCTCGCTCCTGTGGCGCACCGGGTGGCTGCCCCTGCCCGGGGGCGCGAAGCTGACGTGCCTGGTGCCCACCTCCGGCGTGGAGCTTCCCGCGGCCCCACGGGTGTTCACGCACCTGCGCTGAAGCGTGCTCGGGCGCGGACCCTGTGCAGCAGCCGCGCACCCCAGCCGAACACGGCCCGCACGCCCCCGCCCGCGCAGATGCACAGCGCGGGCAGCACGAGCAGCAGGTACTGCGGCCACTTGGTGTTCCACAGCAGGAGGAACACCAACCCCACGGCCGCGCCCACCGCCCACACGGGCCGCTCGCGCCAGGTCCGGGGCGCGCCCACCACCGCCAGCGGCAGCAGCGCCCACGTGTTGAAGCTCGTGAGGTAGATGCCCTCCTGCGACCGCGCCAGCCACGGATCCATCAGGAACGCGACCGGCTGGTACCAGGGCAGCGCGCTGCGCCGCACGTGCTCGCTGTGCGAATAGTCCCAGTGGAACGTGATGGACTCCCACAGCGACGCGAACGGCGAGGACCACAGCGCGGGGTTCGCGAGGAAGAACACCGCCGCCGTGGGCACGACGAACGCGGCCCACGCCCGCCACCGGGTCCGCGCGCCCGTCACCAGGAAGGGCAGCATCGTGAGCCCGCCCACCAGGCCATACGGATACTTCCCCGCCGCCGCGAGCCCGAGCAGCGCCCCGGACACCGCGAGCCACCCGGGCGCGAAGTCCTTCGCCCCACGCCGCGCGCGCTCGAAGGCCAGCAGCGCGAGCAACACGATGAGCCCTGGCACCGCCTCCAGGTACGCCTGCGAGGTGTACTTCGTGTGGTACGGGTCCCACGCGAGCAGCAGCGCGCCCACCGGATCCACGGTGGCGAGCAGCCCCACCTGGAGCACCCCGGCCACCGCCGACAGCCGCCGCGTCGCACGGAACGCGGGCTGCGCGACCTCCGGCAGGGGCTGGCCCATGGGCACGTCGTCCCACACCGGCTGGGGTGCCTCCGTCACCCGCACGGCTTGCGCGAAGAGCAGCTTCACCAGCGGCGGGTGTTCGAAGTTCTCCCGGAGGGCGCCGATGTCTCCCCAGCGGCCCTGGTCGATCATCTGGGCATAGCTGTAGGCGATGGGCAGGTAGGTCGCCTCATCGAAGTCCTGGGACAGCCGTTCAACCGCCTGCGTCCGTTGCCAGACGGCGACCAGGACGGCGACGAGCGCGACGAAGAGGGCCAGCAGGCGCGTGCGGGACATGCGGAATCGATATCACAGACACATCCGCCCTCCCGAACGCAGACGTCCGAGCGGCACTGGTGGCGGGCGCCCCCGGTCCCCAACTTGGGAGCATGAAGACCGCGCGCCTCCTCACCACCGCCGCCCTGCTCGTGAGCGGACTTGCCTTCGCGAAGACCGACAACACCGTGTCACTCGAGACGCCTCGGACGACCGTGCGCGCGAGCGTCACCGCGCAGGGCCTCCAGGGTCCGGACCTGCAACTCCACATGACGGACGATGCGCTGCGCGGACAGGCCTTCCAGCGTCCCGTGGACCTGAAGCTGTCGGACCGGCGCATCCAGGGCACCGTCGGTCAGGAGCCGGTGAACGTCACCGTGAGGGAGCGCCCGGAGGTGGTGGAGATGGCGGGGAATTTCGCGGGACAGCCCTCCTCGCTGACGCTCAGCCCGGACGAGTTGGTGGGCTCGGTGGGGCCGTGCGGCTACAACCTCATCATCGAACGCGACCGCAAGCACTACCGCGGCACACGCGCCTGTGGAGATCAACGCGAGGACAACGTGTTGGTCGCCATCCCGGAGGCGCTGGGCCAGGGCTCCGCGTCCGGCCGCATGGCCGCGATCAGCCTGCTCCTCTCCCATCCCTGAGCAGGCATTGGGCGGGGCCCATGGCGCCAGGGGCCCCGGGTGTAGTGAACTGCCGCCCGTGTCCACCGCCCCTGCAGAC
>NZ_RAWA01000603.1 GCF_003611675.1 Corallococcus sp. CA053C
GAGGGGCTTCGGGGGCACTGCCACTGGCGCCTGCCCGTGGGCCGGAGCGGGCGTGTCGCGGTGGGTCACGTAATAGAGGCGTCCGAAGGCCAGCAGCGCTACTAGCATCAACAGGAGCGTATGGGGCGGGAAGCGGCGCACGAGCAAACTCCTTGATTCCAACCGGGACCGGGGGTTATCAGCGCCCGCGAGTTCCATCCGCAAAATAGACGGAGGCGTGTGTGGCTGAGACTTTCGACGTGGTGATCATCGGCTCGGGTCCTGGCGGCTATGTGGGCGCCATCCGCGCGGCCCAGCTTGGGCTGAAGACGGCCATCATCGAGAAGGACAAGCGCCTGGGCGGCACCTGTCTGCATCGCGGATGCATCCCCACCAAGTCGCTCCTGTGGACCGCGTCGCTCTTCCATCACATCAAGGAAGCGGCGGACTTCGGCATCGACACGGCGAACCCCACCGTCAACTGGGCCAACGCCCAGAAGCACAAGGACAAGGTCGTCACCAAGGGTGCCAACGGCATCGACTTCCTGATGAAGAAGAACAAGATCACGGTCGTGAAGGGCCATGGTCGCATCAGCGGGAAGGGCAAGGTGGAGGTGACGGCGGAGGACGGCTCCAAGCAGACGCTGGAGACGAAGAACATCATCATCGCCACGGGCTCCGTGCCCAAGTCCCTGCCGAACGTGCAGGTGGACCACAAGCGGGTGATGAACAGTGACTCCATCCTGACCATCGACCGCATCCCCAAGAGCATCATCGTCCTGGGCGCGGGCGCGGTGGGCTGCGAGTTCGCCTCCGTGTTCAACCACGTGGGCAGCAAGACGGCCATCGTGGAGTACATGCCGGCGCTCCTGCCCATCGAGGATGCGGACATCTCCAAGGAGCTGGACAAGATCTTCCGCCGCCGCGGCATCGACGTGCACACCGGCGCGAAGGTGGAGAAGGTGGAGCACACGGCGGACGGCGTGCGCGTCACCATGACCGTGGGCAGCGAGACGAAGACGCTGGAGGCCGAGATCCTCCTGTCGGCGGTGGGCCGCGCGCCCGTCACCGAGGACGTGGGCCTCAACAAGACGTCCATCCAGACCGACCGCGGCTTCGTCAAGGTCGACACGCTCTGCCGCACCACCGAGCCGAACGTCTACGCCATCGGTGACGTCATCCCGACGCCGATGCTCGCGCACATGGCCAGCGCCGAGTGCGTGATGGTGGTGGAGCACATCGCCGGGAAGAACCCCGCGCCCATCAACTACGACCTGACCCCGTCGGCCACGTACTGCTACCCCGAGGTGGCGTCGGTGGGCCTCACGGAGAAGAAGGCCAAGGAGCGCGGCTACGACGTGAAGGTGGGCATCGCCCCCTTCGGCGCCGTCACCAAGTCGGCCATCTCCAACGAGTCCATCGGCCTGATCAAGATCGTCTCCGACAAGAAGTACGACGAGGTGCTGGGCATCCACATCATCGGGCCCCACGCGACGGAGCTGCTCGCGGAGGCGTGCGTCTCCATGAAGCTGGAGATCACCACCGAAGAGCTGGCCCACACCATCCACGCCCACCCGACGCTCTCGGAGATCATGCACGAGGGCGCCGAGGCCACGCTGGGCCACCCGCTGCACTTCTAGCGGGACTGGCGTTCGCGGCGGCCCGGGCTTCGGCCAGGGCCGCCGTAGAGTGCCTGGAGTGAGGCCGCCACGGCGGCCAGCCGTTGTCGCAGCGCCTCCGGGGCGAGCACCTCCACGCCGCCCCCGAGCGTGCAGAGCTGGGAGACCGCGATGGACTCCCGTTCGAAGTTCAACGTCACCTTCCGCTTCCCACCGCGTGCCGCGGGCGCCGCCTTGAGCCGCTCACCGTCGGCCGGGGGACGCACCTGGCGCAGCGCCGCTTCCCCTTCCGCCGTGAAGCGCAGCGTGACGTCGTAGCGGGGTCGCTCGACGGCGAACCTCGCGCACCAGTCCTTCCAGAACGTGGGCAGGTCGAAGCCCGGCGGGCGGGTGAAGCCCTGGGTGCGCAGCCGCACGCCGCCGATGCGCGCGCCCCGGAAGACGCGGGGGCCCTGATCCGTCCCGGCGACGAGGTACCAGCGGTCCGCCTTGATGACGAGCCCGTACGGCTCCACCACTCGGCGGGAGGGCGCCCCGTCGAAGTCCTGGTACGTCAGCGACACGCTCCGGTCCTGCCACGCGGCGTCGCGCAGCGTGCCCAGGTGCGGCACGAGTTCGCGGCCGGTGAACCAGCTGGAGGCGTCCACGTGGAGCCGCTGACGTGCGTGCTCCAGCGCGGGCTGCTGGAGGGCGGGGAGCGCGGCGGCCAGCTTCACCAGGCCCGTGCGCAGCGGCGCGGACAGGCCCAGGTCGTCCAGGGCGCCCGGCGCTCCCACGGTGGCCAGGGCCTGCAGCTCCGGGCGGGTGAGGCCGGTGAGCTGCGTGCGCCAGCCCTCCATCAGCGCCACGCCCCCCGCCGCGCCGCGCGTGGCGTACACGGGGACTCCCGCCGTGGACAGCGCGTCCAGGTCGCGGTGCACGGTGCGCCCGGACACCTGGAGCTCGCGGGCGAGCTGGTTCACGGTGCTCCGGGGCCGCGACTGCAGGCGCATGAGCAGGTGCATGAGTCGGTCGGCGCGCATGGGTTTGGCCCTCCAGGACTGCATGGCGTGAGGCTTCCAACAGCGCGTGCAGCTTCGTGCGGCAATCATGACAGGGGTTGTCAGGATTGGGGGCGCAGGGTGGGGACAGAAAAGGAGCACCACCATGAAGCCACTTGAAGGACAGGTTGCCCTGGTCGCGGGCGCGACGCGGGGCGCGGGCCGGGGCATCGCGACGATGTTGGGGGAGGCGGGCGCCACGGTGTACTGCACCGGCCGCAGCGTGCGCGGGCGGCTGGCGAGCGGGGACTCGCGGCCGGAGACGATTGAAGAGACGGCGGAGCTCGTCACCTCGCACGGAGGCAAGGGCATCGCGGTGCGGGTGGATCACTCGGTGGAAGCGGAGGTGGAGGCGCTGTGCGAGCGCATCCGCGCGGAGGCGGGAAGGCTGGATGTGCTCGTCAACGACATCTGGGGCGGGGAGTCACTGATGGAGCTGGGCACGCCGTTCTGGAAGCAGTCGCCCCAGAAGGCCCGGCTGATGTTCGAGCGCGCCGTCTTCACCCACGTCGTCACCAGCCGCCACGCGGTGCCGCTGATGGTGGAGCGGGACCGGGGGCTCATCGTGGAGGTGACGGACGGGGACTCGTTCGGGTACCGGGGCAGCGTCGCCTACGACGTGACGAAGATGGCCGTCATCCGGCTGGCCTTCGCGATGTCGCGCGACCTGCGCCGCACGAACGTCACCGCGCTCGCGGTGACGCCGGGCTTCCTGCGCTCGGAGGAGATGTTGGCCCACTTCGGGGTGACGGAGGCGAACTGGCGCGACGCGGCGAAGAAGACCCCGGACTTCATCGCGTCGGAGACGCCCGCGTACGTGGGCCGCGCGGTGGCGGCGCTCGCGGCGGATCCGGGGGTGAAGGCGCGGGCGGGGCGCGTCGTCGCGTCGTGGACGCTGGCGCGCGAGTTCGGCTTCACCGACCTGGATGGCTCCCAGCCGCACTGGGCCGAGCACTTCGAGAAGGCCTACGGGAAGCCGTACACCGTCGCGGATGACGCGGCCTATGCGTCGTGGCTCGGGGGCTCCATCGAGACGGTGGCCCCGGACTGGCCTGTCTACTGAAGGCAGGACGCACACCCCGGGCCATCCCCGTGGCCCGGGCAAAGCGATATGGTCCGCCCTGAGAGGGCGCTCACATGGCGAAGGGGCAGAGCAGGAACGGCGGGCCGGAGCGCGTCGACGAGACCCGCGTCGCGCCGCTCGACGACCTGGACGCGCAGGAGGAAATCCGGACCGAACAGACCCGGAGGCCCGTGCCGCCGACCTTGGAGCCGGAGGAGGAGCCCGAGGAGACCCGGCCCATGTCGCCCACGACGGGTCGGAAGTCCTGGGGCAACCAGACCCGCGTCGCCCCCACCACGGGCGCGGACCTGCGCGCGTCCGAGCTCGCCGGGTACGAGGCCCGCCTGAGCCCGCCCCCTGTTCCCGACGAGGACCTGGTCCCGGAGACCCGCGTGTCGGAGC
>NZ_RAWA01000604.1 GCF_003611675.1 Corallococcus sp. CA053C
GCCCGGGCCCGCCCACGCCTGGGTCACGCGCATCCAGCAGGAGCTCTTGTCGTCGTTCTTGCCCTCGCGGTCCCAGTGGAACTGGACCTTGATGCGGCCGTGCGCGTCGGTGTGGATCTCCTCGCCCGCGGGGCCCACGACGATGGCCGTCTGCGCGCCGGAGATGACCGGACGCGCCGTCACGCGGGGCGGCCGGAAGGGCACCTGGGCGGGCTGGCAGAGGAACTCGTTGCGGTAGCCCTCCTTGGCGCCCAGCGAGGCCTGCTCCGCGACCAGCGCCTCGGCCTGGTGGCCGGTGTGGCGCACGGACAGGGGCAGGTACTTGCGGTTGAGCGCGGCGTCCGGGTGCTCGGCCAGCTCGAAGGTGTGGCCCGCGCACAGGCGCCGGCTGTAGCTGGCGCCGGACACGGTCTCCACGCGGGCGCGCAGCTCCTCCAGGCGGATCTTCGCGAGCGCCTTGCCGGCCCCAGGCTCGTCGTAGAGGCCCGGGTAGTCGTAGATCTCCAGCGCGGACTCGCCCCCGTCGTCGGCGCTCTCCGCGCCCAGGTCCTGCGCGGGGCGGGTGAAGTTGAAGTCGCGCAGCGCCACCGCGCCGGGCTGGACCTCCAGCTTCGCGGAGAGGGTGTGGACGAACTCCTTCTCCGCCACCATCCGTGAGCGCTCGCGGAAGACGAGCTTGGGGTCGCCCGCCATGGCGGGGTTCGCCGACGCGGCGTCGCCGAGCACCATCGTGTGCGCGTCCTCGCCGTGCTCGAAGAGGTAGAAGATGCCCTCCTCCTCCAGGAGCCGGGAGATGAAGTCGAGGTCCGACTCGCGGTACTGCACGCAGTAGTCGCGCTTGCGGTAGCTGCCGGAGAGCGCCAGCCGGTGCTCCACCTGGCCCTGTTCGAGCACCTTGTGCACGATCTGCGGGACGGTCAGCTCCTGGAAGATGCGGCTGCGGCGCGTGTGCCGGAGCGTCCACAGCCGGGGCACCACCGTCACCCCGTAGCGTCGGCGCTGCGGCCCCGTGCCTTCGTCCCGGCGGTCGATGCGGGCGACGACGCCGTGGAAGAAGCGGGCGGTGCCATCCCCCAACTGCACCGTGAGCCGCGCGTCCTTGCCGAGCAATGCCGTGTCGTCCAGCTCCACGTCTGGGTTGGGGGTCAGGGAGACTTCAACGGAGTACGGCTGAGACACCGACTCGTCTGCTTTAAAACCGAATACCGTGACATCCTCGGCAGCGTGGGGCCCGAGTTGGAAGTCGAATTCCGTCTGGTTCGCCAGCAGCGCAGCATTCGCGATCATTGATTCTCCCGCGCCACGGAAGCCCCCAGGGTCACCCGCCACCTGTTTCATCGGGATGGGTGATCGCCTGACAAATTAGAAACACGCGGCGGCACGGGTCCGCAAGTGCTTGCGGGCACCGATAAGCATTTCGTTGCAAATGTACTGGGGGTGCGAGCTGTTGTTGTAGTGTTGCGCGAGGGCGGGGGGCCATGGATCACGACACGGATTCGGGCGGCCCACGCCAGGACTTACCCTCCGGGAGAGCGATGAAACGAAGGATCCTCCTGCGCCACCTGCAACTGCTGTCGCTCCTGCTGACCGTCCCCGCGCTAGCGCAGACGCCGTTGCCCGGCATCGACCTGGAGCGGCTGGAGCTGAACCCTGGCGCCGAGGGTTCACTCGTGGTGAGTCTGGGAGAGCTGCTGCCCGCCGGCCACTACCGGGCGACCGTGGCGTTGCAGTACGCGCATGATCCGCTGCTCTTCGAGCGCGATGGTGAGACGTTCCGCATCATCGGCAGCCGCGCGACCACGCATCTGGCCGTGGCCTATGCCGCGACAGGCTGGTTGCAGTTCGGCCTGCAGCTGCCGGTGGTTGCGTTCCAGAGCGGCTCGGATCTGACGGGAGAGAACATCGCGTCACCGTCGAGCTTCGCGTTGGGCACGCCCGCGGTCAGCGCTCGCGCGGGGCTGCTCACGCAAGACAAGGGTGGGGGCGTCGATCTGGCATTGGAGCTGGGCGTGGGGCTGCCGGTCGGCAGTCAGGCGGGGCTCGCGCGGGATGGCGCATTGAGGCTCGCGCCCCGGTTGATGGTGGGGCGGCACTTCGGCTTCCTGCGCGGAGGGCTGGAGGTGGGCTTCCTGAGCCGGCCCAGTCAGGCGCTCACCCAGCGGCCCGGCGTGCTGGTGGATGAGGTGGGCAACGAGCTGCGCATCGGCGCCGCGCTCGCGACCACCGGGCGGCGGCTGCGCTGGGAGCTGAACGTGCGGGCCATGGTGCCGCTGACGGCGCAGCCCGGGGCGGTGGAGCTGCTGCCCGGCGCGCGCTACCTGGTGAAGCCGTCCTTCGAGCTGTTCGCGCTCGCGGGCATGGGCGTGGGCAGCGCGCCGGGGACGCCGCTCTTCCGGGTGATGATGGGCGGGGCCTTTGGAAACGTGACACCGCGGCGCGGGCCGGGCGAGTCCTCCGTGAACTGCGAGCCGGGCCTGGCGCACACCATCGAGGAGTGCCCGGAGATGGACGAGGACAACGACCGGGTGCCCAACGGCATCGACCGCTGTCCGACGGTGTTTGGCACGCTGGAGCGCAACGGCTGCGAGAAGAAGGACACGGACTCCGACGGCCTGGAGGACGCGCTGGACATGTGCCCGGTGGAGCCCGGGCCCGCATCCAGCCAGGGCTGCCCGCTGCGCGACACGGACAAGGACGGCACGGAAGACGACTCGGACACCTGCCCGAACGCAGCGGGGCCGCCAGAGAACCAGGGCTGCCCGGTGCGCGACGCGGACAAGGACGGGCTCGACAACGACAAGGACGCGTGCCCGAACGAGGCGGGGCCCGTGGAGCGCGACGGCTGCCCGGAGTCGGACACGGACAAGGACGGCGTGCCCAACCGCATCGACAGCTGCGCGAATGAAGTCGGCACGTACGAGAACCAGGGCTGCCCGCAGCACATCTTCCCGCTGGTGGTGCTCCACGCGACGCGGTTGGAGACGCGAGGGAAGATCTACTTCGAGCCCGCGCAGACGCGCGTCAACTCGCGCTCCAACCCGGTGCTCGACTGGGTGGCGCAGGTCATCCTGGAGCACCCCGAGTTCCCGCTGATCGCCGTAGGGGCGCACACCGACGACCGGGGCATGCCGGACGCGAACCGCCGGCTGTCACAGGGTCGGGCGGAGGCGGTGCGCCAGTACCTGATTGGCAAGAAGGTCCCGCCCGAGCGCCTCGCGGCCTACGGCTACGGACAGGATCGTCCCATTGACAGCAACCTGACCTCCGTCGGCCGGGAGAACAACCGCCGCGTGGAGTTCCTGATCGTCGACCCCCAGGCGGACAAGACGCCGAGCCCCAAGCGTGAGCCGGGCACCGGAGAGACCCGATGATGATGAAGCCCGCGCTCCTCAAGGCATTGGTGGCCGGCGTGGTGCTGGCCGGGACTGCCGTTCTGGCCACGCCGGACCTGTTCTTCCTCGGGTCCGGAGGCGTCCACTACACCGCACGCGGTCCGGACACCGTCATCAACGACTACGCGCAGGTGACGAAGCCCGTCGCCGCGGGCACGTCCCGGATCCCGCTACTCTCCACCCGCGGCTTCTCCGGCGGGGACCTGGTGTTGGTGGTCCAGATGCAGGGCATGGGGTCCACGCTGGAGGGGAATGATCCCGTCCTCATCGAACTCTCCGGAGGGCCTGTGGGGGCGTGGGAGTTGGCGCGGGTCGAGAGCGTGCGTGCTGGCACGGAGGAGGCGTTGGAGCTGGCCGCGCCGCTCGTCCATGCGTACGCGGAAGGGGTCACGCAGGTGGTGCGGGTCCCGGAGTACGAGGACGTCGTCATCCCACGTGGGACGGGGCTCGTGGCCCGGGACTGGGATGGCAGCACCGGCGGCGTGCTGGCGTTCGTGGCCCGGGGCCGGGTGACGAACGATGGTGTGATCGACGCGAGCGGCAAGGGCTTCCGGGGAGGCCTGTTTGCTCCGGCTGGTTTCGCGATGACGGGCTGCACGGACCTGGAGGCGTCCTCGGCGGGGAGTGGGGCCTGGAAGGGCGAAGGGGTGGACCCTCTCCGCTATGGCGACCTCGACCTGGGCTGGGGCCTGCCC
>NZ_RAWA01000605.1 GCF_003611675.1 Corallococcus sp. CA053C
CCCCAGCACGCCGAGTCCCACGCCATGACGTTCATGGAGCGGGCCCGCGCGGGCGAGGAGCTGTACGCGACGTTCAACACCACCGAGGGGCGCATCGTCGTCCGCCTGCTCCCCCAGGAGTCTCCCAAGACGGTGGAGAACTTCGTGGGGCTGGCCACCGGGGAGAAGACCTGGACGCACCCCGTGACGTTCGAGGCCATGCACGGCCGCCCGCTCTACGACGGGACGCTGCTGTTCCGCTGCATCAAGGACTTCATGGTCCAGGGTGGGGACCCGAGCAGCCGGGGCAACGGTGGCCCGGGCTTCCGCTTCGAGGATGAGTTCCAGGGCGGCCGGCGTTTCGACAAGAAGGGTGTGCTGGCCATGGGCAACACCGGCCCCAACACCAACGGCAGTCAGTTCTTCATCACCGCGGCTCCCACCCCCCACCTCAACAACCGACACACCATCTTCGGCGAGGTGGTGGAAGGGCAGGACGTGGTGGACCGCATCGCCAACGAGCTTCCCAAGGACTCGAATGACCGTCCCCGCCGGGACGTGCGCATCCAGACGTTGACCATCTCCACGGCGCGGCCCTAAGTCCGACTCACGTCGCCCCGTTCTTCGCAGTCCCGTGGTTTCCCCGGGGCCTTCCCGTCGCTGCTGTCGGAAGGCCCACTGATCATCTCCGGAAGTATGGCCTCTCAGTCCTCGCAGAAGAAACCCCGCGCCGGCTTCGCCGCGCTCATCGGCCGGCCCAACGTGGGCAAGAGCACGCTGCTCAACGCGCTCACGGGCGAGAAGATCGCCATCGTCTCGCCCAAGCCCCAGACGACCCGCAACCGCATCCTCGGCGTGGTGACGCGTCCGGAGGGGCAGGTGGCCTTCCTCGACACGCCCGGCATCCACCAGGCCAAGGGAGAGCTCAACCGCTACATGGTGGAGGCCGCCCTCTCCGCGGCCGAGGAGGTGGACCTGGTCCTCTTCCTCATCGAGCCCCCCGCCGGTGAGACGCTGGACGTCACGCCCGGCAACCGCGCCATCCTCGAGCGGCTGCAGAAGGTGGGCAAGCCCACCTTCCTGGTCATCAACAAGATCGACGCCGTCCCGAAGGAGAAGCTCCTCCCGCTCATCGCGCTGTACGGCGAGCAGTTCCCGTTCGCGGAGGTGGTGCCCATCTCCGCCCGGGAGAAGGACGGCGTGGAGCACCTGTTCCAGGTCGTCCTGGGCCACCTGCCGGAGGGCGAGCCGCTCTTCGCCGAGGACATGCTCACCGACCAGCAGGAGCGCGTGCTGGTGGCCGAGTACATCCGCGAGCAGGTGCTGCGGCACTGCCGGCAGGAGATTCCGTACTCCACCGCGGTGCTGGTGGACGTGTTCGACGAATCCGAGCGCGAGCCGCGCCCCGGCACGCCCCCGGGCCAGCTGGGCGGCCTCATCCGCATCGCGGCCTCCATCTACGTGGAGCGCGACAGCCAGAAGGCCATCCTGATTGGCAAGCAGGGGCAGATGCTGAAGCTCATCGGCACGGACGCGCGCAAGTCGGTGCAGCGCCTGCTGGGCGCGCACGTCTACCTGGACCTGCGCGTGCGCGTGGAGGCCCGGTGGAGCGAGCGCGCCGCGGGCCTGCGGAAGCTGGGGTACGAGTGATGCGGTCGCCGTCGCCACTCTTGTCATCCCTGTTCTTGTCGTTGTCGTCGCTGTCGTCGCTGTCGTCGCTGTCGAAAGAGACTCCATGAAGCCGCTGGTCGCCATTGTCGGTCGCCCCAACGTGGGCAAGAGCACGCTGTTCAACCGCCTGGTGGGCCGCCGCGTCGCGCTCGTGCAGGACGAGCCGGGCGTCACCCGCGACCGGCACTACGCCGACGCGGACTGGGAAGGCCGGATCTTCACCCTCATCGACACGGGCGGCTTCGTGCCCGGGGAGAAGGACTCGCTGCTCAAGCAGGTCCGCGAGCAGGCGCAGTTCGCCGTGGAGGAGTGCGACGTCATCATCTTCGTCGTGGACGCCCGCGTGGGCATGTCCACCGCGGACGAGGCCGTCGCCAACTACCTGCGCAAGAGCGGCAAGCCCGTGGTCGTCGCGGCCAACAAGCTCGACAACGAGTCGGGGCTGATGCAGTCGCTGGCGGGCGAGTTCTTCCGCCTGGGCCTGGGCGACGTGCAGGGCATCTCCGCCGAGCACAACCTGGGCATGGGCAGCCTGATGGACTCCGTCGTGGCGAAGCTCGCCCCGAAGGTGGAGGGCGAGGACGCCGAGGCGCCCCCCGACGACGGGAAGATCCGCGTCGCCATCATCGGCCGGCCCAACGTGGGCAAGAGCACCCTGGTCAACGCCATCCTCAAGGAGAAGCGCGTCGTCACCAGCGAGGTCGCCGGCACCACGCGCGACCCCATCGACTCCGAGGTCACGTACAAGGGCAACGAGCTCATCCTCACCGACACCGCGGGCATCCGGCGCAAGAAGACCATCGCGCACCAGGTGGAGCAGTACTCGGTCATCGCCGCGCTCAAGGTGCTGGAGCGCAGCGACGTGGCGGTGCTCCTGATGGACGCCACCGAGCCCCACGTGGACCAGGACGCGAAGCTCGCGGGCCTGTCCATGGACCGGGGTCGCGCGCTGGTCATCGTGGTGAACAAGTGGGACCTCATCGCGGAGGACAAGCGCAAGCAGGACGCGTTCCGCGACGACCTGAAGATCGCCCTCAAGTTCGTGGGCTACGCGCCGGTCATCTTCACGTCCGCCCTCCACGGCTCCAAGGTGGAGAAGGTGGTGGACGTGGCGGTGGAGTTGGCCAAGCAGTTCCGCTTCCGGGCGCCCACCCCGCAGCTCAACCGGCTGCTGGACTACATGGTGGACAACAACCCGGCGCCCATCGTGAAGGGCAAGCCGCTGCGCCTGTACTACATCGCCCAGGTGGCCGCCGCGCCGCCGACCTTCGCGCTCACGTGCAACGCGCCCGAAGGCGTGCCGGACATGTACAAGCGGTACATCACCAACCAGATCCGCAAGACGTTCGACCTGCGGGTCCCCATCCGGCTGCTCTTCCGCGAGCGTCCGGGCAAGGCCAAGCGCGAGGCGCGCAAGAAGCCGCACCTGGCGGGCAAGGGTGGCAAGGGCGGGAAGCGGGCAGGGCGAGACCGAGACTGACCGCGCACGTTCGTTGACACTTCCAGCAGGCGCTCTTTACAGTGCGCCGCTTTCGCAAGCGTAGAGCACCGTAGAGTCGGAGAGAGGTTTCCTCATCGTGGCCCAGCCGAAGACCGAGAAGATTCGCCAGCAGGAGCTTCGTCAGCCGGACGCCTTCCAGAAGGTGGGAGCGGACGCGCGTGACTGGCTGATGCAGCGCCAGAAGTTCCTCGCCATCGGCGCCGGCGTGCTGGTGCTGGGCGCGGTGGGTTTCGCCATCGGCAGCGAGGTCTCCAAGCGCGGCGAGGAGCAGGCCTCCATGCAACTGGGCCAGGCGCTCACCGTCCTGGACCGGCCCGTGACGGGCGTGGACGCGGCGGACCCCACGTCCACGGAGCCCCCCTTCGCCACGGTGGAGGCCCGCGACCAGCAGGTCGTGACGACGCTGGCCGCCTTCCGCAAGGACCACGACGGCACGCGCGCGGCCACCACGGCGGCCCTGCCTCAGGCCAAGGCCGAGTTCCGGCTGGGCAAGTACGACGACGCGCTGGCGTCCCTGGGCGCCTTCCTCAAGGGCGTCCCGGAGAACGACGCCCTGCGCGCGAGCGCCCTGGAAGGCCAGGGCTATGCCTACGAGGCCAAGGGCGACTACGCCCAGGCCATTGCCTCCTTCGAGCAGATGGAGAAGGCGGACGCGGGTGAGTACCTGGCCGGCATGGGCCAGTACCACAAGGCGCGCATGCTCATCCTGCAGGGCAAGAAGGACGAGGCCGCGCAGGTGCTGTCGAAGATCCCCACGGACCACCCGGACAGCGCCGCGGCCCGTCAGGCCACCGAGCGCATGGCGGTGCTGGCCTCCCAGGGCGTGAAGGTGCCCACGCCGGCGCCTCCGCCGGCCGCCACGACGGATGCGGGGTAGTCCTCGTCCATGACCATGCGGCTCGCTCGGTGGAAGCAGTGGGTGGGGGT
>NZ_RAWA01000606.1 GCF_003611675.1 Corallococcus sp. CA053C
AACAGGCGAAGCGCACGGTGTTCTGCGAGGACGCGTTGGCGTGGTTGGACGCACGGCCCGTGCTGGAGGGGTGTTCGGTGGTGGCGTCGCTGCCGGACGTGTCCGAGTTCCCCTCGCTCACGGTGTCCCAGTGGAAGGACTGGTTCGTGGGCGCGGCGACGAAGGTGTTGTCGCGGGTGCCGGAGGACGGGGTGGCGGTGTTCTACCAGTCCGACGTGAAGAAGGACGGGGCGTGGGTGGACAAGGGCTACCTGGTGTCCAGGGCGGCGGAGGCCGCGGGGTGCGAGACGCTCTGGCACAAGGTGGTGTGTCGCCGGCCGCCGGGGACGGTGACGTTCGGGCGGCCCGCGTACTCGCACCTGCTGTGCTTCAGCCGGGGGCTGAAGGCGGACCCGGGGAGGTCCACCGCGGACGTGCTGCCGGAGCCCGGCGAGGTGACGTGGACGCGCGGCATGGGGATGGCCGCGTGTCTGGTGGCGTGCCGCTTCATCCTGGAGCAGACGCGCACGCGCACGGTGGTGGATCCGTTCTGCGGCCACGGCACCGCGCTCGCGGTGGCCAACGCGCTGGGGCTGGACGCGGTGGGCGTGGAGCTCAGCCGCAAGCGCGCGCGCCGGGCCCGCAACCTCCAGGCGACGTGGAAGGGCGGCGCGCTGGTGCTGTCCGGCACGGGCGGCGGGGACGGGGACCGGGAGGACTGACGGCTCAGGCCGCCTGCGCTGAGTCGAGCGCCGCCGCCACGTCCCGCTCCAGCACGTTCAGGAACGACTCGAACAGGCGCTCCTCCAGCGCGAGCGCGGGCTCCAGCGTGGCGCCCACCTTCTCGAGCCTCGCGTGGCAGGCGTCCTCGATGGTGCGCCGGTGGCCCTGCTCCTCCGTCACCACCCGCCCCATCTCCTCGCGCACCGCCGGGTGCCGCGTCGCCGCCTTGTAGAGCGGGTAGAGCACCATCGCCCGGCGCTCCACCACCGCGGTGGTGAGCAGGTAGTGCAGGTGCACGTCCGCCGCGCCCGTCACCTGCGTGGCCCACGCCGCCAGCTCCCGGTCCAGCGACTGGAACCACGTGGCCGCCGCGCCCGCGCTCAGGAACTCCGTCTGCGTCACCTCGCGGCCCGCCACTTCGCACGCCAGCCGCTTGAAGGTGAACGCGTGGCGCGTCTCGTCCGCCAGGTGCCCCAGCACCTCCAGCGTCGGGTGCCGGTCCGCCACCGTGCGCGAAATCTTCCGCGCCCCGGTGAACTCCAGCAGCGACAACGTATTCAGCCACCGCACCTCCACGTCGGAGGACCGGACCAGCTGCCGCAACACCGTCTGGATTCTGTCACGCATGGGCGCCCCCTCTATCGCGCCCCGCGTGTCCCCCCAAGCCCGTAACGCACGCGGGCACCCGGGCCACGCCACGCGGACTGCCCAACAATGGCGGCGCGGCGCGGTTTGACCCGGAGCCCTCCGGTCGCCTTTGCTTCGTGTCTCGTCAGGCTGTGCTTGGTGCAGGGGGGTGACCAGCATGCCGCATCGCGAAGACAGCCATTCGTCCGGGCCTTGCCCTGTCCGGCCTCGCGCGGCCTCCCCCGCAACGCCGCCCCACGCCCGCGTGAAGACCCTGCCCGTGTCCTCCAGCGTCGGCGTGACGGCCTTCCGCCGTTGGATGCGCGCGCAGGACGCGAGCCGCATCCTCGCCTCCGAGCGCCTGGGGACGTGCGCGGGTCGCATCCTCGGCTGCACCGCGCTCATCGCCTTCGTCGCCTGGGCTCCAGGGGTGCGCGGCTTCTTCGCCCTGCCCTTCTCCACCGCGCTCGCGTGCTTCCTGCCGGTCGCCGTCAACGGGCTGGCCTTCTGCGCGGTGCACTCGGGCCGCACGCGGCTGACCCCGCGGAGCTGGCTGTGGCGGCTGCCGTCGCTTTCGCTGGCGCACTTCTTCCTCGCGAGCCTGATGGCGCTCGCCGCGCTGCCGGGGGCGTTCGTCCTGGGCGTGCTGCTCATCGCCACCACCGCCCTGCACGGCCGGCGCTACCGGGTGACGTGGCGCGAGCCCTTCCTCGCGGTGGGCACGCTCGTGGCGCTCGCGTGCGCCCTGCCGCTGCGCGCAAGCCCGGACCACGCGGTGCTCTTCGCCATCGTGGGCCCCGCGGCCCTCTTCGCCGAGCTGTCCCTGGGACAGCTCGCCGTGCGGTACGACCAGGCCCGCGCCGACGCGGAGCGCCTGCGCGCCGCCGTGCACGCGCAGCTCATCGAGCAGCAGGAGCGCGACGTGGGCCAGCTCACCCAGGCGATGGCGGAAATCCTGCGCCACCACCAGGACATGGAGCAGGCGCTGCTCCACGCGGGCAGCGCGGCGGACATGATGGCCGCGTTCGGCGTGCAGCGCGGCCCCCTGGCGCGCACCGAGTTCGAGGACCAGGCCCGCCAGCTCCAGGACAGCCTGCGGCAGCTCCAGGAGATGGTGAAGGAGGTGCGCGCCAAGGGCCGCCGCTTCGTCGGCGCGGAGCCGGAGGCCGTGGCGCTGGGGCCGGTGCTGGAGTGCGTGCAGGCCCACGTGGCCCTGAGGTTCCCGGACGTGGACATCCACGTCTGGGTGGATCCGCCGTGCCCCGCCCGCGCGCTGCTGCGGGGCGGGCCGCTCACGCTGCGGCGGGTGGTGGAGAACCTGGTCGTCAATGCCTGCGAGGGCAACGGCGAGCAGGGCGCTTCGCGCGTCTTCATCCGCGCGCGCACCGAGCCGCTCAGCGGACGGCTGGAAGTGGAAATCGAGGACGACGGACCCGGCTTCCCCCCGGAGCGGCTCAACGCGCCGGCGGAGGAGCTGTACACGACCAAGCCCCAGGGAACGGGGCTGGGCCTCTACACCAGCGAGTGCCTGCTGCGCGCCAGCGGGGGCCTGCTGCATCGCCACAACGGGCCGGGCGGCGGTGCCCTGCTTCGCATCCTGCTGCCCCGGGAGTACCAATGAAGGCCCTGAGCGCCCTCCACGACACGCACCCCGTCCCACTGGAGCCAGAGCCGAGCGACGTGGTGGCCTACCACGAGGCCCTGGCCGAGCGCGGACTCGCCCGCTTCGGCCCCGGCCCCCGGGTGCACTGCCACACGGGCCTCGTGGACCGGCTGCCGCCCCCGGGCATGCAGGCACCGGAGCTGCGCAAGCGCCTCAAGGCCTCGCAGGAGATGCTGCTCGCGGAGCTGGCGCGCGCCATGGGCGCCTTCCCGGACGGCGGGGACGTGCTGGAGGTGGGCACGGGCCTGGGCGGCGGCGCGCTGTACTGGGCGCAGGAGCACCGGGCGACGGTGACGTCGCTGTTGAGCGTGCCCGCGCACGTGGAGCAGGTGCGCGGGTACGCGCACGAGGCGGGCGTGGGGGGCCGCATCCAGCCCCTGCTGTGCACGGCGGAGGGCCTGCGGAGCCTGAGGTGCTTCGACGCCATCATCGCCGTGGAGAACGCGTGTCCGGTGCCCCGCTCGCAGTGGCTGCGCGGCGCGCGCACCTGGCTCAAGCCGGGCGGCCTGCTGGCCATCGCGGACTGCTTCTGGGTGCGCCCGGGCTCCGTGCACCCGTCCGGCGATATGTGGCGCACGCACCTGGGCAGCGTGAGCGGGTTCCTCGACGCCGCGCGGAGGGCAGGCCTGGAGCTGGAGGTGCACGACAACGTGTCCTCGCGCGCGGTGGGCTTCTGGACGCTGACGTCGGAGCTGCTCGTGCACGAACACATGGCCCGCGCCACCGACGCGCGAGGCCTGCGCGCCGCGCTCAACGCCGTGCGGGTGGAGTCGCAGCGCGAGCACCTGTGGCTCCAGCAGGGGCTGCTGGATGGCAGCCTGGAGTACGCGCTGCTCGTGCTGCGCCGCGAACACTGACGCCTGCCTTCGGGCGGGCGGGATGGCGAGCCTCCTTCCGCCGGCCACCCGGGCGAGCAGCCCGGCGATATTGGACGTTCGGGACGATGCCCCCGCGCCGCGTCACTCCCAGCCTTGGGTTCATCACATCCAAGGGAGGATTGGACATGGCGAACTACAAGCGATGGCTGGTGGCGGGGGCGGCGG
>NZ_RAWA01000607.1 GCF_003611675.1 Corallococcus sp. CA053C
GGGAATTGCGGCGCGGGCCCCGCGACGGCACCTACGAGCTGCGCGGTCGCGGAGGGCGCCCGGCGCTGGTGGTGCTGGGGGGCGAGGCCACGGGCACCGGCGGGGTGCTGTCCCGCCGGGCCTGGAGGCACTTCGCGGCGGCCGGGGCGCTGTCCCTGGCCGCCGTGGTCATGCTCGCCCGGACCCTATGAGGTCCGGACGGAGGGCCCCGGCCGCTTGAGGGCGCCGGGGCGGGACGACCTCAGCCGATGTCCTTCGTGCAGTCGTTCGGGCAGGAGTCCGTGTCGATGGTGTTGCCGTCGTCGCACGTCTCACCGAAGTCATACTGGGGGATCTTGTCGCCGCAGCGGGCGTTCCAGATGCAGGTGAGGCTGCACTTGCCGTAGCCGGGGCCATTGAGGTTGCCCGTGTCGCACTGCTCACCCGGGTCGACGGTGCCGTTGCCGCAGGTGGACTTGCAGTCGGTGCGCTGGGTCTCGAAGTTGTTCAGGGTCAGCTTGTACGAGGAGCCCGTGATGTGGCGCTCCGCCTGGAACACGACGACCTCGTAGATCTTGCCCTTCACCAGCCCCAGCTTGGTGACGGTGGGTGCATCCGCCAGCGACACCTGGCCGTCCTGGGGACCGTGGACGCCGCCCAGGTCCAGGGCGAGCTTGCCGTTGATGTACACGAACACGTCGTCGTCACCGCGGAAGCTCAGGACCTCGGTGCCCTTGAACTCGAACCAGTAGCGCGCCTCGCTGGTGAAGCTGAAGTTGCGCGCGACGCCCTGGCCGTCGTTCTGCTTGTTCTCCTGGCTCGAAGCCACCCAGCCGAGGTTGTCGAGCGGGAAGAAGCTCTGGTTGTCGAACACGTAGGAGCCGGTGCCCTGCTTGTTCAGCTTCAGCGTGCTGACCACCGTCTTGTTGACGCCCGCGACATCCGTGTACCACTGGTCGAAGGCCGCCTTGCCGTGGGTCGTATTGGAGGCGACGCCGGCCTTGGCGTAGGTGGGCTTCAGGTTGGTGAGCGTGGAGGTGTACAGCGGGCCCACGATGCCCGTCTCCCCGCCGTTGGCGTCGTCGAAGTCCGGGTGGGTGGTGGCGGGGTAGGCGCCGCCGGTGGGCTGGTTCTTGCCGCGGAAGTCGCGGTAGACGACGGGGACTTCCACCGTGGTCGGCGGGGACTCGGTGACGCGGGTGCACGCGAAGCCCTCCTCCAGCTTGCACGTGTTCGAGCAGCCGTCGTTGGCGCGGACATTCCCGTCATCGCACTCCTCGGAGGTGTCACCGGGGAGGATGACGCCGTCGCCGCAGCGGGCCTGGCAGGTGCCGTTCACGCACGAGGGCTCCAGCACGCACAGCGGCGAGCAGCCGTCGCCCATGTCGTTGTTGCCGTCGTCGCACTGCTCGGTGCCTTCCTTGACCTTGTCGCCGCAGGTCGTCCGCGAGCACGGCTGACCCGGGGGGCACTTGTAGCCCGGCTCCAGGCGGCAGATGTCGCTGCAGCCGTCGCCCTTGGCGGCGTTGCCGTCCTCGCACTCCTCGTCGCCCGCGATGATGGCGTCACCGCACTGGGCCGCCTTGCAGCGCTGGCCCTGGAGGGGGCACGTCCAGCCCGTCTCCACCACCTTGCAGTCCGCGGAGCAGCCGTCGCTGGACGCCGTGTTGCGGTCGTCGCAGATCTCGCCCGTCTCCACCACGCCGTTGCCGCACGTCGGCGCGACGATGCACTTCTCACCGGGCGTCGGACACTGGAAGCCCAGCTCCACCTCGGCGCAGTCGGACTTGCAGCCGTCGCCACTCTGGGTGTTGCCGTCGTCACACGCTTCGGCGGGATGCTTCTTGCCGTCGCCACAGAAGGCGGGACCGGCATCCACGTCCGTCGGGCCGCCATCCGTCTGGGTGGAGCCATCCGGATTCCCGGTGCCACCATCTTCATCCGGGTCGGTGTTTCCCGGGCAGGCCGTCAGTGTGAGCAACAACGAGGCGAGCACGAGGCCCGTGAGTCGAAACCGATAAGGGGAATGTTTCAGCATGAAACGGATGCTGGAAGGCGCCACCCCCGGTGTCAATGAGAACAGGTGGCTTTGTACCCAGGCGGCGCGTGAAGGTGCAGAAAGCCCGTGCACCTGTACGGGTGTACGGGCTTCCTGACCTTTTCCTGCGTCCCGAGGGCTACATCGACTCCAGCTCGCGTCCCTTGGTTTCCTTGATGTAGCGGGCGGCGAAGAAGGCGGAGAACACGGCGGCGGCGGCATACAGGCCGTAGGCCCAGCCCAGTCCAATGGCCTTGAGCGACGGGAACGTGGCCGACACGGCGAAGTTGGCCAGCCACTGCATCATGGCCGCGACGGACAGCGCGATGGCGCGGATGCGGTTGGGGAACATCTCGCCCAGGAGCACCCAGACGACGGGGCCCCAGGAGAAGCCGAAGAAGACGACGTAGAGGTTGGCGGCGAGGAGTGCCGTCGTGCCGGCGGCGCCCTGCAACGCGGGCTTGCCCGCGGCGTCCAGGGGCGCGGTGCCGAAGAGGTACGCCAGCAGGCCCAGCGTGAGCGCCATGCCGACGGAGCCGATGAGGAGCAGTGGCTTGCGGCCCAGCCTGTCCACGAAGACGATGGCGACGAGGGTGGTGACGATGTTGGTGACGCTGGTGATGACGGTGATGATCAGCGAGTCGTGCTCGGAGAAGCCCACCGCCTGCCAGAGGACGCTGGAGTAGTAGAAGATGACGTTGATGCCCACGAACTGCTGGAGCATCGCGAGCACGATGCCGACCCACACGATGGGCTGGAGGCCGAACCGGCCGCCCTTCAGGTCCGCCAGGCGTGGCGTGTAGTGGGTGCGCAGCGAGTTGCGGATCTCCACGACCTTGGAGGGCGCGGTGTCCCCCTCGATGTCGCGCAGGACGGTGAGGGCCTCCTGCTCACGGCCCCTGGCCACCAGGTAGCGGGGGGACTCGGGGATGAAGATCGCGCCCAGGCCGTAGAGGAGGGCGGGCGGCAGGCCGCTGAAGAACATCCAGCGCCACCCGGTGATGCCGAACAAGCCCGGCTTGGAGGCCGAGCCCGTCGCCCACGCGATGGCGAAGTCCCCCATCAGGGCCATGAAGATGCCCACCACGATGGCCAATTGTTGCAGCGACGCGAGCCGCCCGCGCAGGTGCGCCGGGGCGATCTCCGCGATGTACGCGGGCACGACGACGCTCGCGGCGCCCACGCCCAGGCCGCCCACCAGCCGCCAGAAGCTCAGGTCCCACAGCGAGAACGCGAACCCGGAACCCAGGGAGCTGAGGGTGAACATGGCGGAGGCGACGATCATCGAGCGCGTGCGGCCATGGCGGTCCGCGACGTGTCCCGCGGAGAAGGCGCCAATCGCCGAGCCGATCAACGCGGACGACACCGTCAGGCCCAGCGCCCAGCTGCTCGCGGCGAACTCCGCTTGAAGGGCGCCGACGGTGCCGTTGATGACGGCCGTATCGAAGCCGAAGAGGAAGCCGCCGATCGCGGCCACCACGGAGATGATGATGATCCGGCCGGCATGTATCTCCGGCTCCGCGGTGGGGCGCCTGCTGGCCGGGACATCGAGGACATCCGCCATGACGTGCTCCTTCCCAAGGGGCACGTCCTGCACGGGGAACCCGGGGAGCCGCGGTCCCTGCCTCCCGGTGTCCGGCCCTCGCGGTTCGCACAACGGCCCATGGGATAGGTGGCCTTCGCCCCTGCCGGAGGGCACCCTCGGGCACCGCATCGCTGGACCGTCTGCCCGTTGGGCAACGGAGTGCGGCCGGGGGAGCAGGAGATGCGCCCTCAGCCCTCGTCCGCCAGGCCATACTCCTTGAGCTTGCGGGCCAGCGTGTTGCGGCCGATCTCCAGCGTCCGCGCCGCCGCGGTGCGGTTGCCCTTCACCGCCTCCAGCACGCGCAGGATGTGCTGGCGCTCCACTTCGGCCAGCGGCAGCAGGAGCGGGGATTCGCCCGCGCCCTTCAAGGCCGGGGCTTCCGGAGGCAGGGGCGCCGTGGGGGAGGGCGCCCGGTCGAGCGA
>NZ_RAWA01000608.1 GCF_003611675.1 Corallococcus sp. CA053C
GTCTTGCCGGGCGCCGGGGGAGGCGTGGCGCCCATGCCACCGGGCATGCCGGGCATGCCGCCGGGAGGGGCCTCGGGGGGCTTCACGATCTCGAGCAGCTCCACGTCGAACACCAGGGCGGCACCGCCGGGGATGTTCGGGGGCGCGCCGCGGTCGCCGTAGGCGATGTCGGAGGGGCAGGTGAGCTGCGCCTTGCCGCCGACCTTCATCTTCTGGAGGCCCTCGGTCCAGCACTTGATGACGCCCTGGAGCGGGAACTGGGTGGGCTCACCGCGCTTGTAGGAGCTGTCGAACTCCTTGCCGTCGGCGAGGGTGCCCTTGTAGTGCACCTTCACGATGTCGGAGGCCTGGGGCTGGGGACCGGTGCCCGCCTGGGTCTCCTTGTAGATGAGGCCGGACTCGGTCTTCTGCGCGCCGGTCTCCTTGGCCTTCTCCGCCAGGAACTTGACGGCCTTCTCCTTCTCCTGCGTGGCCTTGCGGAGCGAACGCTCGCGGGCGAGCTCCTGGAGCTTGGGGCCATAGACCTCCAGGTCCACGTCCGTCTTCTGACCGGACACCTGCGCGGAGAGGCCGGCCTTCACGAACTCCAGCTCCTGCGGGGTCATGTCGAACACGCTGATGCTGCGGCCGATGGACAGGCCCAGCGCGTACAGCGTCTTCTGCTCCTCCGTCTGGGGAGCGCCCGCGGTCGCCGCGGTGGTGGTGCCCGTGGCGCCGGCCTTCTCGTCCTTCGCGCCGCCCTGACCCTGGCAGGCCGTCAGGCTCAGCATGGTCGCAATCAGAATCGTCTTCTTCATGATGTCGTCGCCTTTCCTTTGGCTCAGCGGCAGCCGACTGCCCGCTGCATGCCCGGGGCGCGGTGTACTACAGAAAATGCCCGTCATCCTCTTGGGAACCGTGCTTTCCCCGGATGAGCGCCCCGGCGGGTAGGACAACCGGCCGCCGGGCCCTCAACCGGGGGGACGGGCCGGGATTCCCGTCCTAGCGCTCGCGTCCGCCGAAGGCGGACTGGAACACCAGCAGGAGGACGGCGGCGCCCAGGACGGCCCCCAGGAAGCCGGCGGGCTCCGGGTCGCGCCACCCGGTGCCCCGCCAGATGGACGTGAGGAAGCCGCCCACGAACGCGCCTCCGACGCCCAGGAGCGTGGTGCCGAGGCAGCCCAGGCGCTGGTTCCCCGGCAGCACGGCCCGGGCGATGAGGCCCGCGAAGAAGCCGAAGATGATCCAGCCGAGCAACCCCATGGCACCCTCCCGCGTCACGCGCGTGGGCTCAATCTGCCGCAGGGTGCGGAAGGGGGGAAGTCCAACGCCGTGTCGCATACGCTGACACCCGAGCCATGAGCCCCCTCAGACGTGCCACCCGGGATGACAACGCCGCGCTGTTGGATTTGTTCGGCGACGTGCCCATGACGGGGGACCTGGTGCTCAGCACCCAGCGCGCCCCGGACTACTTCGCCCTCTTCGCCATGCAGCGCGGTGAGGCCGAGGTCTGGGCCCATGCCCCTGCCGAACCCGCCCGGTTGGACGGCATGGGCGCCATCCACGTGCGCGACGGGTGGCTGGAGGGCCGGCCTTGCCGCGTGGGCTACCTGGGCGACCTGCGCACCCGCTTCTCCGCACGCCGGGCCCGGAGCCTCGCCCGCTTCTATGGCCCCGTGCTGGAGGAGACCGCCCGCCGCCAGGGCGTGGACGTCTTCCTCACCGCCGTCATGGCCTCCAACGCCGCCGCGCTCCAGGCGCTCGTGCGCCGCGCCGCCACGCGCGAAGCCCAGCCGCACTACCACCTGCTGCGCGCCTTCTCCGCCGTCTCCATCCAGTTCGTCCTCCGCCGCCGCCCGCGCCCGAGCCGCTTCACCGTGCGCCGCGCCACCACCGCGGACGTGCCCGCCATGACCGCGCTCCTGGACGCGGATCACCGCGCGCGCCCCTTCGGCTACCGCTACGACGCAGGCGAACTGGAGCACCGCTTCGCGCACTGGCCGGGCCTGCGCGTGGAGGACACGTTCCTCGCGTTCGACACAGGCGGGCGCCTCGTGGGCTGCACCTCCGCGTGGAACCCCGACGCCGTGAAGCGCTACCGCGTGCTCGCGTACCGGGGCGGCATGCAGTGGATGCGCCGGGGCTTCAACATGCTCGCCACCGTGACGGGTGCCCCCCGGCTGCCCGCGCCCGGGGAGGACTTCCGCTACTTCTACCTCTGCAACACCTGCGTCCCCAGCGAGGACCCCGCCGTCTTCCGCGCGCTGCTCGACGCCGTGTACGCCGCGTTCCACGGCCAGGGCTTCCACTTCTTCACCCTCCAGCAGGACTCCGAGGATCCGCTGGCGCCGGCGCTGAAGGGCTTCTTCCAGCGCCAGCTGGACTTCCACCTCTACGCCGTCACGCCCGCCTCGCGCCCCCCGACGAGCTTCCCCCGGGGGCGCACCGGCTTCGAGATCTGCCTGCCCTGACCAGGGCCGGCACTACACGACGCGCGTCTTCCAGTGCCCTCGACGGAACAGGAGGATGCTCGACACGGACATCACCGCGAAGGCCACCGGCACCGCGAGGAACACGCCCACCTCGCCCATCCCCAGCGGCCTCGACAGCACCCAGGCCAGGGGCAGCTCCAGCGCCCAGAAGCAGCCCAGGTCGATGAGCGTGGGCGTGCGCGTGTCCCCCGCGCCGTTGAACGCGGAGGTGATGACCATGCCGTACGCGCACGACACGAAGCACAGGCAGAAGATGCGCAGCGCCCGGGCGCCCGACACCACCACCGCCGCGTCCGTCGTGAAGGCACTCAACAGCGGCGTCGCGAAGACAAAGAACATGAGGCCGATGCTGCTCAGCACGAACAGGTTGTAGCGACCCGCCATCCACACCGCCCGCTCACCCCGCTGCACATCACCCGCGCCCATGCTCTGGCCCAGCAGCGTGGAGGCCGCGTTGCCCAGGCCCCACGCGGGCAGCAGCGCGAAGAGCAGGATGCGCATCGCGATGGTGTAGCCCGCGAGCGCCGTGCTGCCGAACGACGACACCAGTCGCACCAGCACCACCCAGCTCGACGTGTTCACCAGCGCCTGCACCATTCCCGCGCCCGACAGCCGCAACATCGCCAGCATCGTCGTGGGCTCCAGCGCCACGTGCTCGCGCCGCACCTGGAGCCGCCCGTTGCCCTGCACCAGCCGGAACAACTGGTACAGCACGCCCGCGGTGCGCCCCAGCGTGGTGGCCCACGCCGCGCCCACCACGCCCATCTCCGGGAACGGCCCCAGGCCGAAGATGAGACACGGCGCGAGCAGGACGTTGATGCCATTGGCCAACCCCAGCACGCGCATCGCGATGGCCGCGTCACCCGCGCCCCGGAAGATGGCGTTGATGAGGAAGAGCAGCAGGATGCTCACCACGCCACCCATCATCACGCGCGTGTAGCCCACGCCGTGCTCCAGCACCCACGGCGAGCCGCCCAGCGCCGCCAGCAGCGGCCGGGCGAAGACGATGCCCGCGAGCGCCAGGATGAGGGAGATGACCACGCCCAACCCGATGGCCTGCACCGCCGTGCGCGCGGCCCGCTCCGCGTCCTTCTCCCCGATGCGCCGGGCCACCATCGCCGTGGCGCCGATGCTCAACCCCATGCCGGCCGCGTAGATGATGACGAGGATGGACTCGGTGAGCCCCACCGTGGCGACCGCTTCCGCGCCGAGCCTGCCGACGAAGAAGACGTCCACCACGGAGAACACCGACTCCATCAACATCTCCAGCACCATGGGCACGGCCAGCAGGAAGATGGCGCGCCGGATGGGCAGCCGGGTCAGGTCCAGCTCCGTGCCGTGCAACGCTTGCTTCACCAGCGTCCACAGACCTTTCGACGGAGGCGCGGGGGCCTCGACGTCGCGGTCCGTTGGCGGTGTCTCTTCCAGGGGTGCGGGTCTCATGCGGGATGCCTTCCTACAGGAACGGGGCGGAACGCGCGCCCACCGACGCGGCATCCCACGCATCCTGACCCCGACCCCTGACGTCTGGAGGTGGCGCACCCACCCGAGG
>NZ_RAWA01000609.1 GCF_003611675.1 Corallococcus sp. CA053C
CGTGGCAGTGCACCCATTCCAGGGGATCGCGCGCATCGAAGGGAAGGCGCCCCGTGAGCAGTTCGTAGAAGGTGACGCCGAGGGCGTAGAGGTCGGAGCGGCTGTCGACGGAGCGGTTCATCCAGCCCGTCTGCTCTGGCGACATGTAGGGGAGCGACCCCTCGATGAGCCGCGTGGGGCGGGGAGGGGGCTGCGCACGTGTGCTGCGCGCGGCGATGCTGAAGTTCCAGACCTTGAGCTCGCCACTCCCGGGGGCGAAGAGGATGTTTCCCGGCTTGATCTCCTTGTGGATGACGCCTCGCTCGTGGATGTCAGCGACAATCCCGGCCAGACGCACCGCCAGGTGAAGGAAGTCCCCGACGGGCATCGGCGCGCCCACGAGCTTCTCAAGCGGAGCGCCCGGGAAGTCCTCGAACTCGAGCGCCGGCCGCCCCTCGAACGTCGAGAGGGCGAGCGGCTCGACGACGGCCAGGCCCGCGAGCGCATGCCCCACCTCGTATTCCTTCCTCAGCCGCTCGAGGTCCTGCGGGCGGCTGTGCTCAGGCTCGAGGACCTTGAGGAGGATCGCGCGTCCATCGGTGGTACGCACGGCGTGGTGGACGGTCGCCCGGTGCCCCGTCTGGAGCCGATCGCCCAACGCATACGCCTGGAGCTCTGGTTTCATTGTCCTCCCGATACCCCCAAGGTAATCAGGCTGGTGCCGCCCCTCCGGGGATGACAACGTCGACCCGAGCCACGCATGGGAAAGACGGGGCCCTGTTGAGGGGGCGTGCTGGTGCGGAGAGGGAGGAGGGGAGGTCCGCTGACGGGAGCCCAAGGGCCGCGCGCCGGGCCGGCGGAGAGGCGGTGGCGTCCCCTAGCAGGCTGCTGAAGAAGTCGGTTTCGGGCCGGGCGCGCTGCCCCTGGTCCGTTACAGCTTGGGGAGGCACGCCGAGCGCCTCACGGCGCGTTGAGCTTGTCCGCCAGCCCCTTCAGCGCCGGCTGCCACAGCGACTTGCGCAGCGCGATGCCCCGGGCGTCCGCCTTGTCGAGGCCGCAGACCGCGCGATCGATGTCTTCCTTTGCGCCGCAGAAGAGGTCAAGCCTCTGATCGGCCATCGGCGCGAATTCCTGCTCCAGCCACGGTAGCTCAGAGGGTGTTGTCGAACCCTCATGCAGGGGAGAGCCGCTGCGGCATCCTCCTCGTTCCAGGCTCCTGCTTTGATACTCTTGAGACCTCAAACCCTACTTTCTCGGGCGCGCTCAGATGTCACACGCGCCCTTGCTTACCTCGTAGCCGCCTGGAATGCTTGACGTGAAAAGCCCGGCGCCCGCGAGGGTTGGCCGGGCTTTTCCGTGAAGTACGAAGCCTCTGGGGATCCGCGTCCATTCCTGCTTAGGTCCCGGACAACAGCGCACACCTCGCGTGTGGCTGCCTTCACCCCACGCATCCTCCTCCCCCGAGGCCCCATGTCCCACCGGACGTTTCCTGCCCCCCGGCTGCGCAACGCGGCGGCGGTGCTCTTGCTCGCGCTGCTCGCGACCACCCCTGCTGCCGCCCGTGGGCGCTACTACAACCACTCCGGCAGCATCGAAACGAGTCATCCCGACTGGTTGAGCTGGATGCCCGGCTCGGCGAGCCTCGCTTCCCTGTCGCTGCCGGGCACCCATGACTCCATGGCGTTCACCTCGACGGGCGGCGACCTCACCCAGACCCAATCCCTGAGCCTGAGGGCCCAGCTGGACGCGGGGCTCCGGGCCTTGGACATCCGGTGTCGCCACATTGGTGACCGGTTCGCCATCCACCATGGCGTCGTCTACCTGAACGCCAACTTCGACGACGTGTTGACGACCACCACCCAGTTCCTGCGCGACCATCCCGGCGAAACCATTCTCATGCGGGTGAAGGAGGAACACACCCCGGACGGCAATAGCCGGAGCTTCCAACAGACCTTCGAGTGGTATCGCAACCAGCCCGCCTACAGCCCCTACGTCTGGCGAGGCACCCATGTGCCCACGCTCGGGGAGGTGCGCGGCAAGATTGTCATCCTGGACAACTTCGGCGGTGGAGCCTACGGCGTGAACTGGGGTTCGCTGGCCCTCCAGGATGACTGGACCGTGTCCACGATCTTCGACATCGACAACAAGTGGGACAAGGTCCGGGACCACCTGGGGCGGACGAACGCGGGGGCCCCTCCCACGCTGTATGTGAACTTCCTCAGTGGCTCCTCCGTGGCGGCCTTCCCCAACGTGGTGGCCGGAGGCGATGGGATGGCCATCCGGGGCGTCAATGACTACGCCATCGACCACCTGGTGGGCGGCAACGTCCAGCGCGCGGGGGTCCTGATGATGGACTTCCCGGGGGCGGGGCTGATTGACGCCATCCTGGCCCTCAACTACCGGCTGCTCCCCTCCGCCAGCATCCTGCCTGGCGATTTCGGCACCGCCTTCCGGAACATCTCCTACACCCTGGGCGGCGACGCCCAGGCCCGCTGGTATGGCATCCATGCGTTTCTCCAGAATGCCGCCCCGGGGCGCCTCTGGCATGCCCTGGCCTTGAAGGGAAGCTGGGCCGGTTGGATGCACACGGATGGAAGCTACGTCCAATCCGACACCATGGATGACTACACACACCTCGCCTTCACCTCGCGGACGGTGACGAGCGCGGTGAGCAACGGCTTCCTGGGCAGCTTCGTGAACTCCCAGCTCGGAGCCCTCTCGGGGGGCACGAGCGACCGCGCCCTCCAGTTGCATGGCCGGGTGAGCTCACGCTTCCCGTTCCAGCTCTGGAGCGTGGTGGTGAAGAAGTCACCCGGGGGACTCAGCAACTGGGCGTACTCGGACTACGGGACGGGCTACAAGGCGACGCAGGGGGACTACACGTATGCCGTTCAGGCCTACTCCGCCGCGGATGGGGTGTACCTCTACGAGCATGGCCAGTTCGAAGGCAACATCCTGCATCTCACCTCCGGCGTCGGCTTCCTGGGCGACCTGGGCTTCGATGACATCCTGTCCTCCGTGAGGATCCTCGGCCCCTATCGCGCGACCCTCTGCGAACACCCCTCGCGGACGGGCAGGTGTCTCAGCACCACCCAGAGCGTGGGCGACATCAACTCCGTCGCTGGAGGCCCGTGGAACGACCAGATCTCCTCTGCGGGTATCGACTTCGTCGGAGTCCGCTGAGCCTTCCAGGAGTCTCCAGGTTCAAGACAAGCCCGCGAGCACACCCTCGCGCGGAGGGCGCCGCGACTCCCGACGCCCTCCGCCGTCCCCGGGCGGCCGCTCCCTCCGTGTGAAGCGTCCAGAAGGTGGGGGGGCCCTCGCACGTCGCGCAAACGGCCAGGGACGCTCGGGCCGCTGGCGGATGGAAACCCGTCTCACCCTCGCCGGATGCGGGGCAGGCCTCGAACCCGGTGACGATGGCCGGAGTCTCGCGCCTGGGGCAAAGACGCCATGAAAGCGCACCCGGTTTCGCCTCGGGGGAGGAACCAGGGCGGCCAGCCGGCGGAGGAGCTCGAGTCCGGTGAACCGCAGGTGCGTCGCCCCATCCGGCAGGGCCCGCTTCGTCCCCAGCCGCGGCAGCCCCCTCAACCGGGCTGCCGCCTCAAACTGATCCTGCCCCCGGTGACAATGGGGTTACGACGACTTCGTGAATGACTCGCTCCAGGACGGGGCCGCCTTCTTGATGAGCTCCAGGAACTCGGGCGGGATGTCCTCGGGGCCGGTGAGCGGGCGGATCTCCATCACGTCGTCGTTGCCCATGCCGCCGGGGTAGCGCCGGGCCCACGCGATGGCCTCCTCCTTCGACTTCACCTCCAGCACGTAGAAGCCGCCGATGAGCTCCTTCGTCTCCGCGAAGGGGCCGTCCTTCACGACGGGGTCGCCGCCCTTGAAGACGACGTGCGCGCCGGCCGAAGAGGCGCTGAGGCCCTCGGAGGCCACCAGCACGCCGGCCTTGTGCATCTCCTCGTTGAATTTCATCTGCGCGATGAAGACCTGCTCGTCGAAGGGGGCGTCGGCCGGGGCGGGCG
>NZ_RAWA01000060.1 GCF_003611675.1 Corallococcus sp. CA053C
GGCGGGAACTGCCCGTGGATTCAAGGTGCCCGGCTCTACCCATCACCCCGGCGGCGCGGACTCCTCATGGAGCGTGCGCGTGGCCAGGACCGGCAGGGAGACATGGAAGGTGGAGCCCTGTCCCAATTCGCTCTCCATCCAGATGTGGCCTCCGTGCCGTTCGACGATGTCGCGGCAGATGTAGAGGCCCACGCCCAGTCCACCGAAGCCGGAGATGGGGGCGTTGCGCGCGCGGAAGAACCGCTCGAAGAGTTGGTCCTGCTCCTCCTTCGGGATGCCGATGCCGGAGTCCGCCACCGACAGGACGGCATCCGCGCCGTCCCGGACGAGCGACACGCGCACCGCGCCGCCATGGGGGCTGTACTTGAGGGCGTTCTCCACCAGGTTCGTCAGCACCTGCGACAGCCGGCCGCTGTCGCCCAGGATGAGGAGCTCTTCGTCCGGGGCGTCGACGGTGATGGGATGCTGCTCGCTGACGGCGAGGAACTCCGCGGCCACCTCGAGCGACAGGTCCCGCAGTGACACCGGCGCGCAATGCAACTGGAGCCGGCCCACGCCCACGCTGGACGCGTCCAGCAGATCATTGACGAGCGCGGACAGCCGCCGCACCTGGCCGAGCGCCCGGTCCACGTGCGAGAGCGAGCCGGGCTGCCCCGACGCCACCATGTGCCGCAACACCTGCAGCGACAGCCGCAGCGGGGTCAACGGCGTCTTCAGCTCGTGCGACGCGATGGAGAGGAAGTCGTCGCGCACCTGGATGGCCTCGTGGGCCTCGCGCAGCAACCGCTCCCTCTCGCGCTCCGCGCGCACACGCAGGGAGATATCCCGGAAGCTCCAGACCCGCCCGATGACGGCGCCTCCCAATCGCTGGGGCAGCGAATAGCGCTCCAGGACCCGCCCGTCGCGCAGCTCGATGGTCTCGAAGCTCTCCTCCTCCGGGTGCAGGTAGAGCTCGCGCACCCGCGCGGTGAACTGCTCCGGATCCACGAGCCGCTCGCACACGGCCTCGATCAACGGCGCGTCCAGGTGCTGGGCCACCAGCGCCTCCGGGAGGTCCCACATCTGCTGGAACCGGCGGTTGCACGCCGTGACCCGCCCGTCACCGTCCACCACCAGCAGACCGTCCGCCGTCGAGTCGAACGAGGCCTCCAGCAGGGAGACGGTGCGCTCCAGGTGCTCCTGGGCAGCGTGCTGGCCGGTGACGTCCACCATGATGCCGCGCAGCCCCTGGACCCGTTCGTCCTGGCTCACCACCGTCACGATGTCCCGCAGCCAGACCACGCGCCCGTCGGCGGCGATCATCCGGTACTCGAACTCGTGGGGCAGGCCCTGCTCCGCGGCGGAGTGGCAGTATTCGGAGGCCCAGCGCTGGTCGTCCGGGTGGACATGCCGCACCCAGAAGTCCGGCTCCTGATACCACCGCTGCAACGGGTACCCGAGCAGCCGCTCCCCCTGCTTGCTGACGAAGCGGAAGCGGAACGAGCAGTCCGCCTCCCAGACGATGCCGTCGATGCTGTTGATGAGCTCGTCCCGTTCGTGATTGGCGCGGGAGAGCTCCCTCACCGCCAGTTCGAGATCGCAGACGCCGCGCGCCCCCGGCGGCGGCCGCTCCTCCACGCCCTGGGGGTGGAGGGTGCCGAACACCTCCCAGCCCCCCTCCGAGGACTCGATGGCGCTCAGGTCCACGGTCCAACGGCTCAGCGCTCCCTGGGTGGAGACCGTGCGGAAGTCCACCGTCTCCGGGGCACCCGTGCTGACGACGCCCTGCCAGGCCTCCTGCAGGTTCGGGAAGTCCCTCGGGTCCACGAGGCGGCGGAGGAAGTCCGGCTCCCGCCAGCCCTCCCGTGGATGACCGAAGGACGTGGCGAGGTGGGGACTCACCCAGCGCAGCCGGGCAGGCTCGCGGTCGCCAATCCAGAGCAGGGGCGCCGCCGGGGAGGACCCGGGCGACGGGGGGCTCGTCATGTCGGGTGGCGTCGCTGGCACCGCGCTCTCCCTTCGCAGGGCCGGCGTTCAGCCGCTGCGATTCTTGACCTCACCACCGGTATGGCCCCGAGCGATGGACATCGCATCCACCTCAAGTTGCCCAGCCGGAGCCCGTGCGGCCACATCCCGCGACAGGTGACGGAGGGGACGGCCGCCCCGCCGCTCGGGAGCTACTTCGCCGCGACGGGGACGGGAGCGGGCCGGGCCAGCGGAGGGAACGCCAGGAACAACAGGCCCGCGAGGGTCGCCGCCGCGCTCAGGCCCATCAGTCCCGGGCCGTAGCCGCCCAGCCGCTCACGGCCAATGGCCATCAGGAGGGGCCCCAGGCCACAGCCCAGCTGGAAGGCCGCGTACGTCAAGCCGTAGATCCGGCCATAGGCGCGCAGCCCCAGGTAGCGACTCACGAACCAGCTCATGAAGTCGAACTCGGCGCCAATGCCAAAGCCCGTCAGGAACAGACAGACGGCGATGGGTGCCCCGGTGCTGGCGCCTCCGTTCGCGAGCCCCGCGAGCCCTGCGCTGGACGCGAGCAGGCACACCAGCGCCACGAGTCGGGCCGGCAGCCGGTCAATGAGCAGGCCCGAAGCAATCCGTCCCACGAGCACACCCACGCCCAGCGCCGAGGCCATGGCCGCCGCGGCCTGGGGCGCCAGCCCGGAGTCCGTGAGGATGGGCACCAGGCTGGCCGAGATGCCCAGCGTCATCGTCCCCAGCAGGACGAAGATGGCGATCAAGAGCCAGAACGGGCGCGTGCGAGCCGCTTCACGAAGGTTCGCGACCCCGTGGGACGACACGGCCACGCCGCTGACGACAGGCGTGGGCGCGTTGTCGAAGAACCGGAAGGCCGTGGGCAGCACGAGGACGAGCATCGCACCGCCGAGCGCGGCATAGGCGCCACGCCAGCCCAGTGCGCCAATGGTGGCCTGGAGCGTGGGCGGCAGCAGGATGCCTCCCAGTCCCACGCCCGCCAGCGCGATGCCCAGCGCCATGCCCCGGCGCTCATCGAACCAACCGACGATGGCCCGCGTGTAGACCGCGGGCAGGGTCCCGAGCGCGGCCAGCGCCAGCGCGAGGTGGAGCGCGTAGAAGGTGGGCAGCGAGCCGGGCTGGAGCGCGAGCGCGCAGAGCACCGCCGCCAGGCCCAGGACGGAGGGCAGGAGCATCCGGCGCGGGCCCACGCGGTCCAGCAGGAAGCCCGCGAACGGCGACAGGGCCATGACGAACCAGTTGCAGAGCGTCAACGCGAACGCGATCTGCGGCCGGCTCCAGCCGAACTCGGCGCCCAGCGGTCGCGCGAACACGCCGAACACATAGGAGATGTAGGTGCTGTAGCCGAGCATCAAGCCAAGCGTCGACGTCGCCACCACCCACCCCCCGGTGGACGCCGTGATGCGGCGGCCTCGCTCAGGCGGGGCGCCTCCCTGGAGGTGGAGGTGGTGGCCTCCCTCCTGTTGAGCTGCTCCACTTGGCGCTGCGGCCTCGTTCTGTCCGGACATGTCACTCCCCCTCAACCCTGCGATGTGGTCGTCTTGAAGCGGGGCGGATGGAAGCGGGTGACGCGACGGCGGCCAAGTCGACATCGCGCTGTCGACATCGCGCTCACTTGACCGACGCCCCGTCATGCGCTGCGGTCCGGTTCCGGCGCGCCCGAAACATTCAAGCCACCACGGCCAGGAGGAATCCCAGACCCGCCACGCGGTGGCTGGGATTGACGTCCCGGGCACGTGGATGCGCCGCGCCGCTGGACTTCGCGAAGGGCCCTGGCGCAGCGTCAGGGGGCCGCGTCACCGACCGGCATTCCCCCTGACCTGGAGTCGGACATGCGTCGTTTCTTCGTGATGATGTCGCTGGTGGCCCTGAGCGCCTGTGGGGGTCCGCCCACGGAAGCGGAGGCTCCCGTGGCCGAGGAGTCCGGGCCGGGCGCGCAGAGCATCACGCCCACGTGCACCAGCGGCGACACCTGGGCGTGTTACTGCGCCCAGTTCAAGACGTCGGACACGTGCCGGTCGGCGCAGCTGCGCCAGTGCGTCTGGTCCCTCAATCGCTGCACCCCGACCTACGAATAGACAGTCGGAGGAAATGGCCTGGGCGTCACGCGTTCGTGGCGCTCCAGGCGTCGGGGCGGGAGGTCTTCGATGAGGTCTCAGGGTCCGGCAAGCTTGCCGTGCGCTCGGGGCAGGGGGTGTGGACGCCGCCTCCCAGCTCCAGCCTGAACGTCACGTCCGCGCAGGCCAGGGCCGCTGGACGGTGCGTCACCATCAGCACGGTCCGCTGGGGGCACAGGCTCTTGAGGTGTTCGAGGACGTGTTGCTCCGTCACGGCGTCGAGCTCCGCGGTGGGTTCATCGAGCAGGAGCAGCGGGGTGTCCTGGAGCAGCGCGCGGGCGATTGCCACCCGCTGGCGCTCTCCTCCACTCAGCCGGAGCCCCTCCTCGCCCATCCACGAATCGAGCCCGTCCGGCAGGGAGGCGATCCATTCGGTGAGGCACGCACCCTCCGCGGCACGGTGAAGCTCCGCGTCCGTCGCGCCGGGCTGCGCGAGGCGGAGGTTGTCGCGCAGGGTCGCGTTGAAGAGATGGGTGGACTGCGTGACGAGCGCGACCTTCCGGCGCCGCCTCTCCTCATCCAGGTCGCGCACCTCCTGCCCCGCGAGCTGGAGCTCCCCCCCGTAGCCTGCCTGGGCTTCGGCGAGCAGGTGCAGCAAGGTGGACTTCCCCGCTCCGCTCTCCCCCGTAAGGACCGCGAACGTGCCGGTGCGCACGGCGAGCGACGTGCCTTCGAGGACCCACGGCAGGTCCGCGTCGTAGCGGTAGTGGAGGTCGTAGGCTTCGACTGCGAAGGGCCCAGGTGCGCTCTCCACGCGCGCCGGAGTGTGCTCCGTCTCCCCTGCCCCGGCGCCAGGTCCGAGCGCCTGGAGCCGGCTCGCGGCAGCCAGACTGTGCCCCAGGGCCTGCACCGCGAGCGGAAGGCCCGCGAGCGCTTCGAGCGCGGCGATGGGCGCGAGCACCATCATGGCCAGGTCCGCGACGCCCAGGTCACCACCTCGCACCAGGTCCAGCGCGCAGGGCAGGAGCACCAGGGGGATGAGCCCCCCGACGAGCACCCCCACCGCGTTGCCGGCCCCTTCCGCGCTCGCGATCCGGGACTGCGCGGCCTGGACCCGTGACAGCTCCTGGCCGGTGCGGGCCCGCATGCGCTCCTGGGCTCCGAGCATCAAGAGGTCCCCGGCGCCCTGGAGCGTGTCGACCCATGCGGCCTTCAGGCTTGCGCGGGCCTGCACTTCGGCGGCCCCAGCGCCCCGGCTCATGCGCCAGGTCAGCAGCGGCGCGAGCACGAGTCCCACCCCCAGGACCGCCAGAGCCCGGAGCCCGAGCGCCGGACTCCAGCCCGCGAGCAACGCGGAGGTCAGCAGCGTGATGGCGAGCGCGATGAGCGGAGGCGCCACGACACGCAGGTAGAAGTGCTCGAGCGTCTCGACATCGGACACGACTCGGGCCAGCACGTCGCCACGCCCGAGCGAACGGAGCTGCGCGGGCCGCATGGCTTCGAGCGCCCGGTAGCAGGCCGTTCGCATCTTCGCGAGCAGGGCGAACGTGGCCGAATGCGAGACGAGCCGCTCCAGGTAGCGAAGCCCGGCGCGCGAGAGCCCGAAGAAGCGCACGCCCACGATGGCGAGCTGCAACTCGGCGAGCGGCACGCGCAAGGCCGCATGGCAGATCAGCCCCGCGGAGACCACGGTCAGCGCCACGCTGCTCGCGATCGTCAGCGTCCCGAGCAGCGCCGCGACCGCGAGCCGAGGCCACGTCAACCGCATCCAGCTCCAGAGCAGCCGCATCCCCGACCCGGTGTCCTTCATCACGAGTGCTCCACGGCCGAAGCGTGGTGCAGCGACGTCGAAGCCGCGCGCTCTGGGGTCCGCAGCGCCCGGCCGCCCATCACCACGATCCGGTCTGCGAGCCGCAGCGCCGCGGGCCGGTGGGTCACCAGCAGCAGGGTCTTCTCCCGGCCGAGAAGACGCTTCACCCCGTGCAGCACGGCCGCCTCGGTGACGTCGTCGAGCTGCGAGGTCGGCTCATCCAGCAGCAGGAGCGGAGCATCCTGGAGCAGCGCCCGTGCCAGGGCGAGCCGCTGGCGCTGGCCGCCGCTCAAGCGCAGCCCCCGCTCACCGAGCGGCGTATCGAGCCCCTTCGGCAGCCGTGCGATCACCGGCCCCAGCTCGACCTCGCGCAGGATGCGCATCAGCTCCGCATCCGATGCGCCCGGCTGCGCGAGCAGGAGGTTGTCTCGCACGGGCGCGTCGAAGAAGTACGGGCGCTGCGACACCCAGGCCACCTGCTTGCGCCAGCCTTCGAGCGGCAGCGCGGCGAGCGGAACGCCGTCCACGAGGATGCGCCCCTGCGTGGGCTCGCGGAAGCCGAGGAGCAGGTCGAGGACGGTCGACTTCCCTACCCCGCTCGCGCCCACGAGGGCCACCCGCTCGCCGGGGCTCACCGTGAGCTCGAAGCGTTCGAGCGTGGGCACCGGGCTTCCCGGAGGCTGGTAGGTCACGTCCTCGAAGCGGACCTCCATGCGCGAAGGCACGGCCCTCGGGGGCACCTGAGCAGCGCGCGTCAGCGGTTCGTCCAGGAGCGCGAAGATGCGCTCCGCCGCCGTGGCCGCCGCCATCCCCGCGTGGTGCTGCGCTCCGAGCGCCCGCAGCGGCGCGAACAACTCCGGCGCGAGCAGCAGGACGAACAGCGCCACCTCGAAGCCCACCGTGCCGGACACGAGCCGCACGCCCAGCGTCACCGCGAGCAACGCCGTGCTCAGCGTCGCGACCAGCTCCAACACGAGCGCGGAGAGGAACGCCACGCGCAGCACGCCCATCGTCGTGCTCGCGAAGCGGTCCGTCATCCGGCCGATGACCTCGAGCTGATGCCTGCTGCGACCCACGAGCTTCAGCGTCGGCAGGCCCTGGATGACATCCAGGAAGTGCGCCGCCATGCGACGCAGCTCCACCCACTGCCGCTCGTTGCGGGCCTGGGCCTGCTTGCCAATCAAGATCATGAAGATGGGCACCAGCGGAGCCGCCACCGCGAGCAATGCCCCGGAGGCGCCGTCCTTCAGCGCCACCACCACGATGACCCCGAGCGGCACGAGCCCCGCGACCACGCGCTGCGGAAGCACCCGGCTGAAGAAGGCGTCGAGCTGCTCGATGCCCTCCGTGGCCGTGGCGATCAACTCCCCGCTCCGCTCGCCCCGCGTGAAGGCCGGCCCCAGGGCCAGGAGCTTCGCGTGGAGCTCGCCATGGAGCGCCGACTTCACGCGCGCCGCCAGGCGATGCGAGAGCCGCCTCCCAGCCCAGGTGAGCACCGCCCGACCGACGACGAGCGCCGCGAAGCCCCCGAGCTCGCCCCCCAGCGTTTCCCACCGCGGGCGTTCGAGGAACGCGCGGGCCAGCAGGTGGGCCAGGACCGCGGCCTGCGCCACCGCGAGCACTCCGGTCGCCGCGCTCACCGACAGCGCGGCCAGGAAGGCGCCCCGGTGGGCTCGGGCCAGGGCGCCCAGGCGGCGTTCGGGGCGCACTCAGTACTCCAGGTGGGCGCGGGTGACGCGCGCACGGAAGACCCAGTAGCTCCAGCCCTGGTAGGCGAGCACCAGCGGCACGAACGTCAGCGCGACAAAGCTCATCACCGTCAGCGTGTAGGGGCTCGACGAGGCCGTGTAGATGGTGAGGCTGAAGGCCGGGTCGATGCTCGACACCATCACGCGCGGGTAGAGCCCCGCGAAGAGGGTGGCGACCGACAGGGCGATGGTCGCGGCGGACATGAAGAACGCCCACCCGTGCCGCTTCGCGCGGAGCATCCAGCCCACCGAGAGCAGCGCCGCCGCCGCCCCCACCGGCGCCACGCCCGGGTTGACGCCCAGCCGCTGGAAGAGGTCCGTGCTCACGTAGCTCGCCCCCACGAAGGCCAGCACGAGCCCGACGGTGATGGGCCACAGCCGCAGGCTGAGTGCGTGGGCGCGCTCCTGGAGCGGCGCTTCGGACTTCAAGCAGAGGAACAGGGCGCCGTGCAGCGTGAAGACCGCCACCGCGGTGACCCCCGAGAGCAGCGCGTACGGGCTCACCAGGTCGAAGAAGCTCCCGGTGAAGTTCTTGCTCGCGTCGATGGGAACCCCGCGCGCCAGGTTGCTCAGGGCCACGCCGAAGAGCAGCGCGGGCACGACGCTTCCGAAGAACAGCGCGCCGTCCCAGAAGGACCGCCAGCGCGTCGACTCGTGCTTGCTGCGGAACTCGAACGCCACGCCCCGGAGGATGAGCGCGACCAGGATGACGAGGAGCGCCAGGTAGAAGCCGCTGAACAGCGTGGCGTACCAGTGCGGGAACGCCGCGAAGAGCGCGCCGCCCGCGGTGAGCAACCAGACCTCGTTGCCATCCCAGAAGGGGCCAATCGTGTTGATGATGCCGCGGCGCTCGTCATCGGTCCGGCCCAGGAAGGGCAGGAGGATGCCGACGCCGTAGTCGAAGCCCTCGAGCACGAGGAAGCCGACGAAGAGCACGGCGATGAGGGCGAACCAGAGGGTATTGAGGTCCATGAGGCGGAGGTCTCAGCGGAAGGCGGAGGGAGGACTTCAGAAGGGAGCGAGGACGGGCTCGGCCGCGGGCTCATGGGCCGGAGCAGCCGGGCCGAACGCGTACTTCCGCATCAGGAACAGGAAGGGCACGAGCAGGGCCGTGTAGAGCGCCGTGAACGCGATGAGCGACGTGAGCACCATCCCGGCGGACACCGTGGGGGACATCCCCTGCTCCACGCGCAGCAGGCCGAAGACGATCCACGGCTGACGGCCCACCTCCGTCATCAGCCAGCCCGCGCTGTTCGCGATGAAGGGCAGCGGGATGCACCAGGGCAGCACGCGCAGGTAGCGCCCGGGCGCTTCGAGCCGGCCCCGGTAGAACAGGAAGAGTCCCAGGAAGGCCATGGCCAGCATCGCCACGCCGCCTCCGACCATGGCCCGGAAGCTCCAGTACGTGAGGGCCACCGGGGGCACGTAGTCCCCCGGGCCATACTTCGCGACGTACTGCGCCTGGAGCTCGTGGAGCCCCTCCACCCGCCCGTCCGTCCGGTTGTAGGCGAGGATGCTCAGCAGCGACGGGACGCGCACGGAGAAGACGTCCCGCCGCTCGCGCTCGTTGCCCACGGTGAAGAGGGAGAACGACGCCGGATCCTCGCTCGTCCACAGCGCTTCGGCCGCCGCCATCTTCATGGGCTGGGCCTTCACCATGTGCTGGGCCTGGGTGTGGCCCGCCATCATCACCATCACGGTGCCCACGCACGCGGCCACCACGCCCATCCGCAGCGAGCGGGCAAAGACGTCATGCCGCTCCGTGCCCCGCGCCAGGTGGAAGGCGCTCACGCCCATCACGACGAACGCCCCGGTGCAGAGGCCGGAGAAGAAGACGTGGGGCACCTGCACCCAGAGGTGCGGGTTGGTCACCAGCGCGAAGAAGTCCACCATCTCCGCGCGGCCGTTGCGCAGCACGAAGCCCACGGGCTCCTGCATGAAGGAGTTCGCCGTGAGGATCCAGAACGCGGAGATGTTCGAGGCGATGGCGACCATCCAGATGGACGCGAGGTGCACGCGCCTGGACAGCCGGTCCCAGCCGAAGATCCAGAGCCCGATGAACGTGGACTCGACGAAGAAGGCCATCAGCGCTTCGATGGCCAGCGGTCCGCCGAAGATGTCGCCGACGAAGCGCGAGTACTCCGACCAGTTCATCCCGAACTGGAACTCCTGGACGATGCCGGTGACCACCCCCATCGCGAAGTTCAGGAGGAAGAGCTTCCCCCAGAACTTCACCATCTGCCGGTAGGTGTCCTCTCCGGTGCGGAACCAGAGCGTCTGCATCACCGCGACCAGCAGCGACAGCCCGAGGGTCAGCGGGACGAAGAGGAAGTGGTACAGCGTGGTGCTGGCGAACTGCAGGCGGTGCAGGAAGAGCGCGTCCATCTTGTTCCGGACACAGAGCAACGCTCATGCCGCGCGCTCCCCCGCCTGGGAGCCCCCTCGAGGGCCGCAATCCTTGCACCCCGCGCACCCACGCCGCGCAGACCTTGCATCCGCGCGACCTCGCTACGCGCCGCGCAGGTCCACGCTCCGGGCGAAGGCCGGCTTGCGTCGCGCGTGCGAAGCCTGCTCGTAGGCGTAGGCGAGCTTGAGCAGCACGGGCTCGCTCCAGGCGCGGCCGAAGAAGGACACCCCCACCGGCAGCCCGTGCACATCGCCCGCGGGCACGGTGATGCTCGGGTAGCCGGACACGGCGGCGGGCGTGGAGCTGCTGCCCAGCCAGTGGTCGCCCAGCACCAGATCGATGGGGCCCGCCGGCGCCTGGGTCGGGGCCACGAGCGCGTCCAGCTTGTGCTTGTTCATCACCGCATCCATGCCCTCGGCGCGCGAGAACCGGCGGCATGCCGCGAGCGCCTTCTTGTAGGCGGCGTCGGTGAGCGGGCCCTTCTTCTGCGCCTGGAGCAGCAGCTCCTGCCCGAAGTGGGGCATCTCGCGCTCGCGGTGCTTCTCGTTGAAGGCGATGAGGTCCGCGAGCGTCCGCACCGGGGCGCCCTCGCCGAGCTGCGCGAGGTAGGCCTCCAGCCCCGCCTTGAACTCATACAGCATCACTTCCAGCTCGGGCTCGTCGAGCTTCGCCGCGTTGGGCAGCGACACTGGATCCACCAGCACGGCCCCTTGCGCCTTCATCAGCTCGAGCGCGCGCTCCACGACGGCGTCCGTGGCCGGGTGGTAGCCGAACAATCGTTCGCGCGGAACACCGATGCGCGCACCCGCGAGCCCCTTTGGGTCGAGGAACTTCGTGTAGTCCGCGTGGGCACGGCCTCGGCTGGCGGCGGTGGCCGCGTCGCGCGGATCCTCGCCCGCGAGCACGCTCAACAGCGCGGCGGCGTCCGCCACGGTGCGCGTCATGGGGCCCGCGGTGTCCTGGGTCGAGGAGATGGGGATGATCCCCGCGCGGCTGACGAGCCCCACCGTGGGCTTCAATCCCACCAGCGAGCACGCGGACGCGGGCGAGACGATGGAGCCATCCGTCTCGGTGCCCACCGCCACGGCGCAGAAGTTGGCCGCGGTGGCCGCGCCTGAGCCGGAGCTCGAACCGGAAGGGGTCCGGTCGAGCGCATAGGGATTGCGGCACAGGCCGCCGCGCCCGCTCCAGCCGCTGCTTGAGTGCGTGGAGCGGAAGTTGGCCCACTCACTGAGGTTCGTCTTGCCCAGGAGGACGGCACCGGCGGCCCGCAGTCGCTCCACGATGAAGGCGTCGCGCGGAGGCACCGCGCCCACCAGCGCGAGCGAGCCCGCGGTGGTCTGCATCCGGTCGGCCGTGGCGATGTTGTCCTTGATGAGCACGGGGATGCCGTGCAGCGGCCCGCGCGCGCCCTTCGCCTTGCGCTCGGCGTCCAGCGCGTCGGCCAGCGTGAACGCGTCGGGGTTGATTTCGATGACCGAGGACAGCGGCAGGTCCCCGGTGCGGTCGAGCGCACGAATGCGCGCGAGGTAGGCCTCCGTCAGCCCGCGCGCGGTGTGCTTGCCGGACTCCAGGCCCGCGCGCAGCTCCGCGACCGTCGCCTCCTCCAGCGCGAAGGCCCCGGGCGCGGCGGCGGACGGTGACTGGGCGCGCGCGTCGCGGGCAGCCAGTGCCCCCGTCACGGCCGCCGCGGCCCCGAGGAGCGTGCGGCGGGAGAGGCCCGTCGGGTTCACATCGGAAGCAGCCGTCTTCTTCGTCATGGAGCAGGCACCCGTTCGTGGAGGGGCGCCAAGTGGACCCGATTCCTCCACCGGGAGGAAGCGCCGTGGCGAGCGCCACGCCTCACTCCGTGGCGAGCACCTCCAGCAGCCTCCCGGTGACCCCCGACACGTCAGCCGCCTCGCGGTTGGTCAGCACCGCGAGTGAGGCCTTGCGCTCGGGCAGGTAGAAGGCCAGGGCGGAGAACCCGGGGATTTCGCCGTCATGGCCATGGCCAGGCCCCACGGGCGTGACGGCCCGCACCAGTCCCAGGCCATACCCCGGCATCGTGGGGAGAGGCGTCGCCACCCAGTCGGTCATCTCCGCGAGCTGCGCCGGGGCGAGCAGCGAGCGCTCGAAGAGGGCCTGGTAGAAGGCGCTGACGTCGTCGGCGCTGGACACCAGGGCACCGGCCGCGCCGGCCGCGGACAGATGGATGAAGTCCGTGAAGTCCACCCAGGCGCCATTGCTCGGGTCCCGCGAATAGCCCCGCACGACGAAGGGCGGCAGCGGCTCGGCGCCGTCCAGCCCCGTGCTGTCCAGGGCCAGGGGCTCGAGGATGCGCGTGCGAAGCTGCTGCGCCAGCGGCGTCCCCGTCACCGATTCAAGGATGTGACCGAGGAGGATGTAGTTGGTATTGGAGTAGTCCCAGCGCGTCCCTGGCTCGAAGGCGGGGGACTTCGCGGCGCCCAGCGCGATGAGCTCCCCGGGGGTCCACGTCTTCCCGGGGCTCGCCTCGGCCTGGGCGAGGAAGTCCTGGCTCTGGGTGTAGTTGAACGCACCGCTCGTGTGGTTGAGGAGCTGTCGCACGGAGATGCGGTCCGCGCGGGGAAAGTCCGGCACCCAGGTGGCCAGCGGCGCGTCCAGGGACAGCCTCCCCTCGGCCTGGAGCTGCAGTGCCACCACGGCGACGAAGCTCTTGGTGATGCTGCCCACGCGCAACCGGTCCTCGACCTTCATCCCGGTGGCGGGCTCCACCCTGGAGACGCCCGCCGAGCCCCGCCACGTACAGTCCTGGAGACGCAGCGAGGCCGTGACCCCGGGGAGCTCCCCCGCCGAGGCGGCCTCCTCGAGCGCGTGCTGCAACCGGGGCGCGAGCCGGTCACAGAGCGGGCCCTCCTCCTTCTCGCAACCCGAAACCCACAGCAACAGCATTGCGCCAAGCACACGTCGACCCAGCCGATGGGTGAGCATCCGAAGTCCTCCAGGAAGATTCGCGGTGTGCGCACCAAGCACCGGAGACCCGCGCATCTGTTACCCGGGGACTTGCGCGGCAGCGCCTGGAGCACGCCGGGGGGGCGCAATCCTTGCGCGTGTTCCCCTCGGGTCGCGCAATCCTTGCGCGTGGCCCATGCAGGTCCCCCCTTGGGCGCATCCGTCACGGGGCTTGCAAGAGTCCTGTCCCAAGGAGCCCCACCTGCTCACCATCCTGATTCCCATTGTCACCGCGGTGGTCGTGCTGGTGGCCCTCATCGCCTACGCAGCAGGGTTCCTCACCGAGAGCCGGCTGGGGCACCTGTTGCTCCTTGGAGGGCTGGCCCTGCTCCCACTGGTCGTCACCGGCACCGGCGTCGCGGTGGGCATGAGCGAATCCAGCCAGACGCAGTTCTGCATGGACTGCCATGAGATGGAGCCGTACGGGAAGAGCCTCTTCGTGGACAACGCCAACGCGCTGGCCGCGGTCCACTACCAGAAGCGGCTGATCAACCGCGACTCCACCTGCTACTCCTGCCACACCGACTACGCGCTCTTCGGTGACGCGAAGGCCAAGCTCAACGGCCTGCGCCACGTCTGGGTCCACTACTTCGGGACCATCCCTCCGGAGCCCCGGCTCTATCAGCCGTATCCCAACTACAACTGCCTCCACTGCCACAACGACTCGCGCAGCTTCCTCGAAGTGGAGCCCCACCGGGAGCACCGGGCGGAGCTCCAGAGCGGGGAGCGCTCGTGTCTGACGTGCCATGACCTCGCGCACGACCTGGAGGGCGTGAAGGCCCAGAACTTCTGGCAGCCGGAGTGACCATGGGACACGCGAAGCGCATCCGGATCGCAGCACTCTTCGTCCTGGCGGGGCTGCTGGTGCAGTTGTTCGCCACCCTCTTCTGGTCCCCGCTGACCTTCGTGGTGTTCGCCGCGGTGGGCGTGCCGCTCGTGCTGGTGGGCGTCCTGCTCTATGCCATCACGGTCTGGCGGGTCCTGAAGGAGAAGAAGGCCCTATGAGCTTCGTCCCTCCACGGAGGTGGCGGTGGCAGGCAGGGCTCTGCGCCCTCCTCCTGTTCACGACGCCCATCTTCGCCGTGAACGCACCGCAGGACGTCCGGCTCCCTCCGCTCAAGGAGCGCACCACGCCCGCACCGGCGCTGTTCTCGCATTGGGGCCACAACTCCCAGCACTGCTACGGCTGCCACCCCAGCGTGTTCCCGCAGTCCCCCCTGGGCTTCACCCATCAAGACATGCAGGAGGGCCGCGCTTGTGGAAGCTGCCACGACGGACAGGCCGCCAAGGCCGTGCGCACCATGAGCTGCGAGGCCTGCCATGCGCCTCGCTGACATGAGCCCCTGGACGCTGTGCCTCTGCGCGCTGCTGCTGGCCGTGCCCCGCCCCGCGCAGGCCCAGTCGCAGGAGGAGAAGCGGCGGCAGCTCCAGGAACGACTGGGGGTCAAGAAGCCCGCGGAGCCCGCGACGCGTGTGGAGGCAACTCCCGACGCGGGCGTCGCCGAGCCCGCCGAAGCATCCGCCGCTCCCAAGGGGACTCCGTCGCCGCCGTCCAGATCCCAGCCCGGCCCGGCGAAGCCCCGCGCGCTGACCTTCGCGGAGGACGCACGACCGATCCTCGAGAAGCAGTGCGCCTCCTGCCACCGCCCTGACGGCAAGGCGGCCAGGACCCAGTGGGTGCTGCGAGGAGGACCGGAGGACTACGACGCCACCCTGCGCTTCGTGAAGACCGCCGCCGCGGCCCAGAGCCCGCTGCTCAAGAAGGGCAGCGGAGCGACGCTTCACGGAGGCCAGAAGGCCATCGCCGTGGACTCCGCGGAGTACGCGAAGCTGCTCACGTGGATTGAAGGGGGCGCGCTCCCCGGCCGGGCATCGGTCGCCACCACCCCGGCGCCCGTGAGTCCCCCTACCGTGGCGGCCAGCGAACCAAAGCCCGCGGCGCCGCACACCCGCGACAGCGCTCCCACGCCCCTCGCGTCCAATCCAACGCCCGCCGAGCCCGGGCCCGCGCCTGTGATTGCCCCATCGCCGCCCGCGGCGTCCCCCACGGCGGCAGCGGACGCGCTGCGCTTCGCGCCCCGCATCCACGAACAGCTGATGTCCGGCTGCGCGAGCTGTCACGCCCCGGATGGGTTCGCCGGATCCAGTCGCTATGTGGCCAGCGCTGATCCCGTGCAGCATCTGCGGTCGGTGTTGCCACTGGTGGTGCCCGGCTCCGCCGCGACCAGCCTCCTCTACCAGCGCGCGAAGGGCGAAGCGCACCCGGGCGGAGCAGTGTGGGAGCCGGGAAGCGCGGAGCTCGAACTCCTGGGCCAGTGGATCAACGCGGGCGCGTTGGGGCCTGTCCCCGACACCACCGCTGTCGCCTCCGCGCCCGGATCCACGACAAGCCCCGCGACGCCCGCGGCCGCGCCCACTCCTCCGGCCCCCGCTGCCAACCCGCACGCGGCCAACCCGCACGCAGGAATTTCGCTGGGGACCTATCCGGTCCTCGGCTCGCTGAGCCTCAACGGACGCTTCGACCTCAACTACGAGCGCCGCAACTACAACGACCACCCCTTCCAGTCCGAGGGCGTGAACGCGCTGCGCAGCTACCACCAGTTCCTCTTCCTGACGCGGCAGTCCGCCACGGATCCGGTGATGCTGACCCTGGAGGCGCTGTCGTTGCAGTTCTGGGAGGTCGGCGTCCGGGTCGGCCCGGAGACCTGGCCGGTGAAGGTGTTCGCCAAGGGGGGCAAGGTGCTCGTTCCCTTCGGCGGCGAGCCGCTCTTCCACCACAACTACGGTGGGCTCGCGGGCTTTGATCAGAAGGTGCTCCCGGTGGTGTTCGCGCGGGAGGGGCTGACGGTGAACGTGCAGCGCCGACAGGGACCGCTGACCCTCTCCGGCGACGCCTACCTCATCGCCGGCTTCCGGCTGAGGACCGCCGACGCGGTGCTCAACCTCCAGTCCGACTTCGCACCGCTGGACGAGACGCGCCTGGGCCTCGGCGCGCGGCTGGGCGCCTCCTGGGGGCCCATCAGCGTGTGGTACTCGCCCTACTTCAACTCGCTGGGGTTCGGGCGCCGCCTGTTCCTCCAGGCGCTGGATGTGGCGGTGTGGCGTCCGCGCGGAGTCCCGGTGCTGGAGCGCTTCTCGCTGGGCGCCGGGCTGCTGCGCGGGGACGTCTCCGGAGGCGAGGACGAGGGTTACGGCGGGCCGGGCGCGGACTACTACCACTTCGCCAGCTACCTCCAACTGCGCTTCCATCCCTCGGACTGGCTCTACCTCCAGTACCGGCAGGGGCTGCGCACCTTCGGGAACCGGCGGGGGTTGATCCTCGATTCGACGGATCTCACCCGCGACGACGGCTCCACGCACAACGTGGGCGCGGTCGCCCGGTGGCGGGGTCTGAGCGCCGGGCTCTTCCACTACTGGAACCTGGAGAAGGCCGACGAGCTCCCGGACGACTTCACCCGACTGGTGGTGGCGTATGAGTTCTAGGTCCCTCTTCCGGACGCTGGCCGTGATGCTTCCGTGCGTGCTGGGCTGCGCGGACTTCGAACGCGGCGAGCCCACCGCCGACGCGGGCGTCTCGCCCACGAATGACGGTGGTGGCGGCGGGGATGGCGGAGAGGCCGTCTCCTTCGCCAGCAGCGTCCATCCGCTCCTGACCTCCGGCTGCCAGTCCTGCCATCGCAGCGGCGGCGCTGCCGGAGACACCGGCTTCCAGCTGACCGGCGACGCCGAGGCGGACTACCTGGAAGCGAGCGCGTTGATCGACGCGTCCAATCCGTCCGCCAGCCGCCTGCTGCGCAAGGCCACGGGCGCGGGCCACGGCGGCGGAACGATCTACCGGGACACCAGCACCGAGTACCAAACCCTCCTGGCATGGGTCGCCGGAGGCGCTCAACCTTGAAGCACTTCATCCCCAGGAGAGTCCCGATGAAACGCCACGCCCTGCTCCTGGTTGGACTGGCGCTCACGCTGTCCGCCTGCGCCAAACTGGAGACCTCCAACCCGGGGATCACCACCTCCGGAGCCCACTCGGTGATGGTGGGGCAGACGCTCCAGCTCACGGCCACCACGCGCGAGGCCAGCGACACGGGCTACTCGTGGGAGAGCGAGGACCCGAGCATCGCGACGGTGGACGACGCCGGCCTCGTGACGGGTGTCAGCGCGGGTGAGACCGGAGTGAAGGTCGTCGGTGCGCAGTCCCGGCTGGAGGGGGGCCACGCGGTGGTGGTGATCGCGCCTTCCGCCAGCACCGATGCGGGCGTCAATCCCGACCAGGTGCCCTACTTCGTCGCCTGGTCCGGTTCGCCGCATGCGGACACCACCGCCGAGGCCTTCACTCACTGGAACGCGGCGGGCAACGTCCCGACCACCTGCGCGCGGTGCCACAGCTCGGAGGGCTTCATCGACTACCTGGGCGGTGATGGATCCCTGGCGGGACGCGTGGACGCCCCCGGAAAGACGCAGTCCGTGGTGCGCTGCGAGACGTGCCACGACAGCGCGGCCTCCAGCCTGACGGCGGTCACCTTCCCCTCGGGCAAGCAGGTCACCGGCCTGGGCGAGGAGGCGCGGTGCATGGTGTGTCACCAGGGGCGCGCCGCGGGGAAGGACATCGACGCGCAGATCGCGGACGCGGGTGTCGTCGGCGAGGACACCACCTCCCCGGCGCTGGGCTTCACCAACATCCACTACTACCCCGCGGCCGCGACGCTCTTCGCAAGCCAGGCGGCTGGCGGCTACCAGTACGCGAATCAGGTCTACGACACGCGGTTCCGCCACGTGCCCAACTTCGACAAGTGCAACGAGTGCCATGACGCGCACACCACCCGGGTCCGCTGGGATGAATGCGCCACCTGTCACCCGGGAGTGACCGACGTGACGAAGGCCTGGAACATCCGGCAGATCGCCTCGCGCAACCAGGACTACGACGGGGACAACAACCGCGCGGAAGGCATCTACTTCGAGATTCAAGGCCTGCGGGAGAAGCTGCTGGCCAGCCTCCAGCGCTACGGCGCGGAGCGGTCCCAGCCCCTCTGCTACGGCGATACGCACCCGTACTGGTTCCGGGACACCGACAAGGACGGGACCTGTAGCGCGGCGGAGTCCGTGGCCGCCAATGCGTTCGCCAGCTGGACCCCGCGCCTGCAGAAGGCGGCCTACAACTACCAGCTGTCCAAGGTGGATCCCGGCGCGTTCGCGCACAACGCGAAGTACATCATCCAGCTGTTGCATGACTCGACCCAGTCGGTGAACCAGGGGCTGGCCGTCCCCTTCGATACGTCGTTGCTCGTGCGCAATGATCCGGGCCACTTCAACGGCGCCAGCAAGGCGGCGCGCAACTGGGATTCGAGCGAGGCGGTCCAGGCCGGCTGCTCCCGCTGCCACAGCGGCGCGCAGGGCTACCGGTTCTTCGTCCAGTACGGCGTGGGGCAGTCGGTGCCGGAGACCGCCAACGGCCTGGAGTGCTCCACCTGCCACGAGAACTTCGAGCCCACCTACGACGTCTTCGTCCCCGCGAAGACGTGGCTGCCGGACAACACGACGGTGAACCTGCCGGGCCAGGACAACCTCTGCGCCAACTGCCACATCGGCCGCGCGTCCAAGGCCACCATCGACACGGCGCTGGCGGCGGGTGGCACGCCGCGCTTCCAGAACGTGCACTACCTGCCGGCCGCCGGGACGCGTGAAGGAACGCTGGCCAGGATTGGATACGAGTACCCCAGCAAGACGTACGCGGGCCGGCTCACGCACATGGGCGGGGTGCAGTGCACGAGCTGCCATGTGCCGGGCGGGACCAACCACACGTTCAAGGTCGCGGACGTGTGGAACGCGCGCTGTGAGACGTGCCACGCGGACCAGAGCGCGGCGGAGCAGATCCGCAACGTCCACCTGCAGGACTACGACGGAGATGGGAACACCACCGAGCCCCTGAAGGCGGAGGTGGATGGAATGGCCGCGCGCCTGCTGACGGCCATGCGCGGGGTGACGGGCAATGGCCTCTGCTACAACGGCGAGGCCAATCCGTACTTCTTCAAGGACACGGACAAGAACGGCACCTGCAGCGCGACGGAGTCCGTCTCCGCCAACGCGTTCGCGCCGTTCACCCCGGCCCTCGTCCAGGCGGCCCACAACTACCAGCTGAGCCAGAAGGATCCGGGCTCGTGGGCCCACAACTTCAACTACATCGGGCAGCTCCTCTTCGACAGCACCGAGAACCTCACCGGAGCCCCTCCCACGAACCTCATCCGGCCCTAGCCCGAAAGGGCCGAGGACTCCTCCGCCGTCCTCAGCCCGGGCGGCGGTGGAGCATGCAGTCGCAGGCGCTCCCCTGAAATCGGGTGCGTGAACGCGAGCGTCTCCGCGTGGAGCAGGTAGCCACCGTCTCCGGGCAGCCCGGGCTCCTTCTCCCGGGGCAGTCCCCCGGCCGCGAACATCGGATCTCCAGCGAGCGGATGCCCGATGAAGGCCAGGTGGATGCGGATCTGCTCCGGGCGCCCGGTGTGGATGCGCACCTCGAAGAGCGTCTGCCCTTCACGCCGCTCCAGCACGCGGGCGCTGCTGCTGGACGCCTTGCCCTGCGCGCTGGCCCCATGCACCGTCCCCAGCAGCGGGTGGGGCACCAGCCCGATGGGCGCGCGGATGTCGTAGTGCTCCTGCGCCGCGACGCCGTCCGACAGCGCGCGATAGCGCTTCTCCACGTCACCTTCCCGCCAGCTGTGTGAGAGGCGGGCCGCCGCCTCGCGCGTGCGGGAGAACAACACCAGCCCGGACGTCGCCCGCCCCAGCCGGTGCAGCGCCGACGCCTCCGGCCAGCGCAGCCGCACGAAGGACAGCAGCGTGTTCTTGAGGAAGCCTCCGGACGGCATCGTCGGAAGGCCGCTCGGCTTGATCACCGCGAGCAGGGCTTCGTCCTCGTACACCAGCTCGAAGCTGTCCGGCGTCTCGCCCTCCTGCCACGGCGGGCGGTGCCAGCACAGCTCCTGGTGCGCGCGCAGCAGCTCGTCGCCCGTCGCCGTGACGCCGTCCAACTGCACCTCCCCGCGCAGGAAGCGGGCGCGCCACGCCTCTTCGGAAGAGTGCCGGTACCTGTCCGCCAGCCAGGCAAGCGCGGTGCGCCCCACGGCGGCGGCTTCCACCTGCTCGCGATACACGTAGCCGTCATTCAGGCCGGGCTTGGACGTCACCGGGGCACTCTATCCGGCAGGTCGCGGCCCCTTGCGCGTATATATTTGGCCGCATGAAGGACGCTCCCTCGCCCCGCTCCCTCCTCGCGCTCCCCCTGACGCCGGAGGCCTTCGCTCCCTTCGGGGACGTCGTCTCCGCGGGGCTCAAGAGCGGCGCGGCGGCGAACCAGGGCACCGCCGTGCGGTTCGACTGGTCGGCGAAGCTGGAGAGCGACCGTGCGGGCGCGAAGCCCAACCTCGCGGTGTTCCGCTCGGTGCCGCAGCCGCTTCCCTTCACCGTGAAGCTGCTGGAGCACCACCCCCGCTCAAGCCAGGCCTTCCTGCCCATGCGCTGCTCGCGGTTCCTCGTGTGCGTCGCGCCAACCGACGCCTCGGGCGGCCCCGACCTGGACGGCCTCGTCGCGTTCGTCTGCGGCCCCGGCCAGGGCGTGAACTACCACCGGGGCGTGTGGCACCACCCCATCATCGCGCTCGACACTCCGGCCGAGTTCGCGATGCTGGCGTGGGAGGACGGGGGCGCGGAGGACTGCGTCGTGCGTCAGTTCTCCACCACCGTTGCCGTACACCTGGGGGACTGACATGGCCAACGCGATCTCGAAGACGGCGTACTACACCCTGGCGTGCCGGGACGCGGACGCGCACAAGCCCCGGCCGCTGTGCGGTGACACCTTCGCCGCGCGGTTCATGAACGACGAGGCCCGGAGCATCTGGTCGCGCTTCCAGTCCTTCACGCGGGCCAACACCAGCAATGCCGGCCGACATCAGATCATCGACGCGCTCGTGCAGGAGGAGCTCGACCGGGCTCCGCAGGCCCGGGTGGTGGTGCTCGGCGCGGGCTTCGACACGCGCGCGTACCGTCTGCGTGGAGGCCGGTGGCTGGAGGTGGACGAGCCCGCCATCATCACGCACAAGGACGCGCAGCTGCCCGTGACGGAGGCGAAGAACCCCCTGGAGCGCCTCGCCATCGACTTCCAGGCGGAGTCGCTCTCCGCGCGGCTGGCGCCGTACCGGGACACGCAGCGCACGCACATCATCATCGAGGGCGTGCTCATGTACCTGACGCACGCGCAGCGCCGGGACATGCTCGCCGTGCTCAAGGAGCTGTTCCCTAAGCACGTCGTGTACTGCGACCTGATGCGGGCCACCTTCCAGCGCGACCACGGCGGCGCGCTGCACAAGGCCATCGCCGAGCTGGGGACGACCTTCCGGGACATGACGGACGCGCCCGAAGCCCTCTTCCTGGAGGCGGGCTACACGCAGGCCTCCGTCACCTCCATCCCCCTGCGCACGGTGGAGCTCGCGGGCCAGCGGGTGCCGGCGTTCATGATCCGCCGGCTGCTGCCCTCGGTCCGCGACGGCTACCGCATCTTCAAGTTCGAGCGGTCCTGACGCCTCACGACGCCTTGCGCGCCACGGGCTGCTGCTGCCCCAGGGCCACGCTCCCCAGGATGAGCGTGCCCGCGATGAGCATGGTGGGCGTCAGCGGTTCGTCCAGGAGCAGCCAGGCCCAGGCCACGCCGAACAGCGGCACGCTGTAGGTGACGGTGACGGCGCGCGCCGGGCCGATGCGTTGGATGAGGCGGTAGTACACGGCGAACGCCAGGCCCGTGCAGACCACGCCCAGCGACGCCGCCGCCAGCCAGGGCCGCGTCCCGATGGGCTGCGTCGGCCAGGTGGCGATGGCGAACGGCAGCATCAGCAGCGCGGAGCACGACAGCGTGGCGGCGGCGACGGCGGATGCGGGCAGCCCGGCCAGGTGACGCTTCACCATGTTCACGCCAATGCCGTAGAGGAACGCGGCGGTGGTGCCCGCCGCCGCGGCCCACGCGACGCCCGCGCCCCCCGTCTTCCCGCTGGCCAGCACCACCACCCCGGCGAAGCCCGTGAAGAGGGCCACCGCCCGCCGTGCGCCAATGCGCTCGCCGTAGAACAGGAACGCCACCAGCGCGGTGAACAGCACCGACATGCTGTTGGTGATGGCCCCGATGCCCGCCGGGGCGCGCTGCGCGGCCCAGGCGAACAGCGCGAAGGGCACCGCCGAGTTGAGCACGCCCAGCAGCGCCAGCTTCGGCCACAGCCCGGGGCCGAAGGACGCTCGGGCCTTCCAGAGGAACGGCATCAGCACCAGCGCGCCCAGCGCGACCCGGAGCTCCACCAGCGGCAGGGGTCCGAAGGCCGGGGCGGCGATGCGCATGAACAGGAAGGACGCCCCCCAGATGGCGCCCAGCGCTCCCAGCTCCAGCGGGGTGAGCCATGCGCGGGTGAACGAGGGAGCAGCGGTGTGTGGATGGGTGAGACCGGAAGCACTCATGGCGCGTCCCCTGACGGGAGGAAGGAACCGCATTTCTGCCTGGGCTTCTATTCACGCCCTCCCCCCCTCCTCCACAAGCGCATACTTTCCGGGCCAGCCACGCGCCAGATTTGAGGCTCCTCCCATGACCCTGCGCACGGATCTGCTTCCCGCCCTGGCGGCCTTCGAGTCCGCCGCCCGCCACCAGAACTTCGCCCATGCGGCGGAGGAGCTGCACCTGACCGCCAGCGCGGTCAGCCACCACGTCCGCAAGCTGGAGGCACGGCTGGGCGTCGTGCTCTTCCAACGGCATGCCCGGGGCGTGACGCTGACGGCCGAGGGGCGCCAGCTCGCGGACGCCGCCAGCAGCGCGCTCTCCGACATGGACAGCGTGCTCGGAGGGTTGCGACGCGCGCGCGACGAGGACGACGTCGTGCGCATCACCACCGTGCACTCGCTGGCGTACGCGTGGCTGATGCCGCGCCTGCCCCGGTTCACCGCCGCGCACCCGCATGTCCGCCTCCACGTGGACACGGAGCCAGCGCTCACGCGCTTCGACGAGGGAGGACCCGACGTCGGCATCCGCTACGGCCAGCCCCCCTGGCAGGGCTTGAGCGCGCACCCGTTGATGGACGACGCCCTGTTCCCCGTGGCCTCGGCGCACCTGACAGGCTTCGACCGGGTCCACGAGGCGGCGGACATCCCGAAGCTGCCGCTGATTGGCGACCTGTCGCGCCAGGGCTGGCAGGACTGGTTCCGGGCCGCGGGCGTGCGCGGGGCGACGTTCGACCAGCGCTACTACTTCAGCGACTCCACCGGCGCGCTGATGGCCTCGGTGCAGGGCCTGGGCGCGGCGCTCGCCCGCGAACGCATCTCCGCGCCCTACCTCGCGGATGGACGGCTCGTCCGGCTGCCCGGCCCGACCATGCCCACGCGCGCCAGCTACTTCGTGGTGTACCCGTCCCACCGCAGGCCGCGCCCCGCCGCGCGCGCCTTCGTGGATTGGCTGCTCACCCAGCCTGGACTGCCGGCCCCTCCCATGCGCCCGGAGGCAACCACTCCAACGCAAAGCGTTGCACCGCCGCGTCGGAAAGTTCCGCAATGAAAGTCCAGACTGAAGCCTGTCAGGATTGACTCATTTACCAGACATTCCACCAGGTCCACACTGGCCGCGCAGTCCATCCCAGACGGAGTGCGCATGCGCAAGCTGATGAAGTCCCTGATGGCGGTCTCTGCGGTCCTGTCCCTCGCGCCCACGGCTGCCTTTGCCCGGCCGCCGCAGTGCGAAGACATTTGTTTTGATGCCCCCTGCTCCACCGTGTGTGCCGTTCAGCTCCGCCAGACCACGTGCAATGAAAATCCGATCTTTTGGGGGTGCTTGAGCCTTGCCCTGCCCAATGACCCCTCCGCCTCGGTGAGCACGGACGAGGCCCGCCAGGCGGAGGACGCCTCGCAGGTGTGCAGCGAGGAGCATCCGGACTCCAGCGCGGAGAGCTGAGCCGCGCGCCTCACGCGGGGCCCGGGCTCCACGCCCGGGCCTCGCGCCTGGCCATGACGGTCAGCCGCCCAGGTGGACCGTGTGCTTCACCCAGGTGTTGACCTCCACCGCTTCCACCAGGAAGTCGGCCACGTCCGCCCGGGAGATGGAGGAGGGCACCGTCTCCCCCTGCGTCTTCTTCACGTACTGCCTGCGCGCGGGTCCGTTGGTGAGCCGTCCCGGCCGCGCGATGACCCAGTCGAGCCCGCTGTCGCGCACGAGTCGCTCCTGCCGGTCGTGGTCCTCGAAGGGCAGCTTGAGGATGAACGAGATGACCAGCGTCCTGACCAGGAAGGGCGCCGTGGCCTTGCTGTCGCCGGTCCCCAACGCGCTCAACACCGACAGCTTGCGGACCCCGTGGGCCTTCATCGTGTCGATGACGAAGCCGGTGCCCTGGCTGAAGTAGTTCGGGTTCTCCTTGAACGCCTTCAGCTGCGTGGCGGAGGCGGTGATGATCACCGCGTCCTGCCCCCGCACCGCCTCCTCCACCGACGCGCGCTGGTGGAAGTCCCCCTTCAGCCGCGTGAGCTGCGGGTGCTCCAGCACCAGCTTCTGCGGACTGCGAGCGAAGGCCGTCACGGCGTGCCCCCGGTCCAACGCGGTCCGTACCGCGAGTGCGCCCGTTCCCTGCGATGCCCCGATGACCACGATCCGCATGTCGCCCCTCCCACCAGGATGGGCCGGACCGTAACGCCCGCACCGCCAGGCGACCAGACGGGCCCCGCACTTTTCCTTGTGCCCGGCACCCCTCCCCCGTAGCTTGGGGAAATATATGGGCTCCCATTCAAATTCCCCCGCGCCTCCGTCCGGCGTCCCCGGCGAGGTGCGCGCGGCCATGGACGGGGTGCGCCGGCTGGTGCGCCTGCTGCGGGTCTCCGCGCGCGCGTCCGAACGGCTGGTGGGCATCAGCGGCGCCCAGCTCTTCATCCTCCAGGAGCTGGCGGAGGCCGGCCCCTCCTCCATCAACGACCTCGCGGAGCGCACGCTCACGCACCAGAGCAGCGTGTCCGGCGTCGTCGCGAAGCTCATCGAGCAGGGGTTGGTGAGCCGCAGCCGCTCCTCCGAGGACGGCCGCCGGGTGGAGGTGGCGCTGGAGCCCGCGGGCCGCGCCGTGGTGCGCAAGGCGCCGCCCATGGCGCAGGCCCGGCTCATCTCCGGGCTGCGCAAGCTGGAACCCACCGTGCGCGCCGGACTCGTCCAGGGGTTGGAGGCGTGGGTGCGGGAGCTGGGGCTCGAAGGGGATGTGCCCCCGCTCTTCTTCGAGGACGAGCCCCCCCGCAAGCGCGGGAAACGGAAATCGCAGGAGCAAGCACATGAAGAAGCCTGACGTAGAGCGCATCGAGGAAGCCATTGGCGAAGGACCGGAGACCCGGGGGCAGCTCCCCGTGGCGCCCTCCATGGGACCGGCGCTCGCCAGCCTGCGCGCCCCCTCCTTCCACGAGTCGGTGGACCGCCGCGCGGTGTTCATCAGCGCCCTGGCGGTGGTGCTCGCGGTCGTGGCGGCCCTCGTCGCGCAGGGGTTGGGAGCCCTCATCCACTTCTTCACGAACCTCGCGTTCTTCGGCCGCCTGTCCGTGCAGCCGGTGTCGCCCGGGGACAACACCCTGGGGCCGTGGGTCATCGTCGTCCCCGTGCTGGGTGCCATCGTCGTGGGGCTGATGGCGCGCTACGGCTCACGGGCCATCCGGGGCCACGGCATCCCGGAGGCCATGGAGCAGGTGCTCTTCAACAAGAGCCGCATCCCGCCCCGGATGACCCTGCTCAAGCCGCTGTCGGCGGCGATCGCCATCGGAACCGGTGGCCCGTTCGGCGCGGAGGGTCCCATCATCGCCACGGGTGGCGCGCTGGGGTCGCTGCTGGGCCAGGGGCTCCATGTGACGGCCGACGAGCGCAAGGCCCTGCTCGCCGCGGGCGCCGCCGCCGGCATGGCCGCCACGTTCGGCGCGCCGGTGTCCGCGGTCCTGCTCGCGGTGGAGCTGCTGCTCTTCGAGTTCAAGCCCCGCTCCGTCATCCCGGTGGCCCTGGCCACCGCCACCGCCACCGGCGTGCGCATCGCCTTCATGGGAGGCGCGCCGGCCTTCGCCATCCCGGACCTCACGACGCCTTCCGGCGGGGCACTCGCCTTCTATGGCGCGCTGGGCATCGCGGTGGGGATGGCGTCCGTGGTGTGCACGCGGGCGGTGTACTGGCTGGAGGACGCGTTCGAGAAGCTGCCCCTGCACTGGATGTGGTGGCCCGCGCTGGGAGGCATCGTCGTGGGCGTGGTGGGCTGGCTGTCCCCGCGGACGCTGGGCGTGGGCTACACCAACATCGAGGACATCCTGTCGGGCCGCTTCGTGGGCACGGCCATGCTCGTGTTCTGCGCGTTCAAGTTCCTCTCCTGGTCCGTCGCGCTGGGGAGCGGGACGTCAGGCGGCACGCTGGCGCCACTCTTCACGCTCGGCGGTGGGCTGGGCTCCGGGCTGGGGATGCTCGCCGCGCAGCTGTTCCCCCAGCTGGGCATCGATATCCGCGTGGCGGCGCTGGTGGGCATGGCCGCGCTCTTCGCGGGCGCCTCGCGCGCCCTGCTGACGTCGGTGGTGTTCGCCTTCGAGACCACGCGCCAGCCCATGGGCCTGCTGCCGCTGCTCGCCGGCTGTTCGACGTCCTACCTGGTGTCCGCGCTGCTGATGCGCAACTCCATCATGACGGAGAAGCTGGCGCGGCGCGGAGGCCGCATCCCCACGGAGCTGGGCGCGGATGCCCTGGGCCAGGCGCTCGTGCGCGACCACGGCCTCAAGCCCGTGGTGACGTTGCAGGCGGAGCAACCGCTGGAGGCCGTGCGCGCGTGGCTCGCGACGGACACCGCGGGCGCCCACCATCAGGGCTTCCCCGTCGTCTCTTCCGACGGCGCGCTGCTGGGCGTCGTGACGCGAAGGGATCTGCTGGACGGGAAGGAGACCACCGGCCGGCGGATGAAGGACCTGGTGAAGCGCCCGCCCGCGGTGGTCTTCGACGACAGCTCCCTGCGCGAGGCGGCGGACCTGATGGTGGACGAGGGCGTGGGCCGCCTGCCCGTCCTCTCCCGCGCCGAGCCTCCGCGACTCGTGGGCATCCTCACCCGCAGCGACCTGCTCGCGGGCCACCGGCAGCGGCTGGAGAACGCCCGCCAGCGGGAACGGGGCCTGAGCACCGCGCGGCCCCCGACACCCGCGCTCATGACGCCGCGGTAGCCACCACCGGGTGCGCGGGGGCCTGCTTCGCCTCGCGCAGGGCCGCGAGCGTCTGGCGGATGCCCTCGGCGTAGGGCGTCTTGTGCACGGTGCCCAGGAGCCCGCGCAGCGCGGAGTCGTCCATCAGCACGGGGTTCGTGAGCAGGTAGTACATCTCCACCAGCTCCCGCATGAAGGGCTGGAACAACCCCGCCAGCCGCACCATCCCCTTCCCCATCGCCATCGTCTTCGCGGGGCGGCCCACCTGCGCGTAGATCTCCTTCACCATCTCGCGCTGCGAGGTGACGCCCGCGCCCGCCAGGTTCCAGAAGCGTCCGTACGCGCGCGGCTCATCCATCAGCGCGGTGACGATGGGGCCCACGTCGTTCACGAAGACGAACTCGTGAGGCTTGTCGAGCGGGCCAATCATCGGGGCGCGCCTGCCCTCGAGGGCGGCCACGAACGCCTGGTAGAGGAAGCTGCGCTCCGTACCCGGGCCGTAGAAGTCCGGCAGCCGGAGGATGGTGCCCCGGATGGAGCCCGCCGCGTCGGCCGCGAGCAGCAGGTCCTCCTGCTCCTTGCGCATGCGGCCCTTGTACGTGTGCGGCTCGCGAGGATGCGCCTCCGTCACCCGTTCGGTGCGCGGCATGCCGTACGGATACACCGTGCCGATGAGCACCACCCGCTCCACCCCCTCCGCGATGGCCGCGTCGAGCGTGCGCCGCATCAGCAGCGGGTGCAGGTGGAACTTCCAGTAGTCCACCCCCACCATGTAGATGATCGTCTTCACGCCCCGCGCCGCCGCGCGGATGGACGCCACGTCGTCCGGGTTCCACGTCACCAGCTCCGCGCGCGGATCCGCCCCGTACTGCTGTTGCAGGCCCTTCATCGAGCGGCCGACCACCCGGTACCCCCGCCCCTGGGCCTGGAGCGTCCGCGCCACACCCTGCCCAATGACGCCCGAGGCGCCGAACAACGCCACCGTCTCCATGTCGAACTCCCTGCGGATGAACGGTGACCTGTTTTCTGAACACCGTTCTGTGAACACCGTTCATTTATTGCTGGCTGTACTTCACGTCAAGCCCTATCGTTGGGACATGGGCAGCGCGGAGCGGAAGGAACGTCAGCGGGCGGAGCTGCGCGAGCAGATCCTCCAGGTGGCGCGCGACATCGTGATGAAGGAGGGCTTCGGGGCCCTGTCCATGCGCAAGCTGGCGGACGCGGTGGAGTACGCGCCCGCGACGCTCTACCTGCACTTCGAGAACCGGGACGCCATCGCGCGCGAGCTGTGCGTGCGCGGCTTCCAGGAGCTGCTCGCGGTGCTGGAGCCCGCCGCTGCCTGCGAGGAGCCGGTGGAGCGCCTGTCACGCCTGGCGGCCGCCTACGTGGCGTTCGGCCTGAAGCAGCCGGAGACCTACCGGCTCGTCTTCATGGAGGACCCCAAGCTGTCCGCGGACCTGTTCCAGGACCAGGACGAGGGCGCGGGGCCGAAGTCCTTCGCCGTCCTGGTGCGCGCGTTCGAGGCCCTCAAGGCCGCGGGCCAGGCCCTGGAGGACACGACGCCCGTGCGACTCGCGGAGGTGTTCTGGGCGGGGCTGCACGGCATCGTGAGCCTGAAGCTCACCTGCTCCGGCTTCCAGGGCACGCCCGCGGAAGTGCTCGCGCAGACCCTCGTCACCAGCTCCGTGCACGGCTCAAAGCCCGCGCGAGCGACCCGACGCACCCGGTAGGCGGGAAATCCACGTTCGCGCGCGTGAGCAGGGGGTCCGTCAAGTGGCCGCTTGCTGGCATCCCCCTGACACACCGTGTGAAGATTCGACTTCCCATGAAATGGTCCGCTTCACCCCATCCCGGCGAGTCGGGTCAGGCGTTGGTCGAGTCCGCGCTGGTCTTCCCGGTGATGGTCTTCCTCATCCTCGGCATCCTCCAGTTGGGGACGCTGCACCACGCACGGCTGATGACGGAGTACGCGGCGTACCGGTCCGCGCGCGCGGGCATCGTCAACCACGGCGACTGCGAGATCATGAAGAAGGCCGCCTACGTGGCGGTGCTGCCCACCCTGGGGCCGCCCCGGGTCCCGATGACGGGCGTGGCGAAGCCCGGGGGGCGCGTGGACACGCTCATCAACGTGGCGCTGGTCAATGACGCGTACACGGACAAGTCCTCGGCCCAGGCGAACCAGACGTTCAAGGACCAGGGCGTGGACCTGGAGCGCGTGCGCGTGGAGGTGCTCAACCCCAGGAAGAGCCAGCTGCCCGGGCTCTTCGCGTCCTACGGCTCGCACATGAAGGGACTGGAGCTGGACTACGACGACATCCGGAACGCGCAGGTCATCGACGCCAACCTGCTCACGGTGCGCGTGACCTACTTCTACGAGATGCGCATCCCGTTCGCGAACTGGCAGCTCCACGCCTTCTACATGGGGCGCGAGTTCCTGAAGGACATCCGCGGCGGCCCGAACTTCACGACCCAGCGCGTGGGCGGGGGCAGCCCCACGCAGTACCTGGAGACCAAGGGCGCAAGCCGCAGCGCGGACCACAAGAAGGTCAGCACGCTGGCGGGCATGCAGACCTTCGTCATCCCCGTCATCGCGACCTATTCGATGCGCATGCAGTCCAACCTCCTCAACAGTGGAACCTACGGCCCGAACTCCTGCGCCGTGGACGGCTAGCGTCCCCCGACGCTGGCGGAAGGAACCCTGATGTTTCGGATTCTCCGGAGGCTGCGGCGCGACGAGCGCGGGCAGGCCATGGTGCTCGGGGTGGTGGTCATGCTCGTGCTGGCCGTCACCGTGATGACGTCGGTGGGCATCGGCCACGGCGTGTACCAGAAGATCAAGCTGCAGGACGCCGCGGACGCGCAGGCGTACTCGCTGGCGGTGAAGGAGGCGCGCGCCTACAACTTCCTCGCGTACACCAACCGCGCGATGATCGTGCACTACTCCGCCATGCTCACGGTGATGTCGTACGTGAGCCACGCGGTGTACCTGGACAAGACCATCGGGACCGCGGCCAAGTACCTGAAGCTCATCCCCGGCATCGGCACCGTCTTCGCCGCCGTTGAACAGGCCATCAAGGCCTGGAAGGTGGCGGTGGAGACCGTCTCACGACTGCTCATCCCCATCCTGACAGGGCTCAACATCGCCCTGTGGCTGGCCCAGGAGGCCATGCTCACGGGCACCATGTATGACCTCTACACCAGCGACGGGCATGGGGACGTCATCGGCACGACGGACCCCAAGGCGTTCGTCACCGAGGACATGAACTCGAAGCAGGAGTTCAACAAGGGGCCCATCACCTCGGTGTTCAGCACCCCCACCAACGTCAACTACTCCAACGCCAAGAACTTCCTCCACATCCTGGATGACGGGCCCTTGAGCAGCGTCCCCACCATGGGGGTGGACCCCACGGGCATGCTCAAGCGGGCGAAGCTGGTGTCGAACAACAAGCTGTCGGATCCGGACATGGCCAAGTACCGCCTGCTGATGGGCAGCCTGGCCAATGGCGTGCGGCGCAGGTGGACGGCCGAGGGAGAGGGTCCGTTCCTCATCGGGCGGCGCTGGAGCTTCCAGCTCTGCGTCGTCATTGGCGAGCTGCGCATCCGCAAGACGGCCGACAGCCAGATCAAGAGCTTCGACGAGGGCTTCGAGAACAACCGCAAGGACCAGCTCTACGCCGCGGACGACATCCGCATCGACGTGCGCCCGCTCTGCGGCATCTTCGGCTGGAAGAATGTCTTCCAGCTGCGCTTCCGGGCCGCGGCGGACGCGCGGGGCGGCTTCCACCAGGAGGTCGGCTCCAACAAGTCGAACAACCACCACACGTGGACGGGCATCACGCCCTTCCTCACGGCGGACACGAGCTTCATCAACCCGCGGCAGAACCACTTCGGCTACCCGTGCAACCTCGTCGTCCTGGGCAAGGACATGGGCGCCGACCGAGAAGGAGGCAAGCCCTCCGAGCTCCCCTTCGAGCTGGCGAACCTGCGCGACAACGCCTTCATGGAGGGCGCGGGCGAAGAGGAGTTCAACACCGCGGAGAACACGGAGCAGGGCATCCAGGAGTCGTACCTGGACATGACCTGGAAGTACGTAGGCGGCAAGAAGGACGCCTACGCGGCGGACTTCCGCGAGCGCACGGGCGGCATGATGGCCATGGCGGTGGGCCGGGCCATCTACCACCGGCCCAATACCTGGAAGGAAGAGCCCAACTTCTTCAACCCGCTCTGGACCGCGCGCCTGGCGCCCGTCAAGACCCACTGGGACGCGGATCACCTCAAGTGGCTGGTGCCTGCCTGGGAGGACAGCGAATGGCTGCTCAACGGCATCAACTACTGACGGGCGCCATGAGAACCCAAACGGGACGGCGGGGCAGCGCGCGGGGTTCGGCGACGGTGGAGCTGGCGCTCCTGGCGCCCCTCTTCGTGGTGCTGGTGCTCTGGGCGAACTACTTCTGGGAGGCGCAGCGCGCGCGCCTCAAGCTCGCGGAGATGGCGCGCTTCATCGCCTTCGAGCGCACGGTGCGCACGGACCTCAACGCCATCGTCGCGGAGGCCCGGATGCGCTACCAGGACCTGGATGGCTCCACGAAGACGGGCACCCTGGGCAGCACCTACCAGAACGAGCTCACCTTCCAGGTGAAGGCGGAGAACGCCGACGCGCCGCTCGAGAGCGTCGAGATGGCGGACATGGGTTCGAAGGCCGGCGTCGGGGCGCTGGCGGGCCCGGCCCTGTCCGCGCTGGGCAGCACGCCGGCGCAGCTTGCCGAGGACATGGGATTCGACCCCAGCGTGGGCGCGGTCCAGGCGGAGGTGCAGGTCCGCATGGTGAATCGCATCATCCCGCAGGAAGTGGCCCTCTACACAACGGGCTTCGAAGGCAACCAGCTGGACCTGGTGTTCAAGGAGAGCTTCTACCTCTACCACGACACGTGGCGGGCCTGGGGCAATGGGGAGAACCCCTCGCAGACCTACCCCCGGGTGGAAGAGCTGACGCACGACCGCGTGAGCCGCATCGTCTACGCGGGCGTGACGAGCAGCGGCGGTGGGGCCCTGGATGCCATCGGCAGCGTGCTGTCCGTGCTGGGGCTCGATTTCCCCTTCTCCACTGACTACATCCGCCAATCCGTGCTCATCCGCGACCCGAAGGCCGCGGGCTACTTCGCGGCGGCGGGGCGGCCCACGCGCACGGTGCCCGGCGACGCGCTCCAGGCCGCCTACTGGCGCAACGACACGAGCTTCTGCTTCGGCAGCTGCGAGCCCAGCGCCATCAACGTGAAGCGCGGCTTGAACAACCAGAGCGGCTACGGCGACAACTGGTCGATGCGTTCGTACAACTGCCGCGGGGACTTCTTCCAGGGCGCCGCCATGTCGAACGCCCCCGAGTCCATCTACACGGAGTCGATCGCCAAGGGCGCCGGCTACTTCCACTACGCCAACAACGCCTGCGCCGTGCCATGAGCGGGCTGACGGACCACACGGGCGCGCTCACGCGCTGGCTGGGCCTGGGCGGGTTGCTCGCGCTCGTGGCCACCGCCGTGGTGCTGAAGGATCCGCCCCCGGCGCCTCCCGCCC
>NZ_RAWA01000610.1 GCF_003611675.1 Corallococcus sp. CA053C
GAGACAGGCCCGGACCCGTGCCCGAGCCCGCCCGGGGCGGCAGGAACGCACGCAGCTCGTTGAGCTCCGGCAGCAGGCGCAGCGGCGCGAGCGTCTCGAAGGTGGCGGCCTCTTCCTCTCCCTCCGCGGCCGACGTCACCGCGAAGCCCGCGGGCAGCGTGCCGTGCACGTTCGCCTTGCAGCGGAAGTGCTGGAGCCCCACCGCCGCGGTCCCCGGACTCGGCCGGTAGCCGATGTGTCCCAGCAGCTTGGAGACCGAGTCCTCCAGCCGCGCGGTCGCGAGGAAGCCCTCCTCCGCCCACGCCTGCTGGTACGTCCACAGCACGTGCAGCGCGAGCGCCACGCTGTCCAGCACCCCGCGCCCCAGGTCCACCGAGGAAGGCGCCGCGTACGCGAGCGGGTTCCAGGTGGGCGCCTCGTCCGTGCGTGCGAAGGCGGTGCGCGCCGTCTCGCCCAGCCGCGTGCGGAGCTGGTCGTGCGACAGCGCCTGATGCGTCGCGGGGACGCGGCTCATCGCAGCCCCCCACAGACCTGCACGGTGAGGACCCCTTCGGAGCGCGGCCAGTACCCGCCGCGCGCGGTGGCCACCTCCTCCGGACCGATGGGGATGACTCCCTCCGCCAGTCGGTCCACTGAGTGGAACTCCAGCCGCCGGAAGCGCTTCACCCGCACCGCCGTCACGCCGGGCACGCGCAGCACCGCCTGGTACAGGTCCGCGAGCTGCACGTCGCCGTTCAGCCCGGAGCGGTCCGGATCCAACAGGCCGCCGTCTCCCGCGATGGCGCCCACCACCGCGTCGCGCAGCTGATCCGCCTGCGCGTGCGGCGCCGCATCCACCTCCAGATCCAGATCGAGCGGCACCCACCGGGGCGGCAGCGCCTCCACATCCACGCCCAGCAGGCGGATCTCCTCCAACCGCCGCCGCACGCCCGCCCACCGGCGCAGGAGCTCATCGCGGTCCAGCGTGTCCTCGTCGCGCAGCAACACCGTGGCGCGGATGACGGTGCGCAGGTCTCGCTGCACGACGCGCGCGGAAGCCCCGGCGACCTCCGGCATCTCCTGGAGCAGGCGCACGTAGTCCTGGACGGTGACGGCGGACAGCGGCTGCGACACACCGGCTGGCGCGCGGTAGCGGATGGAGTCGAGCGACTCCGCATCCCGCCCACCCACGGCGGGCAGCGGGTTGTCCACGCGCACCAGCAGGCGCACGTCGTCCATCGACTGCGCCAGCAGCTCTCCCGCCGACGCCGAGCGCTGCGGATCCAACGGCACCTGGAGCAGCCGCGTGAGCACGCCCTCCCCCACGTTGCCCACCGTCCCCAGGCCGATCCGCAGCGAGAGGCCCAGCGTCGTGTCGCGGGGCGGCAGCGCGGCGCCGTTGACGCCATCCCCGCAGCGCAGGCTGGCGCCGCCCGTGGGGGTCGCGCGCAACACGACGACCTCATCCCCCGGTCCCTGGACGGACAGGTCCTCCACCAGCGTCCACGGGTCGTCCTCCACGCTCACCTGGAGCTGGGGCTTCCCGCGCCGCGCCTCATCGCCGGGCAGCGGATACCCCGGGGCCTGGACGCTGACGGGATGGAACGGCAGCACCACCTCGCGCTCACGGCTGCCGTCCACGGTGGGCGTCAGCAGCGCGCGCCACTGCGCCAGGCTGCGCGCGAAGGGCTCCGCCGAGTCGGCCTCGAAGCCCTCCGGCAGCGGCGTCACCGGCAGCCCGTGATGCGCGGGCACGACGTTGCCCAGCACCGTCGCTCGGGGCCCGGGCGTGGGGTCCCCGGGCGCGAGGAAGGCCTCCGGCGCGAGCCGGCGCGGATCCCATCCAACGAAGGTCGTATCGGTGGCGAGCGCCACGGACGTGACACGCACCACGTGCCCGCCCTCGCCACGCCCCCGGTAGAGCACCAGCCACCGGCCCGGCTCCAGCTCCGGATGGACACCCGCGAGCGTGGCCCCGGTGTCCCCGGGCAGCACCGACTCCGCGAGCGTCACGGCATCCAGGCGCGGGAAGTACGACAGGGGCGACTCGGTGACGAACACCAGCGAGTGCTCCTGCGTGGAGGCGTTGGCCACCAGCGTGTCGGCCGGGAGCTCCAGCACGCCGCCGCCGGTGAGGAACTCCAGCGCCGTGGTGCCGGGTGGAAGCGCCGGCAGGCCCAGCTCGTCCAGCCGCGCCTTCACCAACGCCGCGAGCGCCTCCGCGTCCAGCCGGAAGCGCAGCATCGTCGTGGCGGAGAGGCCCGGGTCGGGCGCGTAGTCCAGGCCGCGCGCGTGGTCCTCCACGGAGCGACGCAGCCGCGCCTGCTCCAGGAAGCCCTCCACCACCGCGCGCTCCTGCTGGTAGGCCAGCGAGTCGAGCTGCGCGGCCACCGTCTCCAGCAGCATCGTCGTGAAGTCCGCCGGCCCCCGGTCCTCCCACGGCGCCATCACCGTGCGGGCCCGCTCCAGCATCACCGCCAGCAGCGAGCGCGCGTCGCGGGCCAGGTAGTCCACCAGCGCGCCAGGCGCGGGCCGCTCGGGGGCCGCGAGCCACGGACGCGGCTGCGGATCGCGCACGTCACAGCCAGGCACCACGTCCGGAGCCCACGCACCGACGAACGGCGCCGGATCCCGGGGACCATCCCCCGGCACGGGCACCGCGGCACGAGCAACGGTCGCATCCGGCACCAGCCGCAGGTCCACGGTCTCCGGAGGCGGCAGGCTTCCAGTGAAGATCACCGGAGGAAGGTCCGGTGTCCCCGGCGTCACGTAGGGCAGCGGTCCCACCTCCAGGAACGGAGGCGCGGCGCCATCCGTGAACAGCGCGGGCGAAGCGGACAGCTCCGCGTCCGTCTCCAGCACGAAGGGTGCGCCCACGATGGCCGTGAACAGCGAGTCGTACGCGCGAACCTCGCCCGGCCCCAGCCGGAGCCCATGCGCATGCCGGTGCCATGTGAGCTGCGCGAGCAGCAGCTGCTCCGCCTGGATCCAGCCCGCGTGCACGGACGTCCACGCCTCCGTGCGCCGCACCAGTGCCGTGCGCAGGCCACCCTCCAACTGAAGCGCGGTGCCGGTGATGACGAAGAGGGAGCAGTCCTCGACGGCCAGCTCCCCCGGCGTGCCCACGTCCAGCACCGGCTCCAGCCCACCCAGCGGCGCGGCCACGTGCAGCCCCACCACGTCCGCATCCGACGGGAACGCGGGCAGCGTCAGCGGCCCCACCACGGCACCCGTGAGGGACTCCAGCGCGGCGGTCAACCACTCCGACCACGCAGGGGCCGGCTGCGAACCCACGGGCACGGGCGCCGCGGAGACGCGGCTCACCTCCACATCGCGCACCGTCACCGGCTCCAACGAAGGTCCACCCAGCACGCGCAGGCCCGTGGACGCCGTGCCGCCCAGCACTTCTTCCACCTGCCCAATCCCCACCTCGATGCCACGTCCCCCCAGCGCGAGCATCCCCAGCGCGAGCGCCCCCTGCACCCGCCGCACGGTGAAGCCGCGCACCTGGAGCACACCCGGCGAGCCGACCACCAGCCCCACGCTCCAGTCCGTCGCCAGGGCCTTCACGTCGCTCACGTCCAGGTCCACCGCGGACAGGCCCTCGCCCTCTTCGCGCGACACCAGCACCCGGACACCGAGCGCCCTCGCGCCGGTGACCTTCGACACCGTGACCCCGGAGAGGTCGGCGCGAAACAGGCCCGCGAACTCCAGGCCCAGGGCCGCGTCCGAGCCGACGACGTCCCGCACCTTCACGTCCGCCCACTGCGACCGCTGGCAGACCGCGCGCACGCCGAAGGCCGAGCCGGACGAAGCCTCCACGGAGGCCACGGACAGTCCCGTGACCCGGGCCTCCTTCGCCGCGAGCAGCAGCCCCGTCGCCGCCGTGCCCTTCGCCCCCGTCACGGTGAGCGAGTCGATGCTCGCCGTCCCGTCGGGCGTCCCCACGGTCAACGCCGTGCAACTCCCCGAGGAGATGGCGCCCACCGAAACGTCCAACACCTCCACCCGCGCCCCCC
>NZ_RAWA01000611.1 GCF_003611675.1 Corallococcus sp. CA053C
GGCGCTACCTGCCCGAGGGCCCGTGGGGGGAGTGGCTCGCGTCCATCCTGGCCGGGGTGGGGCTCGCGGAGTCGGTGGCCTTCACGCCGCTGGAGCGCCGGGCATGGAGGGAGGGCGCCGTGCTGCGTCCGCTCGACTGGAACGCGTCGCTGCGTCTGGAGCGGCGGGGCCTCGTGGGCTTCAGCGCGGAGGGCACGCCGGCGCTCACGTCGGAGCGGGCGCGCGTGGACCTCATCCACCTGCCCATGGGCGAGCCCCAGTGGGTGGCCGAGGGTACGCCGGTGCTCCTCGCGGCCGGCTTTCTTCCGACGGGCATCCGCCTCCACCAGCACGAGCCGGATGAACTGGTCTTCCAATACGTGGCAGCCCCGTGGGCAGCGCGCGAAGCCAAGTATAGCTCCTGGCACTTCGCGTACTCGTTCATGCAGTAGCGCTTCCACTCCGGCAGGTCCTCCCGGGCAAGTTCCTTGGCGACCCTGGCGGCGAAGAGGATTTCCTCTGCCTCGAAGTCCGTGGCCCCGCAGCGCATGGGGTTGCCCGGGTGCTTCTTCACGCAGCAGCTGATGGTGGAGTCCTGGGGGCCGCACTGCGCCTGGGCCAGGTACACCGAGGTGGCGCTGGGCTCGGCGGCGCTCGCCCGGGCATGCGCACCGCCACCGCAGCCCGCGTCCACCAGCGCGAGTGTCGCCACGCGCATGCCCAAGAATCGGGTGTTCCGACCGTGCATGCATGGCCGCTTAGGCCCGTTTTGCTTGAAATTCAATCCCTCGCAGGAGGGAGCCGGGGCCGCGCATGGAGGCCGGCCCCGGGCGATGCGTCTATGCGATGAGTGCTGGCAACCCACCCGGACGGGGCAGCAGCTCCACCATATCCCCTTCCTTCGGAGCGAAGGCCGGTGAGTGGAAGCTGATGAAGATGGGCAGCGACGCCGTGGGCTCCACGCTTGTCACCTTTGCCGTCGCCTCCGTGCCCTTTATGCGCACGGTGACTCCCTGGTGGACCTCACGCAGCCCGCGCTCTACCGCGAGGTAGAGCCCGCCGCCCTCCTCGTCGGGTGCCACCTCTGTCACCTTCACGGTGATGAGTGGAGTTGCCCCGCTTCCGCGAGTGTCGCGAAGGTGCTCCCCGGTACGGCGCGGGCCGTACCGGGAGCGGTGGGGAGGTCTGGGGCCTCCCCACTGGCCGTCCATCCGCTATCCGCCGAGCGCCTGCTGGATGGGCAGGACGTTGACGCCCAGCACCTGCGGATTGCCCTTGGGCACCGAGATGCGCAGCGTCATCGCGCCGGAGCTGTCGAAGCTGACGCTCGTCTGTTGGCCGCCCGAGGCCGAGGCGCTGAAGAAGGGCCAGAAGCCGGCGGACGCAGAGCCCGTAATCGTCTGCTGCTCGCTCGAGCTGAAGGTCGCGGACGAGGTGATGGTCGCGTCAATGCCGTCCACGACGACCAGCTCCGTCGACAGACGCTTGAGGTTGCCGTTGCCGCCGAACGTGGACTCCCAGTCCGGCTGCTGCCCCGGTGTCCACACGGTGTTGTCCGGGGTGCGGTAGCCGAGGCTGAGCGCCGCGGAGCTGTACCAGCCGCCCGGAGCCGCGGCGAACGAGAGCACCCGCCCGAAGGAGGCCTGGACCGTGACCTTCGAACTCGACGCCTTCGTGTTCAGCTGGTCGAAGTCGCCGCCCGCCCCAGCCCGGAAGAAATCGTACGCACCACTGATGCTGCCCGAGGCCCAGGTGTGTGAGACGTCCGAGGAGGCCGTGGAGCTGTCGAACGACAGCGTGCGCTGGGGGGCCTGCGTCAGCTCATCCTTGAGGTTCTGGATGGTCTTGCTGAAGATGGGACCGTTGTTCGCATCGATGTAGGCCGGGTTGAGTACGTTCTTCACGGCCAGGCCCACCGTGCCGTTGAGCAGCTGCTGGTACTGGATGGAGGCCTTCGTGGCCGTGCCCGGGTCGAGGTTGAGCTGCGCCCACTCATTGAACGCGTTGAGCACGTTCGTGCCGGGCTTGAGCGCCTTCTGGGCGGCCTGCCACGCCGGGTAGGAATCCCCAAGCGTCTGGCGGAACTGCGCCCCGTCCGGAGGCATGAGGTTCATGACCACGGCCCGGTAGGTGTCGTAGAAGCTGTTGAAGCTCGACTGGGAGAAGACCTGGGTCAGCGAGTCGGGCGGGATGCTGTTGAAGATGTTCCAGATGCCCATCGAGGTGAACGGCAGGGGCGCGCTGCTCTGGAGCAGCTGGAACGTATTCGCGTTGAGGCCCAGGCCGGCGACGAGGGCGTTGTACCACTTGTCCTGCAGCGTGTTCATGGCGTCGTCGCCAGTGGAGCCGAGGAGCGAGTCCGAGGGACGCGCTACGAGCGACTGCATGAACAGGTTGGGAGAGCTCTTCGGGCGCTCCAGCTGGTTCCCGTTGGAGAGCACCTGCAGCGCGCTGGGACCGTCATTCTGGATGAACACGGTGTTGCCGCCCCCGTTGAAGGTGTCCGTCCCACCGGGGGCGAGGGAGCGCTGGGAGTAGCCCGAATGGGTGATGGTCAGATGGTATTGGGTGTTGCCACCCGCGGGCCGGCCCGTGTTGTAGATGTGGAAGGTCCCCGTGATGACGCCCAGGGCGTAGATGCGCCGGTCCGGCGGAATGGTCCGGACCGCGGCAACCGCCGAGGTGAGCTGATTGCCATCCAAGATGCTCTGCTTCGCGCTGCCCTTAGACATTGCTTCGCTCATGACTGGCCTCTCCTGTGACTGTCTTCATCAGGGATGGTTGCCCGGCGGCATGCCGGTGCGCCCCCCGCCGGGTGCAGTAGCAGCACGCATGCCAACGGTGCTCGCGGCAGGAGCGGTGCTCGTACTGCCGCGCAATCACTCGAAAAGTAAGGCGGCGGAGCTCGCTCCTTCGATTCAGCTCTCACCCCCAACAGGCTTCCCGTCGCTCGCCTGCGTTGGGGGCGCATGCGGACGGCAAGGTCTTGCCAGGAACGCCTTGCCGGCCATTGCCGACTGGCAAGAACTTGCCGTTTGAAGACATTGCGAGTCGCCCGCTTCCGCGAACCCTGGCTGGCTTTCGCGTTCAGGCCGACGCAGAAGCCATTCATCTGCTCGGCAGCGCGCCGCCATCTCCTCAGGGTTGGCGGGGCGCAGGGGGGATCCGCGCCACGTTGTATTCGTGCTCATCAGTGGGGCCCAAGTTCTACGAATCACTCGGACGCTTCAGGCCGCACTCCCTCAGATCTCCGCAGTGCGGGAGTGAAGTCGTCCGGTCACGTCGTATCTTCGTCTACGAAAGTCGCACGGAAGTAGGAACCTTCGAGGTGGGTGCCTTCGAGGTTGGCGCCTTGGAGGTGGGCGTCTTGAACGAGAAGGCGCCGTGCGGAGCGGGGAATGGGGCTGCGCCGCAGCGGGGACACCGCCGGACTCGCGCTCTCGGCCACGGCACGGCTCACGCTTCCCCAGGGCGACACGGACCTCCAGGCGTCGGAGGTCTTCTTCTCCGCGCTGCTCGCGGGCGTGGCGCTGCGAGAGTCCCCGGCGGACGGACGCATCCGCCTGCGCATGCCGGTGGACCTGCGGCGGATGCTGGGCCTCGGGCGGACGCTGGGCAATGGCTGCTCCGCGGTGCCGATTGAGATCTCCCTGAAGGAGGTCCGCGCCCGGCTGGAGGCCCCGCGCGAGCTGGCCTGCTTCCTCCGCTCCGAGGTGCAGCGGGTGCTCGATGAGGGCGTGCACTGGACGACGGCGCTGGAGTGCATGGCGGTGGCCCGGCTCGTACCGGCGCGGGTGCTGCGCAAGCACGCGCGTCCGGGGCTCATCGCCGAGCCCCGGACGAACACGCTCGTCGTCACCTACCTGGGACGGATGGACACGCACTTCACGGAGGCGCCGCTCCGCATCCGCTCCATGCGCAGCCACACGGCCACCTGGGGCGCCACGGGCCTGTCGTTCGCGGACACGCTCAACATCAACACGGCGGCCTTCGAGGGACTCTGGACG
>NZ_RAWA01000612.1 GCF_003611675.1 Corallococcus sp. CA053C
GTCGTAGGGTGGAAGGGAAGCCTGACTTCTGGGCTGGGGGGAGTGACCAAATGGATCAATCACGCGAGTGGACGTGCGGAGCGCATCGCATCCGCATGCTGGCGCCGGACGCATTGCATACGAAGTACACGGGCGTCGTGGGGTTGCAGGACGCGAAGTGGGCCCTGCGCGTCTATGAAGAGATGGCGGCGCACGGGCCGTTCTACCTGGTGGCGGAGGTGCCGGGCTCGGAGCTGCCGGCCGAGTCGCGCAAGTACCTGGCGAACCACGTGCGCGCGGAGTGGATGCGCTCGGTGGTGTACGTGGGGTCGGACCTGTCGCAGCGCGTGGTGGGCAAGGCGATGTCGGTGGCGATGTTGCTCACGGGCCACGCGGCCAGCTTCGACACGGTCTTCGTGGAAACCATGGAGCAGGCGCAGGCGTGGGTGGACGCCCACCGGTTGGAGCACGCGCCCCGCCGCGTCGGCTGACCTGGGGGCTGGAAACGCGGCACGGGCCAGGACGGGGCGGTGTGCCCGGCGTCTGGCCCGTGGGTGGAGACTTCAGGACCGCCTGCTTCAGTGCTCCAGATACCGGTCCGGGTGGCCGTCGAAGTAGGCGCGCGGGAGTGGGTTGGTGCCCGCGTCGCTGCGGGGCCCGTCACCGTCCGAGATGTCATCGAGCGCGGCCTCGGCGTGGCGTGCGCGTGGGTCATACGGGTGGACGCCGCTGGCTTCGCGGGGTGTGAGGTCGCGGTCGTCCCCGTCGCTGGCCTCGCGGGGGCGGATGCCCTTCTCGTCGGCTTCGGTCAGCTCGGGGCGGGGCGGCTGGTCGTCGTCATCGTCGGTGTCGCGGCCCTGGTGGACGGTGCGGTCGGCGGCTTCATCGCGGGGGGAGGAGGGAGTGGAACCCTGGCCCTCGCGGGAGGACGGCTGCGTGTCGGGGCGCCCGTAGAAGTCCTCGGTGGGCTGAGTGGGAGCTGAGCGCTTGTCGTTGTCGGCCATGATGGATTCCTCCGTCCGACTGAGGGTCGTAACGGTCCGGGTGTCCGGCAACCTGCTTCGGGGGCGACCATGGGGAGGCTGGAGGGCAGGCGACCAGGCATCGAGGCCCTCCTGTGCGTGGCGTCCGGGCGACACGCGGGGAGGCCTCTGGTGAGCGTGGATGCCTGGGTGGAACTTCTGTCGATGTCTGGGGTTCAGGAGGGAGCGCGGGCTGTCTGGATTTGACGTGTTCCGCATCAGGTCTGGCTGCGCCCTGCTCTGAAACCCTTGCAGCGGGTTCACACCGGTTCGTGACTGTCATCCTCCAGGTCGTCGTCCTCCAGGCTCTCCTCATCCGGCCCGGCCAGCTCGTCCAGCCCCGCCGCGTCCACGGGCAGGGGCTCGTCGTGCACGCTGGGCGTCACGTCCTCACCTCCGAGGAAGGGCGGCGGGAGGATCGGCTCGGAGGACATCGCGGCCTCGTCGGAGGTCAGCTCCGCCGGGTGCAGCCCTCCCTCCAGCAGCTCCGCCTGGTTGCGCCGGCCGGTGGCCTCCCGGGCCGCCTCCGCCACCTCCTCCGCCGCGGCCTGCCGTCCGTAGCCGGGCGCGTGCTCGCGCAGCCACTCGCGCAGGACCGCCGCCAGCTCCGCCGCCGTGCTGAAGCGCTCGGCCGGGGACTGGCGCAGCGCCTGGACCACCACCGCCCGCAGGCCCTCCGGCACGTCGCGCGCCAGGTGCTCCACCTCCCTCGTACCCACCAGCGCCATCCGCGCCGCCACCTCCGTCAAGGGCATCCACGTGGGCCCCTGCGCCTGCACCTGCGGCAGGTCCGGCGGCGGCGGGGGCGCCGCGTCCCCCAGCGTCAGCGGGTGCGTGCCCGTCAGCACCTCCAGCAACACCAGCCCCAGGCTGAACAGGTCGCTCCGGGCGTCCAGCGGCTCGCGCCGGAGCGCCTCCGGTGACGCGTACGCCACGTCCCCCTTCACCAGCGGCCGGCTGGTGATCTCCCTCCCGGGCAGCGTGGAGAAGGCCGCCGTGAAGTTCGTGAGCTTCACCTCCCCGTGCACGCCCAGCCGCAGGTTCCGGGGGCTCACATCGCGGTGGACGATGCCGAGCGGCCGGTTCCACTCGTCTCGCAGCGTGTGCGCGTGGTGCAGGGCCTCCGCCACCTCGGAGACGACCCATGCGGCGAAGGCCGGGGACATGGGCTTGCGGCGCATGGCCACCAGGTTGAGCACCGTGTCCAGCGACCGCCCCTCCACGTACTCCATCACCACGTGCGGCACGCCCCGGTACGCCTTCAGGTGGTAGACCTTCGCGATGCCCGGGTGGTTGAGCCGGAACGTCAGCTCCACCTCCTCCACCAGCCGCCTGCGCTCCACGAAGCCGGACGGGTTGCGCAGCCGCTTGATGACCACCGGGCCGCCCAGTCCTCCCCGGTAGCGCCTGCGCGCCAGCATCAACAGCTCCCCGGTGGCGCGCACCTCCAGCTTGCGCACGAACTCGAAGGCCGTGCCTCCCACCGTGAACAGCACGCGCGGCCGGCGCGGCACGCCTGGAATCTCCTCCGTCGTCGTATCGGGCGTCTTCATGTCCTGCCTTTCAACCCTGGGGGTCGAGCGGGAATCGCTCAACCCCGCAGGTAGCACAAACCCTGTCGTTGGGAAAACCTCCAGGGTCGTCTGGAAACTGGAGGACGTGCAGGGTTCAGTCGTCCCGGCGCAATCCCAGACGCCGCGCCCACCGCGCCCACAGGCGCCGCCACGCGAGCCGCCGGGCCACGAGCCAGGGCATCGGCGGGGGCTTCGGCGCGGCCAGCCCCAGGGAGGGGCCCGAGACGGGCACGCCTGCCCCGGGCGAGCTGGAGTGGGGCGCGGCGCCCGGGGCCCGCCGCTCCGACGCCCGGGCCCAGCGGCGCATCTCGCGGGCCTCCTCGTTGCCGTCGAAGAACTCGTCGGACTCCTCGGTGACGGCGTCGTGGGGCGGCGGGGACTTGAACAGGGGCGTGTCCCAGCTGGCCGGGGCGCGCTCCAGCACGGTGTTCAGGTCGCCGTAGAGGTCCGCCCCCATCTGGTAGCGCTGGGACACGTCCTCGCGCAGCAGCCGCTCACAGATGTCGCTGAGGGCCCGGGGCACGCGCGGGTTGATGGCCCGCGCCGAGCGGCCCCGCGTGGTGTGGATGCTGCCCAGCATCGCTTCGGCGGGCAGGTTCGCGGCGTAGGGGAAGTCGCCCGTGAGGACCTCGAAGAGGACCAGCCCCAGCGCATAGAGGTCGTCGGTGGGCTGGTACACGTAGCGGGCCATGCCCTTGGGGTGGCGCAGCCAGTAGCGCAGCAGCTCCGGGCTGCGATAGCTGGGCGTGCCCGGGGGCGGCCGGCCGTCGGTGATGTGCGCGGCGCAGGCGTGGTCGCTGGAGCCGAAGTCCACCAGCACCGGCCGCTCATCCGATGCGCGCACGATGATGTTGCTGCCCTTGATGTCGCGGTGGCGCACGCCCGCGCGGTGGATGAAGTCCAGCGTCAGCGCCAGCTCCGCGAACAGGCGCGCCACCTGCCGTGGCGTGGGGCGGGATTGCAGGGCCCAGTCCGACAGCGTGGGCCCCTCCACGTAGTCCATCACGAGGAAGAGGTAGCCCGTGCGCGGGTGCGGCCAGCGGTGGTAGCCGCGCAGCGCCACCACGTTGGGGTGGGCCATGCGGTGCAGGACGCTCACCTCCTTGAGCGTGCGCGCGTCCACCTGCGAGCCGTCCTCGGAGTCCTGGGGCCCCTGGAGCGCGAACTTCAGCGCCACGGGGAAGCCCCCGGTCTCCGCGAGGAAGACGGTGCCGTAGCCACCCGTGGCCAGGCGCTTGAGCAGGCGGTAGCTGCCCACCACTTCCTGGGGCTGGAGGAGCAGCGGGTGGCCCTCGATTCCCAGGCTCATGGCGAGGGCCTCCGGGCGTCCCAGGGGCGGGACGGGGGGACAGGATGTGGAGGGTTCAAT
>NZ_RAWA01000613.1 GCF_003611675.1 Corallococcus sp. CA053C
CCCGGTGTCTCTCCGAGCAGGTCCCCCGCGTGCCCTGTACGCATCGGGCTCACACCGACTCAATGGTCATCGTGTGAAGGGAGGCTTCAGATGCTCGGACAATCCTCATTGCAGCGGCCATGGGAGCCCATCCGGGGGAACGGGCACTCCGGCGGCTCTCCCCCCATGGAAGTAGGCAATCGCTATCAGCTCCTGCGGTGCCTGGGGCGCGGCGGCTTCGGGACGGTGTACCTGGCGAGGGACAGGCTCGGCGGGCGGGTGGCCTTGAAGCGGCTGCGCTCGAATCGCTGTGAGCGCGCCGGCGGGGGGTGCCCTGTCAGCGAGCTGCCGTCGAAGCATCGCTACCGGGCGATGCTCGTCCTGGCGCATGAGTTCGAGGTCCTCGCCTCGCTGCGCCACCCGAACATCATCAGCGTGCTGGACTACGGCTTCGACGGGTCGCAGCCCTATCTCGTGCTCGAGCTGCTCGACGAGGCGCGGACCTTCACGCAGGCGGGGCGCGGGCAGCCCCGGTCCGTCCAGGTGGACATGCTGGTGCAGATGCTCCAGGCGCTCCACTACCTGCACCGGCACGGCATCATCCACCGCGACCTCAAGCCGGCGAACATCCTGGTGGTGGACGGGCAGGTGAAGCTGCTCGACTTCGGCCTGGCGGTCGGCCCGGAGCAGCGGGTGCGCGCGATGAGCTCCGGGACGCCGGGCTACCTCGCGCCGGAGGTGCTCCGGGGAGACGCCCCCTCGGAGCTGTCGGACCTCTACGCGGTGGGAGTCCTCGCCTATGAGCTCTTCGTGGGAAGACATCCACGGGTGTCGTGCTCCCAGCAGCCCCACCGCGAGGAGAGCTCAGCGCTCGCCTGGCTGGACGAGCCGGAGAGCCAGGACGGGGACGGGGAGGGCAGGGCCGACAGCTTCGAGCCGGAGCTCGCCTGGATCGTCGACCGGCTGATCGTCGGGATGCGCGATCCTTCGGAGTGCCGGGTCTTCGACATGCCCCAGGAGCTGGAGCCGGGGCTGGCCCAGCTCCTCTTCAAGCTGCTCGACCCGCTGCCCTGCAACCGGTTCCAGAGCGCGGACCTGGCCATTGGCGCGCTCTGCGCGGCCACGGGGCAGAGCCTGCCCGTGGAGACGGTGGCCACCCGCGAGAGCTTCCTGCAGGCGGCCCGTTTCATCGGCCGCGATCATGAGCTGGGGCTGCTCGGCGCCGCCCTGGAGAGCGCCGAGCGGGAGGAGCGGGGCGGGGCGTGGCTGGTGGCGGGCGAGAGCGGCGTGGGCAAGTCGCGCCTGCTGGACGAGTTCCGCGTCCGGGCGATGACGCGAGGCATTCCCGTGCTGCGCGGGCAGGCCGTCCGCGCGGGCGGCCTGCCCTACCACGCGTGGCACGAGGTGCTGCGCGCGCTGGCGTGCCTCACCGAGCTGGGGGACTGGGAGGCCTCGGTCCTCAAGCCGCTCGTGCCGGACATCGCGGAGGTGCTGCGCCGGCCCGTGGCGGACCCCGAGCCACTGGCCACGGAGGCGGCCGACCAGCGCCTGCTCCTCGCGGTGGAGGACATCTTCAACCGGCTGCCCCAGACGACGGTGGTCCTCCTGGAGGACCTCCAGTGGGCGGACTCCTCGACGCTGTCGCTGCTGAAGCGGCTCGCGAGGCAGGCCTCGGGGGCGCGGCTGCTGTTCCTGGTCAGCTACCGGGACGATGAGCGCCCCAAGCTGCCGGAGGAGCTGCCCGGGATCCAGGTGCTGAGGCTGCCCCGGCTGTCCTCCGCGGAGATCGCCCAGCTCAGCGAGTCGATGATGGGCTCGCCCGGGCGCGAGCCGCGCGTGCTCTCGCTGCTGGAGCACGAGACGGAGGGCAACCCCTTCTTCCTCATCGAGGTCATCCGCTCGCTGGCGGAGGTGTGCGGGCGGCTGGACCACATCGGCCACGACGTGCCCCTGCCGGCCACGGCCTTCGTCGGAGGCATGCGCTCCATCGTCGAGCGGCGGCTGGGCATGGTGCCCCCGAGGGCGCGCGAACCGCTGCGGCTGGCGGCCACCCTCGGCCGGGACATCCACGAGGAGCTGCTGCACGAGGCCTGGCCCTCGCTGGACGTGAAGGCCTGGCTCGTCGAGTGCGCGGACATGGCGGTGCTGGAGGTGACGGGGAACCGCTGGCGCTTCGCCCACGACAAGTTGCGCGAAGGGCTGCTGGACAGCCTCCTGCCCGAGGACGCACGGGCACTGCACCGCGAGGCGGCGAGGGCCATCGAAGCGGCGCATCCGGACGAGGCGGGGTGGATGGCGGCGCTCGCCCACCACTGGGGGCAGACGGGAGACGTGGCCCGCGAGGCGCGCTACTCCGAGCGGGCCGGCGATCAAGCCATGTCCGTCTACGCCTGCTGCGAGGCCCTGCCGTACTTCGAGCGGGCGCTGGCCTTCGCCGAGACCCGGCCGGACGAGGCCCGGTGGGTCATCCACCTCGAGGGCCGGCTGGCCGAGGCCCACTACCTCACGGGGGATCTGGAGCGCTGCCGCACCTACCTGGAGCGGGCGCTGGAGCACCTCGGCTGTCCCGTGATGCGGCTGCTGGAGGGCTCGAAGCTGGGCGTCGTGCAGCAGGTGTTGGGAACGCTGCTCCAGTCCGCGGTGCCCTGGGCCTTCCGCGTGAGGTCCCCCGAGCGCCGGCAGTCGCGCCTCGAGGAAGGGCAGCTGCTGAGGATTTTGAGCGAGGTCCTCTTCTACGCCCAGGATGCCCCCCGGCTCCTGTGGACGGTCTTCCGGCTGCTCAACGTGCTGAGGCCCACCGGGTCGTCGCTGGACCTGGCCCGTGGCCGCATCCTCATGGCCACGGTGCTGGGCAGCCTCTCCCCCTTGCGCCCGTGGGTCGAGGAGTGGCACGCGCGCGGCCTGGGGACCGTCGAGCGCCTGGGGGCCTCTCCCGACATCGCCTATGCCCTGGTGCGCCGCACGGTCTGCGGCATCGGGTACGCCCAATGGACGGAGGCGGAGGCGTGGGGGGAGCGGGCCCGGCAGCTCTCCGATGCCGCCCGGGACTACCGGTGCTCGGAGGAGAGCCGCATCGTGCTGTTGCTGCCCTGGGCCTACCGCGGGCAGTTCCGGCGGAGCATCGAGCTGTCCCGTGAGATGGAGGGCTCCGCGCGGCGGCGGGGCTCCGTCCAGACCCAGCACTGGGGGCCGAGCGCCCGGGGCGCGCCCCTGGTGCGTCTGGGCCGGGCCAGCGAGGCCCTGCACGAACTGGAGGAGGAGCTGCCCTGGTTCGAGGCCCACGCCGGGGCGTCAGAGACGGTCGTCGTCCAGGGCGCGCTCGCGCTCGCGCTGCTGCGGGAGCACGAAGAGGCGCGGGCGCTGGAGATGGCGGACCGCGGGCTGGCGCTGCTGCGGGAGATGACGCCCGTGGCGTACTGGATCTTCGCGGGCGTCACCTGCGTGTGCGAGGTGTACCTGAGCCTGTGGGAGCAGCGCGGCGGGGAGGCGCTGTCGGAGGAGGAGCCGCTGGTGCGCTCGGCGCATGAGGCCTGCAAGGCCTTGAGGCGCTTCGCCCGGGCCTTCGTCTTCGGCAAGCCGTTCGCCCTGCTCTGCAACGGGCTGGAGGCCGCGCTCTCCGGCCACCCGCGCCGCGCGCGCCGGACGTGGCGGCGCTGTGTGGGGCATGCCCAGGCCCTGGCGATGCCCTACGAGGAAGGGCGCGCCTGGTTCGAGCTGGGGCGCCATGGGCCCGCCGACGCGCCGGTCCGCCGGCAGTACATGGCGCGCGCGATGGAGCTCTTCACGCGGCTCGAAGCCACCGATGACCTGGCGCGGGGCGAGACGGAGCTGGCGCAGGGAGGCGCGAGTTGACGCCTGGCGATGTGGCCCTGCTGGCATGTCCCTCCTGCCGTGGAGCGCTCACATGGGAGGGGTGGACGCGAGAGGGGCGGGCGCTGGAGGGACGGCTCGACGA
>NZ_RAWA01000614.1 GCF_003611675.1 Corallococcus sp. CA053C
GTCCGGCCGCAAGCCGCCGCTCCTCAAGCTGCTGCGCCGTCCAGTGCTTTGGCTGCCACGCCATGGACGCCACCTCTCCATGATGTAACCCGTCAGACCCTTACCCGACTTCCCTGAAGGGGTTTAGCGCCAGCGCAGGAAGTCCTGCACCGGCCCGCGCAGCCGGTGCGCGTCCGACAGCAGGGTGCCGTGATCTCCCGGCCCCTGCAGCTCCACGAACCGCGCCTGCACTCCGGACGCCGTCAGCAGGTGATACGTGTCGCGCACGCGGCCCGCCGGCGCGAGCACATCCGTCGTGCCCGTGAGCAGCAGCACCCGCGCGCGGATCTGCGCGAACGTGTCCGTCAGGTCGCAGCCCGCGTACGCGGAGCACAGCAGCGACCACGACAGCGGATCGAACGTGTCCGCGAACGACGCGGCCTCCGCCTCCAGCGCCGCCTGCGCCGTCGCGTTGTCCGGATACGTCGCGTTCAGGTGCTCACGCCCGTAGATGAGCTTGAGGTAGTCCAGCCGCAGCCGCGACAGCGTCCGGTTGGGGACGCGCTCGCGCAGGGGAGGGGTGTCCTCGTTGTCGGGCGCCATGCGCAGCACCTGCGACGTCAGGCCCAGCTTCTCGCGCAGGCCCTCGGGCAGTGCTCGCGCGGCTCCAATCACCACCACGCTGCTCGTCAGCTCCGGGAACAGCGCCGCCAGCCGCAGCGCGACGACGCCGCCCAGGCCCACGCCCACCAGCGCCCGCACCTGGTTCAACTCCAGGGCCTTCAGCAGCGCGGACACGCCCCGCGCCATGTCCAGCACGGTGAGCGGAGGCAGCGACACGCCCCAGGCCCGGCCCGACGTCGGCTCCACCGACAGCGGGGACGTGGATCCAAACGGGCTGCCCAGCAGGTTCGGCACCAGCACCGGCGTCGTCTCCGGATCCAACGCCTTGCCCGGGCCGATCAGCTCGCGCCCCCAGCCAAAGGGCTGATACGGCGCGTCCGGACCGGTGCCCAACGCCTCGTGCGAATGGGACAGGTCGTGCAGCACCACCACCGCTTTGCCATCCGACGGTTTCCCGTAGGCCTGCCAGGCGATCTGCGGGTTGCCCAGCAGCTCCCCTTCCTCCAAGGGAAGGGGCACGGTGAACGATTGGATTCCCCCGGCCTGGAGCACGATGATGCAGGCTCATATCATTGCCTGCTCGTACGCACAGGAGCCTGACGCGTGAAGCGCTACTTTGGATTCATTGTTCTCATCGCCTTGGTGATTGTCGCCGCGGTGACGAGCTACCGCACTTCCGCGGCCCGGACGAAGGAGGCGGAGCGGGAGGCCGACTTCCGTCGCGTCCAGTCCGTCTACCTGGAGCGCGTGGGCTGGATGCGCACCAACCCGGATGAGGCCTCGTACCGGGACGAGCTGAAGCCCTTCTTCAAGGCGTACTTCGACGACGTCGACGAGCACCTGACGCGCTTCGACGGCAACAAGAAGTTCGACGGCTACCTCGCGGAGCTGGAGAAGCGCGCGGAGTCCGGCGGCGAGAAGAAGGACACGCGCGCGGGCGACCGCAAGGCGTTCTATGAGTACGCGCGCAAGCAGTTCGACAACCTGCGCGAGGGCCGCTACCGCCCCATCTGGACCGCCACCGACAAGGGCATGCGCCTGGACGTGGTGAGCTCCGACGTGGTGATGGTGATGGGCAAGCCCCAGGTGCGCCTGCAGCTCGCGCTGTGGGGCGCGCAGCGCACGGAGAAGGACGAGGGCAAGGTGAAGAAGATGGTCACCAGCGCCTCGTTCGAGACCGTGTGGAAGCTCACCGACGCGAAGGGCAAGCTGCTGGGCGAGATGCGCGGCGCGGATCCGTCGATGAAGATCGACTACCCCGAGCGCCTCATCCCCGAGTTCCCGCCGCAGATGGTGCTGGGCCACTACGACCTGGACCTGCTGCCCGCGGACGTGGCGAAGCTGGAGACGACCATCAACGTCTCCTCGCACGCCGCCTCCGGTGGCAACGCCAACGCCACGTACACGTGGAAGCTGGACGTGCCGTCGGAGTGGAAGCTGGGCGCCAACGAGACCTGGGAAGGCGCCACCCAGGAGGAGCGGCCGGAGGAGGAGATCGACCCGGCCAAGGCCTCCGCCAAGAAGGGCGAGTAGCCCTTCGCTTCACCCCGCACTTCGCCGTCGTTACTCGACGACGGCGAAGTGGGACCCCAGCCGGTACGCGGACAGCGTGCCGGCGTCGTCCAGGAAGTAGAGGTTGAGGCGCACGTCGGCCTGGAGCGCGACCAGCCCCACCCCCGCGCGCACCTCCGCGAGCACCTGTCCGCCGCGAGGATCCACCGCGCGCACCACCTCGCCCGCCACCAGCGTCACGTCCCGCGCGGTGCGCGCCGGCAACGCGGTGATCAGCGGTTCGCCCGCGGCCCCCACGCGCCAGTCCACCTGACCGGACAGGGACACACGGGCGGCGGCCCCGGACGCGCTCGTCACCACCACCGCGCGCGGCAGCGACGCCAGCGCATACGGTCCCGGTCCCAGGTGCAGCGCGCGCTCCCACACCTTGCGCCCGCGCGCGTCCACGCACACCAGGAACCCGTCCTCGTCGCGCATCCCGGCCAGGAACACGCGCGAGCCCATGGGCAGCGGCGTGGAGGGCAGGGTGAGGTCCGGCTCGAACGTCCACAGCGATTCGCCGGTATGCGCGTCCGCCAGCAGCAGCGCGTGGTGCGAGCCGCGCCCCAGGAGCACCAGGAAGCGCCGGCCCCACGCCACCGGGGGCCCGTGGAAGGGCATGGGCGAGCGCAGCCGGTAGCGCACCTGCCCATCCCCCAGGTCCAGGCCATAGAGGTAGCCCGAGTCCGTGGAGAGCAGCGCCCGGTGCCCCTGCGTGGACAGCCAGCTCCGTTGCGTGCGCGGCGGGGCCAGGCGCCACACCTCGCGGCCCGTGGTCTCCGCGAAGGCCACCGCGGTGCGGTTCTCCGACAGCGTCAGCAGCAGCCCGTCCTTGCGCAACAGCAGTGGGCCCAGGGGGATGCCGTCGTGATCATGCAGCCACCGCGCGCCCGCGCCCCGGCCGGTGAAGCCGAACACGCGCGCCCCGTCCGCCGCCACCGCGTGGCCATCCGCGGAAGCCGCCACGCCCAGCGAAGCCGAGCGGCGCCACAGCTGCGCGCCGTCCTTGCGGGAGAACGCGCACGCGAGCCCCGGCGCGCAGTACACCGGCCCGTGACGGCCCACGAGCAGCCGCGCTTCCTCCGGCTCCTCCAGCCCGCGTTGCTCCCACAGCTTCTCGAAGCGCAGCCGCCGCAGCCGTCCGGGGACCTTGAGGGGACGCGACTCGCCGCGCGCGGTCGGGCTCTTGCGCTCGCGTGCCTCCCCTTGGGCTTCGGGCGGGGTCCTGGCCCCCCGCAGGTGCGACAGGCCCTCGCGGCAGCGCTCCGTCAGCTCCACGAGGTACGGGTTGGAGACCTGGACGCGGTGGGCCTCCGCGAAGGCCAGCCCCAGCGCCTCGCCCAATTGGAAGAGGGCGGCCAGCAGCTCGCCGGGCTCCAGTGGGAAGTACGCGCCGGTGGGGCCCGTCTTCGCCCGCTGCCCCTTCAGGTCCAACGTCAGCATCGGGCGCACGCCCGCGGGCTCGAACTCGAAGCGGGCCTCGCCCAGCTCCACCGCGCGCGCCAGCTCCACCGCCTGCCGCGACAGCTCCAGCACCGTGAGGAACGGAGGCCCCTGCGCGCGCCACGCCTGCGGCCGACCCGGCAGCGCGAGCCACACCTCGCCCGCGCCCAGCAGCGGCGCCAGCGCCCCGGAGGTGCCCTTCGCGGGGCCTTCGCGGGAGGCCGGGGAGACGTCCTTCAACTCGAAGCCGAAGCCCGGCACGGAGACAGGCTCGATGCGCAGGGGGATGGGGCGGACCGGGGCCTCTTCATGGG
>NZ_RAWA01000615.1 GCF_003611675.1 Corallococcus sp. CA053C
CCTCATTCCCCCCCGGCCCCAAGGCCGGAAGGGAGCGATGACGCCATGGGATGATGGGCCGGCGACTAGCCGCGGGCCCGCGCGGGGCCGCTCACCTTGTCGCGGAAGAACTGGAGCGTGTGGCGCAGGCCGTCCGCCAGCTGCACCGACGGCTCCCAGCCCAGCACCTTCTTCGCGAGCGACGCGTCGATGCAGGAGCGCATCTGCTCGCCCGGCTTGCCCGGCGCGTGCGCGACCGCAAGGGAGCTGCCGCCCGCCTGCGCGATGAGTTCGTAGAGGCGGTTGATGTCCGTCTCCACGCCGGTGCCGATGTTGGCCGCGCCCACGTAGTCGCTCTGGAAGGCCAGGTAGTTGGCGCGCGCCACGTCCGGACCGAAGACGAAGTCACGCGTCTGCTTGCCCTCGCCGAAGATGGTGCAGCCCTGCCCCGCGATGACGCGCTGGCTGAAGATGGCCACCACGCCCGCCTCGCCGTGCGGGTTCTGCCGGGGGCCGTACACGTTGGCGTACCGGAGGGCGACGAAGGGCACGCCGTACTGGGCGCGGTAGTAGCCCAGGTACAGCTCGCCCGCCGCCTTGGAGACGCCGTAGGGCGACACCGGCCGCGTGGGGTGGGACTCCGTCGCGGGGAAGTAGTCCTGCTCGCCGTAGATGGCGCCGCCGGTGGAGCTGAAGATGACCTTCTTCACGCCGCTCTGGCGCGCGGCCTCCAGCACGTTGAGCATGCCGCGGATGTTCACGTCCGCATCGAAGCCCGGGTCCTCCACGCTGCGGCGGACATCCATCTGGGCGGCCAGGTGGCAGAGGACCTGGGGCTTCTCCGCGCGGATGAGCTCCGCGGCCTCGCGGCTGCGGATGTCGTGCACGGCCAGGCGCACGCGCGGATCCAGGTTCTCCTTCTTGCCGCCCGACAGGTCGTCCAGCGCGATGACCTCGTGGCCATTGCGCAGGAACTCATCGCACACGTGCGAACCAATGAAGCCCGCTCCGCCCGTTACCAGGACTTTCACGCCGTTCTCCCCGGGGCCGGCCGCACAGGGGGGCCGGGCCATCCAAACCGTCGCGCTCACTCGCGCGCGGCCAACCTATGCCCCGGGGGGACGACCGGCAACCTCTCGGAAGTAGGCGATGGTCTCCCGCAGACCCTCCTCCAGGGAGACCTTCGGCTCCCAGCCCAGCAGGGTGCGCGCGCGGGTGATGTCCGGCTGACGCTGCTTCGGATCATCCTTGGGCAGCGGCTGGTAGACGATCTGCCTACCTCCCCCCGCCGCCTCGCGCACGGCCTCCGCGAACTGCTTGATGGTCATCTCGCGCGGGTTGCCGATGTTCACCGGGCCCCGGACGTCCGACAGCACCAGCCGGACGAGGCCGTCCACCAGGTCCTTCACGTAGCAGAACGAGCGCGTCTGGCTGCCGTCGCCGAAGACGCTGAAGTCCTCGCCCTTGAGCGCCTGGCCCACGAAGGCGGGCACCACGCGGCCGTCGTTGAGGCGCATGCGCGGGCCGTAGGTGTTGAAGATGCGCACGATGCGAACGTTGACGCCCCGGCTGCGCTCGTAGGCGGCGCTGATGGCCTCCGAGTAGCGCTTGGCCTCGTCGTAGACGGAGCGCGGCCCGATGGGGTTCACGTTGCCCCAGTAATCCTCCTTCTGGGGGTGCACCAGCGGATCGCCGTAGACCTCGGACGTGGAGGCCATGAGGAACACGGCCTTCTTCTTCTCCGCCAGCTTCAGCGCGTTCTCCGTGCCGATGGAGCCCACGCGCAGCGTCTCCAGGGGGAGGTTCGCGTAGTCGATGGGCGACGCGGGCGAGGCCATGTTGAAGACGAAGTCCACCGGGCCCTCCACCTCCAGGCCGTCGATGATGTCCTGCTTCACGTAGCGGAAGCCCGCGCGCGGCTTGAGCGTGCGCACGTTCTCCTCGTTGCCGGTGATCAGGTTGTCCACGGCGAGGACGGCTTCGGCGCCGTCATCCAGCAGCCGCTCACACAGGTGCGAGCCCACGAATCCGGCCCCACCCAGCACCACCGCCCGCTTGCCACGCATGCTCGTCACGTCACGCCTCGTTCTTCAGGAGAGTTCGTCGAAGGTCGACTGGCCCGGCAGCTGCGCCTTGTACTTCTCCAGCACCAGGTCGATGCCCTGCCGGATGTACTCGGCCACGGGCACCTTCGTCTTCTGGTTCAGCGCCTTGAGCAGTTCGTTCTGCTCCGGAGTGATGTAGATGGTGGTGCTGACTTTCTTTCGGGCCATGGCGATACGTGAAAATATATGGAATGACGTGGCCTGCGAAAGCACGGAGTGCGAACGGCGCGAACATGGCGCCCTGCCCGCCCGGGAGGAACCGTGATTCCTAACAACCGCCTGTTTTTCCTGGGCATCCTTGCGCTCAGCGCCCTGCCCGGTTGCAAGACGTCGCAGTCCGCGGAGGCCCCTGACGCAGTGCGCAAGCGTCCGGAGGCGGAGGCCATCCGGGGAAAGCCGGCCCCCGGGGAGACCGTCACGGAGCTGGACGCGAGCGGCGACGGGCGCACGGACGTGTGGGAGTTCCGGCTGAAGGACGTCGTGACGCGCAAGGAGTTGGATCTGAACTGGGACGGCCGCGTGGACGTCACGCAGTTCATGGATCCGCAGGGCGCGAAGGTCCGCGAGGTGATGGACCTGGACTACGACGGCAAGGTGGACGCCACGTACTCCTACACCGACGGCAAGCGCACCAAGGGCGAGCGCGACCTGGACGGCGACGGGAAGCCGGACTCGTGGCTGTACTACGAGAACGACGCGCTCGTGCGGAAGGAGCGCGACGCGAACCACGACGGCCGCGTGGACTACTGGGAGTACTGGGAGGGCGGCCAGGTGGACCGCATTGGCGAGGACCTGGACGGTGACGGCACCGTGGACCAGTGGACCCGCAACCCCACGGGGAAACCCGCGACCCCGTGAGGCACTGACGGCGGACTGCTAGGCACCAGGACGGCTACGCCTTGCTGGTACCGGCGCGGCCGTAGGAGTCCTCCAGCCGCACGACGTCGTCCAGCTCGGGGGTGCTCACCTCGAGGATGTCGCAGTCGGTGATGGCGACCATGCGGTGCTTGGTCAGCGGCTTGATGTGGTAGCTCTCACCGGGGTTCATCTCCTTCTCGATGAGGCCCTGGCCTTCGTCGACCACGAAGAGCAGCTTGCCGCTCTGGACGTGGATGGTCTCGTCCTTGCGGTTGTGGAACTGGAGGCTGAGCTTGTGGCCCGCCTTCACGTGCAGGAGCTTGCCCACGTAGCGCTCCGTGTGGGCCCAGATCAGCTCGTGGCCCCAGGGCTTCTCCACCCGCTTCGTCGTCGTCATGGTGCTTCTTCTCTTCCTTGCCCAGCGCTAGTTCGTGCCGGCCACGTAGGCGTCGAGCTGGGTTTCGCGCTTGAAGTCCGTCAGGTACCGACCGGCCGCTTCCTTCGAGGCGAAGGAGCCCATCCGGACGCGGTACCAGGTGCCCTTGCCGGGCACTTCCGCCGACAGGATATACGGGGCATAGCCTCGGTCGCGCAACCGGGCGGCGAAGCGGTCGGCGTCCGGGCGGTTCTGGAAGGCGGAGAGCTGGAGCGTGAAGGCCCCACCCTTCACGGCCTCCGCGGGGCGCGGGGGGGCCGCCGGCAGCTGCTGGGCGCGGGCGATGGCTTCCTTCATGCCCCCGTCACGCGCGGCGGTGCGGGTGGGCACGGGCGTCTCCTCCACCTTTCCCTTCACGGGCTCCGGCTTCGCGGCTTCCGGCTTCGCGGCGACCTTCACGGGCTCCGGCTTCGGCTCCGGCTTCGCGGCGACCTTCGCGGGCTCGGCGGGCTTGGACTCCGGCTTCACGGCTTCCGGCTTCGCGGCGACCTTCGCGGGCTCCGGCTTCGCGGCGGG
>NZ_RAWA01000616.1 GCF_003611675.1 Corallococcus sp. CA053C
CCACCGCCCCAATCACTGCCGTCGGAGTACACCCGGTCCGTCACGTGGAAGGTGCACGTCAGCTTGCTGCCGTCCGTGTAGCGGTAGACGAAGCGGCCTTCCGCGTGGCTGTCCTCGTGGTCCTCCATCACCACCCGGTCCAGCGTCACCGAGCCTTCCACCGGCACCCCGGGCGAGGCGGCATAGCCCGGCTCCACCCCGGTGTGCCCGCCCCACTCCCGCACCAGCGAGGTCTCCTCGGGGACGAGCAGCTGTTCCTGGGGGAGGAGCTTCACGGTCCGCGCGCCGTCCACCACCCTCGGCGCACCTCGCAGGAGCATGTCTACCCCGAACCCCTGGAGGCCCTAGACGCCCTCGGGGGTGTAGGCCAGATGGACCTCCATACTGTCGGTCCCGTCCAGCAGGTAGATGCGGCCCATCACGGAGTTCAGGACGATAGGCCAGGCCACGCTCTGGCCCCTGTAGGTGCCCCGGCATTCGCCCTCGGGCTGGATGGGGTCATCACAGGCGGCGGAGAGCAGGACGCAGGCCAGGAGCACTGTTCGCTACAGGGGACAGAGCATGCGCCCATCCTAGATGGAAGCCGACCTGGTGCGGAGGATGAGCTCATAGCGACGCCCTCGGCTCCGTGAACACCCATCACACCCGCTCAGGGGCGACCTCGAGGAGCAACTCCCACGCCTCCTCCCATCCCGGAGCCCGTGACGAGATGCGCCGATGCAACCACATGAGCACATCTGACCGAGAAATCTCAGGGCGGTGGAGATGCTCCCTTAGCAAGCCGATGATGGCGGGCGTGTCCTTCGGGGGCGCGACCAGGAAATACAACCACGCGGAGCTCCACCTCCCCTCGGAGAGGAGTTGCCGTAGCGCATCCTGCACGGTTTCCGATGCAATCCGCCAAAGCGCCCTCAAGGTCTTCCCTTGGTACTCGGAGATGACATCTTCCAGGATGGCCTGTCGGATGAACTCCAGAGGCATTCGCTCCCATGCGGCCCCACCACGATGGCTATCAAAGAGGTGCTGCTCTCGCTGTTTCAAAAAAGCCAGGAAGCCAATCCATTGTTCACGCCGGAAGCGCTCGTACGGGATGGCGGGGTCCAGCAGTATCGCAGCGAGCTGGGGGGCCAACATGGCCTCCGGGGGAATGAATTCGAACCAGTCGCGTGCCCAGGCGTTTTCAAGGCGCATGAGCCGAAAAGGCCGATCCGGAGATGCCAACCACGCCTTCCAGATGCCGGGGACGAACGACTCCCATGTCCGTCCCTTGCGTTCGACAAAGGAGCGCAGCATGGGCAGGCATCGCTCTACCGCGAGACCCTTCTCAAGGTCTGCCCAGCGTAATCCGCCTTCATCAACCTTCGTGACGATGAACTCCAGCAACTGCATGAAGTCCGCAGTCCTGTTACGGCGCTCCACAGAACCGATACGCGTCCACAGGCGACCGTACAACTCGAAAGCCTTGAGTTGCGTCTCCTCATCGACCACTTCGTCAAGAAGCAACTCCCTGACTTGATTGAATGCGATTTCCGTCGCCTGTTCCTCTACGTTCACCCCGTCCCATGGATTGAGCAGGGCATGTACGTCTCCGCGCGGAAGACCCAGGCGCTCCGATAGCGCATGGGCCGCAAGGAACCAGGATCCGTGACTCAGGAGCAGCGCCTGGGGACTTTCTCCATAACCGATTCGCCTCATTGGCACGGAGTGCCGTTCGATGGCGACTTGGGCCTGCAAATGAAAGACCCGCGTGGCGATTTCGTGTGGAACCGTGCCCCCACGAAGGGCCACCCACCCCAGTGCGACAAACGCGCCCTCCAATGCGGCGACAAATCTGGGTGACCGGGGTGTCCACGAAGCGAGGAGTTTCTCCACCGGAGAATGTTCGCCGGAGTACAGTTGGTCTTGCATCCGAGCAAGCACGATTGGAGCACCGTGCTCATGCAGAAGGGCTGCTCCCCACTCCTCAGGATTTGCACGTAGGAGTTCATCCGCCGCCTGTTGAAGCAGCGTCGTGAGGACCCAACGCGGGCGCAGCACATACAGGCCAGGCTCCTGCTCTCGAAGCAGTCGCAATTGCTGAAGTGCCCGAACCATCTGGAAGGACTCAGGTGGAATTTCCATGGCCTTCTTGCGGAGGGCCTGTTCATCCAGCTTCAACTCTCGAAGAATCGAAGGCTGTGTAAGCCAATCCAACGCAGCAGACTCATTACCTCCGTGGACGAGGCCGTACCACTCCGACAGGGGCTGTCCCTGCTCCCAGGACTCGCGACTTTGGGTGAGAAGGGCGCGCGACAGTTGTCGAAGGAATTTCCACAGAGGTTCAAACCGGGGCCCTGTGAAGCCATCCATCCCCTGGATCCGCCTCCGGAGGAAATAGCGCGCAAGCTCCGGAAGACTTCGGGCTGTTTCCCCCACTTTTTTCCTGGTTGGGTTCCCAAGATAGTCCGCATACAGCCCGATGAAACCAACGGCCGTCCCGAAACCCTCCACCAGGCCTGACGGCAGGATGTCCTTTCGCAACCACTCAAGACACGCACCGGGATTGAACCGAGGCGCTCCATCCTCTGAAGTAGCGAGGCCTCGATGTCGGTCGATCCAGTGAACCAGGGGAGCAATCCACTCACCCACGGGTGGAGATTTCACGACGTTCCAGGCTCTCGACTCCCTGTCGGGCTCCAACCCTCGCCCTCCGGGCTTTCCCACGATTACGGAGGTCCAGACATCATCGTGGGCGGATGTCTTCTTCGGCGCGGCGTCCACAACCAAGCATACCGGAAAGCCAGGAGGCAATTCGCTGACATCCGGCAGTCCGGAATCACTCTTGAGCAGGATGAAACAGGGCCCTGCCCTCTGCGGAAGTTTCGCTTTGGCCTCCTCCCAGGTTTCAGCCGGGATGAAGGAAATGGACTTCCGCGTGGCAAGCCAGCGTCCCACCAGTGTTCGAGCGGAGCCCCCGGCCGCCCGCCAGAGCACGGGCCACTGACGGGGATCGAGCACCTCTTCTGGAAATACGGGAGGGAGGTCTACCTTCCGCAAGTCCAGGCGACGGATGCCCGCGTCGACGAGCTGGAAAAACACATCGCTCTGTCCCGAAGCAGCCTTCGGGCCCTCCAGGCGTTCCGCCAGCTCATCCGCCGGCATCTCCAGGAAGTCCGCGAGCAAGTCGCGCAGATTTGGATGCTGCGTCAACAGTCTTGAGCTTTCGCCCTTGTCGAGCTGCCCCAGGTAGGTCGCAAGGGAACTCGTGGTCATGGGCTCGGGATCGGGCCAGGAGGGCAAAGCGGTCAACCTGCGGGCAATTTCTCCGTAGGAGCACTCCTCGCCGGAGAGTTCCTTCACCCGATTCTTGAGCCAACCCATGGGAACTCCTGGACGTGAGCCTCCAGCTTCCCACACCCCCAATTGGAACCCAATTGGGGTTGGATTGAGACGTCGGAGGGGGCGCGGTAGTCCTGGTTTCGTTCCCCACAGGAGAAGCCCTGATGACGTTCACGCCTTCGAAGCCTCCCCCCTCCCTGCAGTGTCCCCGGCCCTCGTGGCTCCATCGCCTGCCGCGACCGATTTTCGACCTCCTGGAGGGCATCTACGCGGTGGTCGAACGGGGTGGGTCCTCCCTTACGGTCGCCGGCCTCCGAATGCTTGTGGAGGCCGTGGCGAAAGACGGAGTTCCGGGAAAGATCACGATGCGGGAGCGGCTGGAAGTGCTCTACCGCCAAGGGATCATCAGCAGCGGGCACTGTGAGCGGCTGCTCAGGGTGGTGGAGCATGGCAACAAGGCGGTCCACGAGAACGTAGCCGTCCAGGGAGAAGACCTCAGCCATCTCCTGCTGTGCGTCGAGCACCTGCTCCAGGAATTCTACGTGTTGCGGTGTCCCCTCCCGTCC
>NZ_RAWA01000617.1 GCF_003611675.1 Corallococcus sp. CA053C
GGCTCGGAGATGTGTATAAGAAACAGGCCCCTGCCATCCCTTGCGTGCACCCACGATGAACTCCTTCCCCGGTGACGGACCCCGACTCCCTCAATGGGAGTCTTCTCCGTGCAAAACACCACAAACCAGGAAAATCGCAAAACTCACCGGATGCGACAAGGGCCGCGCGGGGAGCACCCCACGCGGCCCTCGGACTTCTTCAGACCGTGACGGCCCGGCTCAGGCCGGCTGGATGTCGCTGTTCTTCACGCGGAAGGTGGTGGCCTTGAACTTCGCCTCCAGCTCGCTGTCATCGCGCTTGGAGTAGTCCTTGGCCACTTCCGCGGCGGGGATGAGGTGGAAGGTGGCGAGCGTCTCGTCCGCCTTCACCTCCACCATCACGAAGCCGTGCGAGTCCGTGTCCGCGAAGCGCAGGCCCGCGTTGGAGTCCTTGAGCGTCTTCTCCATGTTCGCGACGGCGTACTGGTACACGGGCGCGCCGCTGGCGTAGCCCGCGCCCAGGAGCGCCAGGCCCGCCAGGCTCTTGATGGAGCCGGACGTGATGCCCGGCGCCGTCAGCGTGGGCACGCCCTCCTCCACCGACGCGAACGACGCGTGGATGTCGCCGGAGAGGAACAGCGCGTTCTGCACGCCCTTGGCCTTGAGCGTGTTGAGCATGACCTTCTTCTTCGTGGGGAAGCCGTCCCACTGGTCCACGCTGAAGTAGAAGCGCTGGCGCAGCGACGGGTCCGCGATGTCCGACTTCGCGCGCAGGTCCCAGATGAGCGCCGACAGCGACGTGGAGCTCACCACCATCTTCCAGGTGTTGGTCGCCGTGGTCAGCGTCTGGTTGAACCACGCCTCCTGGTCCGGGCCGAACACGTCCTCGCTCTTGCCGGCGGACAGCTGGTACTTCACCCCCGCGAACAGGTCGAACGTGTCCTTCACCACCACGTAGCGCGAGCCCTGGATGTTGAAGAGGGAGCTCTTGCCCATGTGCACGTACGCCAGACCCCGGGGCTTGCCCGCCGGCGGGATGACGAGCGCGGCGTAGCCCGCGGCCTGGAGCACCTGGTTCACGTAGAAGAGCGCCACCGGGCCCTTCACCCAGGTGCCCGCCTTCTGCGCGGCCTCCGCGTCCGTGAGCCCCGCGTCCTTCGCCTGCTTCAGGTACACGCCCTGGAGCACCTGCTTCTGCGCCGCGTAGGCCGCGTCATCCAGGTTCACGTACGCGAACGTGTCCGCCTGGAACACCTGCTTCACCGCGTCCGGCTGCCCCTGGAGCCCCGCGCCCAGCAGCGTCTCGTCCAGCGCCACCGAGCCCGGCCACGCGTCCTCCGGGATGAGGTGGTCCGGGCGGTAGCTGCGGTAGTCCGTCACCAGCAGCTTCAGGTGCCGGCCGTACTCGAAGTCGCGGTAGATGCGCGTGTTGGGGAAGCGCGGCTCCGCGTCCACGTCCACCACGCCGTCCGCCGTCTGCGCGGTGTCCAGCGGGATGTACTCCAGGAACGCCTGCTCCGCGTTGTGCTTGCGCTCCAGCTGCGTCTCGTCGCGCTTGCCGTCCTCGTACGTCGCCACGTCCTTCCAGCAGTCGTCGGAGAACTCGTGGTCGTCCCAGGTGATGATGAACGGGTAGCGCTCGTGCACCGCCTGCAGCTGCCGGTCGCTGCGGACCGTCTTGTACAGGTCGCGGTAGTTGGACACCGTGTTCGCCGCCAGGAACGCGGTGAGGCCCGTGCCCTGCGCCAGCGCGCCCTCGGGCTCGCTGAAGCGCACGGAGCGGCCTCCGCCGGACGACTGGAAGGACGTGTCGCCCGTGGTCTCGTAGACGTAGTCGCCGAGGAACACGACGAAGTCCAGGTCCGCGTCCAGCTGCAACAGCCGCTGCCAGGCGTTGTAGTAGCGGCCGATGAAGTCCTGGCAGCTGGCGAACACGAACTTCACCGACACGTCATCACCGGCCGCGGGCGCGGTGCGCGTGCGCCCCACGCGGGTGGTGTTCTTCTGGCCGTCCTTCTCGTAGGAGAAGCGGTAGTAGTACGTCGTGCGCGGCGACAGGCCCGTCACCTTCACCTTCACCGCGTGGTCGTGCGCCGCCTGCGCCGTCAGGTCCTTCTTGTCCAGCACCAGCGAGGCGAAGTCCTGCGTGGTGGAGACCTCCAGCCGTAGGGTCAGGTCCGCGCTGGCGCGCGCGGCGTCCTCCACGCGCACCCACAGGATCACGCTGTCCGGACGCGGATCTCCCGACGCCAGCGACTGCGGGAAGAAGGGCGAGCCAGCCGAGGGATCCGACGTCTCCGCGTCGGAGTCGGAGCATCCAAAGGTCGTCGTCGCCGCGACAGCAACCACGGCCTGCAGGAACGTGCGGCGTTTGAAGGGGTTGAACAAGGCGATGGACTCCAGTGGGAAGCGGTGGAAGGGGTTCCCGGGCCGCGAAGTCTAGAGCCCCTCCTCCCTCCACACGAAACATCCCCGCGACACGCCCGCATGACCTCACGCGTCACGCGGCCGCGCCCCACCTGCCCGCCCACACGCGCCAAGAAGAAGAGGCCGACCGCCAGTGCTGGCAGTCGGCCTCTCCCTCCAGGTCCACGCGCGCCGCTCCCCCCGGAGGAACGCGGTGGGCCTTTTGCTTCAGCGCGAGCCGGGACCGCCTACTTCACGGCCTTCACGCGCGGGCGCTTCTCGCCCTCGGCGGGCTCGGCGGGGGCTTCCGCGACGGGCGCACCCGCGGCGGCGGCCTTGCCGATGCCGTACTTCTCCAGCACCAGGGTTTCGATCTCCTTCTGCGTCTCCGGGTGCTCGCGCAGGAACTCCTTCGCGTTCTCCCGGCCCTGGCCGATGCGCTCTCCCTTGAAGGAGAACCAGCTGCCGCTCTTCTCCACGATGTTCTCGTTGGAGGCCAGGTCGATGAGGTCGCCCTCACGGGAGATGCCCGTGCCGTACATGATGTCGAACTCGACCTCCTTGAACGGAGGCGCGACCTTGTTCTTCACGACCTTCACGCGGGTGCGGCTGCCCACCACGTTGTCGCCGTTCTTGATGGCGCCCACGCGGCGGATGTCCATGCGCTGCGACGCGTAGAACTTCAGCGCGTTGCCGCCCGTGGTCGTCTCCGGGTTGCCGAACATCACGCCAATCTTCATGCGGATCTGGTTGATGAAGATGACGCACGTCTGGCTCTTGGAGATGGTGCCCGTGAGCTTGCGCAGGGCCTGGCTCATGAGGCGCGCCTGCACGCCCATGTGCGCGTCGCCCATCTCGCCCTCGAGCTCCGCCTTCGGCACGAGCGCGGCCACCGAGTCCACCACCAGCACGTCGATGGCGCCCGAGCGCACCAGCATCTCCGCGATTTCCAGGCCCTGCTCACCGGTGTCCGGCTGGGACAGCAGCAGGTCGTCCGTGCGCACGCCCAGCTTGCGCGCGTAGCCCACGTCCATCGCGTGCTCCGCGTCGATGTAGCCGCACACGCCGCCGCGCTTCTGCGCCTCCGCGACGATGTGGAGCGACAGCGTCGTCTTGCCGGAGGACTCCGGCCCGAAGATTTCGATGATGCGCCCCCGCGGCACGCCGCCCACGCCCAGCGCGATGTCGAGCGAGATGGACCCCGTCGAGATGGCCTGGATGTCCTTCATCATCGGCTCGTCGTTGCCGAGCCGCATGATGGAACCCTTGCCGAACTGGCGCTCCACCGCGGCCAGCGCCAACTCGATCGCCTTTTCCTTCTCCTGATTCACGGCCATTTCTCGTCGCTCCTTGGAAGAGTGGGCCACCCCGGCCCACCTGAACGCGCTTTTAGTACGCGATGGGTAGACCCTAGTCCACCCCTCTGACATCCGTTTTGGGTTCTGGTGCTCAGCTCTTGCGGAGGGCGGCCAGGAAGGCGGCCACCAGCCCGCCC
>NZ_RAWA01000618.1 GCF_003611675.1 Corallococcus sp. CA053C
GGGGGACGCAGGGCGCATGGCGGTGGGTCGTTCAATTGAGGGCAAGGGCGACAAGCCCCGTTATATAGGGCGCCCTCATGTCCCTCGACCTCAAGCGCGTGGCCTCCGAGCCCCTCACGTCCTCCGCCCCGCTCGTAGAGAGCCTCCGGGCGGCGGGCAAGCCCCGCACCGAGCATCGGCTCGGGCTGGAGCACGAGAAGTTCATCTACCCGGTGGGGTCCGCCCAACCCGTGCCCTACGAGGGGCCGAACGGGGTGGGGGCGCTGCTGGAGAAGCTGGCGCCGGGGGGCTACGCGCCCTTCCGCGAGACGCCCCAGTCGCCCGTCATCGCGTTGCAGCGCGGCATCGAGGCCATCTCGCTGGAGCCGGGCGGGCAGTTCGAACTGTCCGGCAGTCCCTTCTTCACGGCGCGCGAGGCGCACGCGGAGAACCTGGCGCACCTGCGGGACACCAAGGCGGCGGCGTCCCAGCTGGGCCTGCGGCTCGTGGCGCTGGGCTACCGGCCGGTGGGCACGACGGGTGAGATGCCCTGGATGCCCAAGACGCGCTACCAGGTGATGCGCCGCACGCTGCCGGAGCGCGGCCGGCTGGCGCTGAACATGATGCTGATGACGTCCACCGGGCAGGTGTCGCTGGACTGGGCGGACGAAGCGGACTGCGTGAAGAAGACGGTGACGGTGGCGCGCCTGTCGCCGCTGCTGGTGGCGCTGTACGCCAACAGCCCGCTCGTGGAAGGCAAGCCGTCCGGCTACATGTCCTTCCGCAGCCGCGTCTGGGAAGAGGTGGACCCCACGCGGTGCGGCTACCTGCCGTCCTGGTTCGACGGCTCGTTCTCCTATCAGGCGTACGTGGACTGGGCGCTGGATGCGCCGCTCCTGTTCCTGCGCCGCGAGGGCGAGTACCGCCACCCGAAGCTCACCTTCCGCCAGCTCCTGAAGGAGGGCTACGAGGGCAAGCCGCCGGACATGGGGGACTGGACGGACCACCTGTCCACGCTGTTCCCCGAGGTGCGGCTGAAGAAGGTGCTGGAGGTGCGCGGCGCGGACTGTGCGAGCGCGGAGATGACGGGGGCCCTGGGCGCCCTGTGGCGCGGCATCCTCTACGACAAGCAGGCGCTGGACGAGGCGGAGCTGCTCTTGCCCCGGCTGACCTTCACCGAGCACCTGTCGTTCCACGACACCGCGCGCCGCGAGGGGCTGGGCGGGAAGCTGGGGGCGCACGAACTGCACCGGCTGGCCGGGGAGATGGTGGCCATCGCGAAGCGCGGGCTCCAGCGGTTGGATCCGCTGGATGCGCCGCTGCTGGCTCCGCTGGAGGCGGTGGCCGCGTCGGGGCACTCGCCGGCGCAGGCCGTGCTGGATGCGTGGGTAAAGGACCCGCGTCCGGAAGTGCTGATGACGCGCTTCGAGCTGTGAAGCGCGTCCCTTCGCGGACGCGGGCCTGGGGGGCGGCGCTCTAGAAGCGGCCGCCCACGGTGATGTTGCCGTTGAAGAGGCTGCCCTTGGCGTCGTCGGTGGTGCCGGGGACGGTGGTCAGCTCCTCGCCACCGACGAGGCGGTAGGTGCCGCGCACGCCGGCGAAGAGGCTGCCGACGCGGTAGTCGACGCCCGCCGCCAGCGGCAACTCCGTCTGCCAGTCGTTGCTGTAGATGGGCTCCGAGCCGGAGGAGGAGTCCAGGTAGCTCAGGCCCACGCCCAGGCCCACGAACGGGTGCAGCTTGTCCTTGATGACGGGGCCCAGCTTGCCCAGGAGCGTCCCGTTGTTGCGGAAGATGTGCTGGCCGTCGCGCACGCGGGCATCATCGATGGGGATGCGCTGGCCTTCGTAGCCGACCTCCACGCCGAGCAGGGGAGAGGCCTGGGCGATGGCGTTGATGCCGAACAGCCCTCCGACGCCCGTCTCATTGTCCAGCTCTCCGGTGTAGCCGCCCAGGCCCACGCGCACGTCCAGGCCGGGTTTCAGGTCCTGTTCCTTGTAGCCAATCCTGCGCCCCACCTGGGTTGCATCCACTGCGAAAGCCGGGCCGGCCACGCACACGCTTGCTGCCACCACGCCTGCCATCATTGAAATCCGTCTCATGTCCAGGTTCCTCCCCGTTGTGCTGTGTGGGACCTGGAATGGAAGCTGGGAATGGGAGGCTGGACGCAGCACCCGCCCGGGGGACGGAGCCAGGGGGGCGAGGGCCGCTAGCGTCGGCCGAAGAGCTTCTTGAGGCCGGAGAGCAGGCCGCTCGGGCGGGCTTCGGGGCCGGTGAGGAAGGGCGAGCGGGCGATGAGGGCCTCGCGGGCGGCGTCGTCCAGGTCCTCCATCGCGAGCGCCACGGGCTGACGCTTGCCGCCGGGCAGGGTGGCGCTGAAGGTCAGGGTGCCGTCGGTGGACAGCTCCAGGTGCACCTCCACCTCGCCGGGGCGCTCCACGGTGAGGTGGAGCGCGCCAAGCCACTCGTTGTCCACGGACGCGGTCGCGGTGCCCTGGAAGAAGGCGAGCCCCAGCGGGCCGGGGGCGGTGACGGGGAGCACCAGGGTCTTGGACGTGGGCAGGCGGGTGTTGCGCTCCAGCACGCGGCGGAAGGTGCCGGAGTGTTCGGCGACGCCGATGGGGGCGGTGAGCACCTCGGAGACGCTGGCGGACGGCTTGCCCGTCTCCGCGAGCAGCAGCGCGTGGCCGAGCAGCGCGGCGCCGCGCACCACCGCGCTCCGCGCGTCCACGTCGTCGCGCACGGGCACGCCCAGGCTCTCCTCCAGCCGGCGGCGCACGAGCGGTGCGCGGCTCTGGCCTCCGACGAGCAGCACGGCGTCCAAGCCCTGCGGGGAGAGGGCGTTGGACTCCAGCACCTCGCGGGTGACGGCGACGACGCGCTGGGCGAGGTCGGCGGTGAGGGCCTCCATGCGCTCGCGGTCGAGCGTGGGGCCCTTGCCCGTGGGCAGGGTGACGTCCACGGAGTCGCGGGTGGAGAGGGCCTGCTTGGTGGACTCGGCGATGGCGCGCAGGGGGCCCCAGTCGAGCAGGTGTTCGGGGCGCGGGTGGCCCTGTTCGGAGAGGTCGCTGACGAGCAGCTCCGCGATGCGGGCGTCGAAGTCCATGCCGCCCAGGGTGGGGTCGCCGCCGGTGGTGATGACCTCCAGGTCGTCGCCCGTCACCTGCACGACGCAGACCTCCAGGCCCCCGCCGCCCAGGTCCACGACGAGCACGCGCTTGCGGGCCATGCCCCGGCCGTGTGCGTACGCGAGCGCCGCGGCGGCGCTGTTGGTGAGCACGCGAGGCACGTCCAGCCCGGCCTGGGCGGCGGCCTCGCGCAGGGTGGCGCGCTGGCGTTCGGTGAAGTGCGAGGGGGCGCAGAGGACGGCGCGCGTCACCTTGCGGCCGAGGAACGCGGTGGCCGCCTGGTGCAGCTCGCGCAGGAGCAGGGTGGTGAAGAGGGCGGGGCTGACGACGCGGCCGCCGAGCTCCACGCCCGCGTCGCCGCGAAGGTCGGTGGCGACGGGGAAGGGGAGCTGCGGGCCCAGCCAGCGCAGGTGCGGAGAGCGGGCGCGCAGGCCGAGCAGCCGCTTGAGTCCGGTGGTGGCGTTCCGGGGCGCGCGGGCGGCTTCGGCGAGGGCCGCGGTGCCGATGCGCGGCTCACCGTCCGCGTCGACCGCGATGACGGAAGGCAGGCCCAGGTCGTCGGTGCCGGGGATGGGGATGAGCGTGGGGACGCCGTCGATGAGGACCGCGACGCGCGCGTGCGAGGTGCCCACGTCGATGCCGAGCACGACCTCCGCCGCCGCGGGCGTGGAGACGGGGGCGGTGATGGGGCTGTCTCTTTTACACATCTCCGAGCCCACGAGACGCGTAGTAA
>NZ_RAWA01000619.1 GCF_003611675.1 Corallococcus sp. CA053C
CCAACATGCGGGGCATCATGACCATCTTCCCTACCACTCCGGACGCGTCCAAGGGGCAGGAGCACGGTGCAACTCAGACTTCCGACAGCAGGCGTCCTGCTTCAGCCCACCGGTGTCTCCGGAGGAGCAGGGGCGTGCGTGCGTGCGGGCGGTCCGGGCACCGGGCCTTCCCGGGCCTGTGTCGGGCCATGGGGAGTGACGGGCCTGGGCCATCCGGGCCGCTCGCGCGGGAGCGGGGCCCCGCCATGAACCCCTTCGCCTCGCCGACGGATTCGCTCGCCGACCTCGTGGAGGGACTGCGCGACGACATCGTCCGGCGTTGGGTGGCGCGGGTGGGCGCGTCCTTCGACGATGCTCCCGCCGCCTTCCATGAACGGCTGCAGGGACTGCACCGGCTGGTGGATGCGCTGGTGCTCATCCTGCGCCAGGGCGTGGAGGAGGACTGGGCGCTGGAGCCGGCGCGGGTGGAGGGCCGGGAGCTTGGCCGGAAGCGCTTCCACTCCGGGGGGCGGGTGGAGACGCTGGTGGAGGAGTATGGCCTGCTGCGTGAGGTCCTCCTGGAGACGCTGGAGCCCACCCACCGCCCGCTGGGGTCGACGGCGATGCGGGCGCTCTGGCGCGCGCTGGACGGCTCGCTGACGGAGGCGGTGGTCCACTACATCCACGAGCACGAACAGACGCTGCGGATGCGGGAGCGGCGGCTGCAGACCATCCTCGACCATGCCCCGGCGGCCGTCTACGCGAAGGACGCGCACGGGCGGTACCTCTTCATCAACCGCCCCTTCGAGGTCATCTCCGGCCATCAGCGCCAGGCCGTGCTGGGACACTCGGACCTGGAGCTGTTCCCCCGGGAGACGGCGGAGCGCTTCCTGGAGAACGACCGGCAGGTGCTGGCGGCGCGCAAGTCGCTGGTGTTCGACGAGCTGGTGCCCCAGCCGGATGGGCTCCACGTCTACCACACGCTGAAGTTCCCCCTGCCCACCGTCGAGGGCGAGGATGCGTGGGCCGTGTGCGGCGTGTCCATGGACATCACCGCCACGCGCGTGCTGCGCCGGGAGCTGGACGAGGCCCGCGAGCAGCTCCACCGCGTGCTTACCCAGCTCCCCGTCGTCCTGTGGGCCTTCGACGCGCAGGGCATGATCACCCTCTTCGAGGGCGAGGGCGTGAAGACCGTGCAGTCGCCCAGCGAGGTGAGGCGCGGGAGCTCCGTGTACGAGCTGTTCCGGGACCGGCGGGACGTGGTGGAGCTCATCCACCGCGCGCTCGCCGGGGAGAGCCTGTCGGCGGAGCTGTTCCTCTTCGGGGTCTGGTTCGAGGTCCGCTTCCTGCCGGTGTCCGGCCCGGACGGGCGCGTGGTGGGCGTGTCGGGTGTGTCGCTGGACATCACCGAGCGGCGCCGGGCGGAGCAGGAGCTGCGCACCTCGGAGACGCGCTACCGGCTGGCCACGCTGGCCACCCGCGACCTCATCTGGGACTGGGACCTGCTCACGAATGAAATCGACTGGAGCGAGCTGTCCGCGCACATCCTGCGGCTGGACGCGTCCCGGGGCCTGCCCCGCATGAACCTCACCTGGTGGATGGAGAGCCTGCACCCCGAGGACCGCGAGCGCGTCACCCGGGGACTCCGGGAGGCCATCCAAAGCCCGGAGGGCCACTGGCAGGCGGCGTACCGGATCCGACGGGGCGACGGCACCTGGGCCTTCATCGAGGACCGGGGCCGCGTGGTGAAGGACCTGCGCGGGCAGCCGGTGCGCATGGTGGGCGCCATGCAGGACGTCACCGGCCGGCACGAGGCGGAGATGGAGGCGAGGCGCCGCGCGGAGTTCGAGCAGCTGCTCATCGGCATCGTCGGGCACGACCTGCGCAACCCCATCTCCGCCATCACCATGGCGGCCACGGTCCTGGCCCGGCGCGAGGACGCGGATCCACGCGACCAGAAGGCCGTCGCCCGCATCCTCGCCAGCGCGGAGCGGGCCCACCGCATGCTGCGCGACGTGCTGGACTTCACCCAGGCCCGGCTGGGCGGCGGCATCCCCATGTCACCTCGCGGGGTGGACCTGATGGAACTGGTGCGCCAGGTGATGGACGAGGTGCAGCAGGCCCACCCCGACCGCCGGCTGGAGGTGGACCACCGGGGCGACGCCCACGTGTCGTGCGACCCGGACCGGCTGGCGCAGGTCATCACCAACCTGGTGAACAACGCGCTCGCGTACGGAGAGGCGGGCTGTCCGGTGCGCGTGCGGCTGCGCGGCCAGCAGGAAGGGGTGACGCTCGCGGTGAACAACCAGGGGCGCCCCATTCCGCGCGCGTTGATGCCGCACCTGTTCGAACCCCTCAAGCGCGCGGAGGTCAGCGAAGGCAGCCGGCTGGCGCATGGGCTGGGGCTGGGGCTGTTCATCGTGAAGCACATCGTGGACGCGCACGGAGGCCGCCTGCGCGTGCGCTCCACCGAGCAGGATGGCACCACGTTCCTCGTGCACCTGCCGCGTCACTCGCCGCTCGAAGGTCGCGGGTGAGTGCTCGCGCTCAGGCCCGCGAGCGCCAGACGAGCACGCCCACGGTGGCCACCGCCACGGGCAGCACCCCGGCGGTGAGCAGCGCGCCGTGCGGCCCGGCCCTCTCCAGCATCGCGGCGACCAGGCCGCTGCCCAGGCTGAGGCCCAGCGCGAAGCATGCGTTGGAGAGCGCGAAGCCCTCCGCCTGCCGGCTCTCCGGAAGCTGGCGTTGCAGCAGCGTCGCCTGCATCGCGGCCTGGGGCGCCAGGAAGATGCCCGCCGCCGCCAGCGCGGCCCCCAGCGCCCAGAGGTTCGCCACCAGCGCCAGCGGCACGAGCAGCACGCCCCACAGCGCGAGGAACAGCAGGCACCGGCGCAGGATGACGCCGTCCCCGGTGACGCGGCCCTTCAGCGTGCTGGTGTACAGCAGGCCGCCCACGGCGCTCGCGGCGGACAGGAGCGCGGTGAGGCCACCCCAGGCCTCGGGGCGCGAGCCCACCTCGGCGAGCCGGGGCGGCAGCGCGGCGTCCACCACGCCCCAGCTCACCCCCACCGCCAGCGACGACAGGTACAGCAGCCGGGGCAGCCCCTGGAAGAAGGGCGCGAGCGACGCCAGCGTGGCCGCCACGGGAGGTCCGCTCGGGGGCTCGCGGTCCGGCAGGAAGAAGTTGAGCGCCAGCGCGGAGAGCCCCGTCACCGCGATGGCCGCCACGCCCAGGGTGGCATGGGCCAGCGCGAGCACGCCCACCAGCGACGGGCCGAGGATCCACTGCACCTCCATCAGCACCGCGTCGATGGCGAACGCCGCCTCCAGCCGTGCCTTCGGCACCAGCGCGGGGAGGAGGGCGCGATAGGCCGCGACGACCCCCGCGGGCACCACGCCCCCCACCACCGACAGCGGTAGCAGGACCCACAGCGAGGCCTTGAAGAAGCACGCGAGCGCGAGCGCGAGGAAGACCGCGGCCTGGGCCAGCAGCGGACCGCGCAAGCCTCCCGGCAGACGCCGACGGTCCAGGGTGCGGCCCCGGAACGGCGCCGCCGCGGCCATGCCCATCGCGTAGCCGCTGGCCATCCACGCGCCCTGGGAGAACGCGCCCGTGGCCTGCGCGCCGGCGAGCAGCAGCGCGAACGGCGCCATCGTCCCGCCGAGCCGCGCGAACGAACTGGCCAGCACCCAGCGGCGCCAGCTCGGCTCGCCCCACAGCTCCCGCTGGGCCTGCCACGGGCCGCCGTGCCCGCTCGCGGGCGCGACCCCCACGGCGTGCGGACGCTCCTTCGCTTCCGGGGAGGCCGGCCCATCGCCCGCCCCCAATGCCCCGTCC
>NZ_RAWA01000061.1 GCF_003611675.1 Corallococcus sp. CA053C
TCTGGTCGTACGCCATGAACGTGGCGCCGCCGGACTTCGCGAGCACCTTCGTGATGGCCGCCGTCAGCGACGTCTTGCCGTGGTCCACGTGCCCAATCGTTCCGATGTTCACGTGGGGCAGGCTGCGATCGAACTTTTCCTTGGACATGACACTCCTCGAAAAATGGAGCCCTGAACCAGGATTGAACTGGTGACCTCGTCCTTACCAAGGACGCGCTCTGCCAACTGAGCTATCAGGGCTTGGCGATGCACTACAACGGTTGGAGCGGGAAATGGGATTCGAACCCACGACATTCAGCTTGGAAGGCTGACGCTCTACCAACTGAGCTATTCCCGCATTGCCGAGTGGAGGGAGATGGATTCGAACCATCGAAGGCGTAGAGCCGGCAGATTTACAGTCTGCTCCCTTTGGCCGCTTGGGTATCCCTCCAGATATTCACTTGTGGTGCTGCGGCCACTTCCTACACACAAACTGCCGAACTGCCTTCACTTCCCGGGCCCAACACCGCGGCCCGTCCAACCTGGCCGGCGGCGGGATTTGAACCCGCGACCTACTGATTACAAATCAGTTGCTCTACCGACTGAGCTACACCGGCATCACTCCAGCAACTGCCCCGCCCTACCTGATTCCCGGCGGACCGTCAACCTCCCGGCAGCAACTTGAGAGGCGCGACCTTTTAGAAGTCCCCACTCTCCAAGTCAAGGAGATTGATCCAGGGGTCGTCACCGGGCCGGACGGCCCCGCTGACGGGCGACCTCGTATAGCAGAATCGCGGCGGAAACCGACGCATTCAATGAACCGACCTGACCGGCCATGGGAATCCGGAGGCGGAAGTCGCAGTGCTTGAGGACGCCTTCCCTCACGCCTGCCCCCTCGGCCCCCACGACGAGCGCCAGCGGACCGTCCAGCTTGGCGGTCCACAAGGGCTCCGAACCTTCGATGTCCGCGGCCGCGACCCAGAGCCCCGCTTCCTTCAGCTCCTCCAGGGCGCGGGAGATGTTGGTGACGCGGGCGATGGGGCAGTACTCGACGGCGCCCGCGGAGGCCTTGGCCACCGTGCCCGTCACCTGCACCGCCCGGTCCTTGGCGAGGACGACGCCGTGGGCTCCGAGCGCGTGGGCCGAGCGGATGATGGCCCCCAGGTTGTGCGGATCCTGGATGCCGTCCAGCACGACGACCAGGGCCGGCTGCCCCTTGGCCTTCGCCGCGGCGAGCACGTCCTCCAGGTCGACGTACTGGAAGCCCCGGAGCTCGGCGACGACGCCCTGGTGCACGCCGCCCTCCGCCATCGTGTTCAGGCGCTCCCGGGCGACCTTCTCCACCCGGACCCCGGCGTCGCGCGCGCGGCTGAGCAGCTCGCCCGCGGCCTTGGCGCCCACCTGCCCGTCGACGATGAAGAGGCGCTCCACGGCGTCGGGATGCGCGCGCAGGGCTTCCAGCGCGGGGTTGACGCCATAGACGTAGCGCGGCGCTTCGGTGCCGCCGCGCTCGCGCTCGTTGCCGCCGGACTTGGGTGAACGCTCTCGCATGGGGGCTACTGGACCTCCACGGGCAGCGAGAAGGTCTTCTTCTGACGGGCGCAGATCTTCTCCGTGCAGATGAAGAAGGTCAGCGTCGCATCCAGCGTGCCCTTTCCGGCGGTCACCGCGGTGAAGGGGACCTCGAAGCGCGGATCCACGAACTGCTGGCCCTGGGCCTTCTTCGCCACCGACTGCTCGCGCGTCAGCGTCTTCTGCGCGGGCGTCAGCTGCTTGCTCGTGAGCTCCAGCTTCAGCGGGGCCTCGTCGGAGACGTGGGCGCCGGCCTTCGACTTGATGGCCAGGACGAAGGTGCCCTGCCCTCCCGCCTTCACCTGCGTCGACGTGCCCTCGGTGGTGACTTCATAGAGGGTGGCGGGGTCCACGTCCTGGGCCAGCACCGGAGCGCTGGCGAGGGTCAGCAACAGGGTGGCCAGATGCGGAAAGCGGCGGGGGCTCGGCATGGGTCGTCTCCAGGAAGGCGGCGCTCGTATATCGGGGCTTCGGACGCGCGGGGAGCCCTTTCTCTTCTAACTCCGGGGCACGCCCACCTTCGCGACACCCTTGCGCGCCGCGGGCGGCGGAAGGAGCGCCTGGGGCGTCTCCAGCGCGGCGCTCCACACGGGCGCTGCTCCGGAGACCAGGGCCTCCGCGCGCAGGATGATGGGCGTGGCCAGGTCCATGCCCGTCGCGGCCTCCATCTCCAAGAGCGCGGGCGAGCTGTTGACCTCGAAGACCTTGGGCTGGCCCTGGACGTCCAGGAGGTCCACGGCGGCCACCTCCAGGCCCACCAGCCGGGCGACCTTCTCCGCGGTGGCACGATGGCTGGGAGACAGCGCCAGGGCTTCCAACCGGGCGCCCCGGTTCAGGGTGTGCGAGAGCCGGCCGGGGCGCGGCTTGCGCAGCACCGCGGCGATGGCCTCGCCGCCCACCACCAGCACGCGCACGTCCTGCCCGGTGCTCCGCACGTACTCCTGCATCACCAGGTTGTGCCCGAGCCCCAGCACCGCCTCCAGCGCGGCCTCCAGCGACTGGAGGCTCTCACACACCATCACGCCGTGCTTCTCCTGGCCCTGCAGGAGCTTCACCAGCACGGGCACGCCGCCCACGAGCCCGACCATCTCCTTGAGGTGGGCCGCGTCGCGAGCCATCACCGTGGCCGGGATGTCGATGCCGTGGGCGGACAGGAGCTGGAGCGCTCGCATCTTGTTGCGCGACTGCGCGATGGCCTGGGCATGGTTCACCAGGGGCACGCGCGCCAAGCCGAACTGGTTCACGACCGCGAGCCCGTAGGTGCTGATGGACAGGGCGATGCGCGGGATGACGACGTCGGTGGGCGTCAGCTTCTTGCGGTCGTACAACAGGGTAGCGCGGCTGCCCCCGTCCAGATGCATCTGCACCCGGAGCGGGTTGAGCACGCGCACCCGGTGCCCTCTCGCGCGACCTGCGTCGACGATCCGCCGCGTGGACGAAATGGAGGCGGAGCGCGAGAGGACAGTGATTTTCATGGCGGAGGCGACCGGGTCCGGCGAGGTCCCTATAACCCTCGCCACCTTCCGGGTAAAGCTGCCTCCGCCCACCGCTTCCGCCTAGAGCTGGCGGATGGCGCGCACTTCGACGCTGACCGGAGCCTCCGGACGCGAGGCCTCCAGGCGCGCACAGGCGTTCCCCGTGAACGTCACGCCTCCTTCGCCCAGCGTCCAGGTGTCCGGCCCCTGGAGCGTCCGCTCACCGTTGATGTAGACGACGATGAGCTGGTTGTCGGACGGCAGCTGGCTCGGGTCGAGCCCGATGAAGCAGGGGTTAGTGGTCGCGAGCTTCTCGCTGATGTTCTTCAGCGCACCCGCCAGCTCTTCCCGGTTGGCGGCCTGATAGAAGGCACGGCCACAGCGCTTGGCGTTCAGGTCGCAGGTATCGCCCGCGCCGCAGTCGACATCCGCCTTGCACTCGCGCGCGAAACCACCCGCGTTCGCCATCGCGTTGAGGACGCTGGGGCCATCGCCCGCCGACGTCTCCGCGCCGAAGCCGATGACGATGGTGGAGATCTTGCGCGCCTTCAGCTCCTCCACCGCCGCGACGGAGGCGTTCTTATCGAGGCAGCCCCTCTTGTAGTACGGGCTCAGGGGAGCCGTGCACTGGTCGTCGAGCGTGCAGCGACACTCCGTCTGGCTGCCGTTGTACTCGTTCTCCAGGTTGCAGTTGGGCAGACCGTCGGTCAGCAGGAGGACGATCTGATCGCGCTCCTCGGGGTCGCCCGTCAGGAGCGAGCCCGTGAACCGGACGCTTCCGCTCGTCGGCGTGCCGCCCTTGGGTTGATTCGGCCCGCTGTTGGGGATCCCCTGCAGGATCGCGTTGAGGCTCGTCGCGTGGGCCTGGAGCTGTTCGTCCGAATCCAGCCCGGTCGGGATGGCGAGGCGAACGCTTTCGCCCGCGGTGGCGGCGGCGCAGGCCAGGGCCACGGTCTGGGTCGTTGCCGTGTTGGGCGCCGGATACGTCGTCAGGCCAAAACGGACCAGCTTGCCGCTCTCCGCCAGGAACGGGCCCATGGCCCCCTGGAGCTCCGACCAACGCGTGGGGCATACGGACGTGTCGCAGGCCGTGCCCTCGCCGCACTTGTAATCCCGGCCTTGGGTATCCTTGAGGTAGCAGACCCTCACGCCGTTCACGGTCAGCTCGGGGTTCACCGGCAGGGTCATGGAGCCCGAGGTGTCCACCAGCAGCATGACGTCCGGCTTGCTCTTGCGAGCAGCGATCACCGTCTCCTTCGTCGTCTGGGCGATCGCGAGCGGATCCACCGGCTCGAAGTCATAGGTTTGACAGCCGGCCATCAGGGCACCACCGACGATGCCGGCCAGCAGTGCGCTCAGGGGGGTCAACTTGGCGCGCATAGGCTTTGGGAATTCCTTCCAGGGGGGAACAACGAACTGCATGCGCCGCAGCGTAACGCGTGAGCGCCCACCGAGGCTACAGCGACTCGCGGCCGTCCGGTTCCATTCAGGTGAAGCTGCCAAGTTGCAACGTCAGGCGATCCTCGTGGGCCGGGCCCGTCCCAGGTCGGACACCTACCTCCAACCGGAGGGCATGGGGCCTTCGAGCCCGCCGTCCCGCTCAGAGGGTGAGGACGCGCGCGCCCTCCGTCAGCCTCCAGATGGAGGCGAGGCCCATGACTTCGTCCAGGGTGCCCTGGAGCTCCTGGGGCGACAGGCCGCAGATGCGCACCGTGGTGTCGCAGGCCACGAGCTTCGCGCCCAGGGCGCGGGCCTCCTCGAGCATCCGGGCCGGAGTGGGGACGTTGAGGCCTTCGGCCCGGGCGGCCTCCGTGCGCTCGCGCTCGCTGTGCGCGAGGCCGAAGCCGCCGCGGACGAGCTGGCGCAGGGCCTCGAAGGCGAAGACGAAGTAGACGTCGTCCCCCATCGCGGCGGCGGTGATGCCCATGGAGCCGGCCTGGAAGGCGGGCTCATACGTGGCGTGCTGGAGGAAGAAGAAAACGCGTCCGGCCATGGTCCTGGACCTTAGCGGGATCGAGTCCGGGCAGGCAGCCGGCATATAACCAGGGCCCCACTCCACCGGGAGTCCCGCATGCCGAGCCTGCCATCCCGTCACCCCGGCGTTCGTCCCTCCCCACTTCGGTGGGTGGGCCTGATCAGCCTCGCGGTGCTCGCCAGCGCGGGTCCGCTGTCCGAGGCGGCTCCGGCCCGGGTGACGGTCAAGACCTCCGCACCCACGCCACTGGATGCCCCCGTACCCGGACCGCTGCGGGAGGAGGCGCTGAAGCTGCTCGCCCAGCCGACGGTGGCGGGGGCGGCGTGGCGCAGGTTGGGGCCGGAGGTCGTGCCCGTGCTCGCGGCGCTCGCCGAAGATCCGAGCGTCCCGGACGTGCAGCGAATGCGGGCCGTGGCGGCGCTGGCGCAGGTGGAATCCCCGGAGGCGGGACCGACGCTCCAGGCGCTGATGGAGGATCCGCGCAGGTCCGCGGACGTGCGCGCGCGGGCCGCGGCGGCGCTGGGCCAGTGCCTGGGGTTCGAAGCAGTGAAGGCGCTGAGCGCCCGGCTGGAGGACCGGGACGTGCGGATCCGCGAGGCCGTGGCGCAGGCGCTCGGTCGTCTGGGGGGACAGCGGGTGCGGGAGACACTGGAGGAGCGGCTCCCCCTGGAGGACGTGCCGCAGGTGCGCGAGGCGCTCCAGCAGGGCCTCACGCTGGCCGAGCCCTGAACCTGGCGGGGATGGCTTCCCTGGCGGCTCGCTCGGGGCTCGCGTCGGACGGGGCCTTCCGTTAGATGGGAGGCCATGCGCCCCACCGTCCTCCTCTTCGACATCGATGGCACCCTCGTCACCACCGGTGGCGCGGGACGTCGCTCCATGGCCCTGGCCTTTGAACGGCTTCACCAGCGCCGCGACGCGTGCGACAGCTTCAGCATGTCCGGCATGACGGACCGGGCCATCGTCCGCAAAGGGCTGTCCACCATCGGCGTGCCTGTGTCCGAGGACGCCATCAACGCGCTCATCGACGCGTACATCGCCCACCTGGGCGAAGAGGTTCCCAAGGTCGATGAGCGCGAATACCGGCTGCACCCGGGCATGCGCGAGGCCGTGCTGGAAGCGCGCTCGCGGACGGGCTTCGCCGTGGGCCTGGGCACCGGCAACGTGCGCGCGGGCGCCCGGGTGAAACTGGAGCGCGTGCGCATCCACGACCAGTTCGCCTTTGGCGGCTTCGGCTGTGACTTCGAGGACCGCGTGGCCCTCATCCGGCACGGCGCGCAGGCCGGCGCCGCGCAGTTGGGGCATCCCCTGGAGGCGTGCCGCGTGGTGATCATCGGCGACACACCCAAGGACGTGGCGGCCGCGAAGGGCATTGGCGCGGAGACGATTGGCGTCGGCACGGGGAACTTCACGCCCCAGGCGCTGCGCGACGCTGGCGCGGAGTGGGCCTTCGCCGACTTCTCCGTCCCGGAAGCCATGGAGGCCCTGCTCGTCGGACGGTGAAGGTGTGTTATCTCCGCCGCCCCTCCGAGGAGTCCACGCATGTCGTCCACGCTCGAGTCCTATGAGCTGATCCGCTTCGCCGAGGCCTTCGAGGCCCGACTTGCCACGGCGGAGGAGATGGTCGTCGGCCGACCGGGGCTCGAGGCCGAGAAGCAGTGGCTTGCCTCCGCGCTGGAGCGGCTGCGCGAGGCCCGGGAGCCGGCGGCCGGGTTGCTGGAGCAGGTGAAGGACCTGCCCGAGCTCGACGAGGCCCGCGAGGAGTTCTCGTTCGACCAGCAGGGCCGGTGGGTGGATGCACTGGAGAAGCTGCATGCGGGCATCACCTTCACCGCCAGCAGCCGCGCTCCCGTCATCGAAGCCCTCTTCCCCCACCTCAAGTTTCCGCAGCTCCGACGGGCCCCCGGCGAGCTGGTGAACGAGTACGCGTCCTCCTACGAGCGGCGGCTCAAGAGTGCCTACGTCACGCGGATCTTCTCCCGCGACGACTTCGCGATGGTCCGTCCCGTCGTGGACCTCGTGGCCTCGACGTTCGCCGCGTGGAACGCAAGCCTGTCCCCTACCCCGCTGCCCCCGGATGAAGAGGCCGCACTGCGCGAGGCGCTGGTGTCCCTGGGGCGGCGTCTGGACGTCGCGTTGCGACAGGGGCGGCTGCTCGCGGAGGCCGCGCTCGTGCCCGTGCCGGGCGTCTTCGAGGCCGCGGGCCTCACGCTCAAACCCCGGAAGCGCGCGGGTCGCTCGCTCGCGCTCAGTGCCGAGGATGGCGCTCCGGAGCTCTTTGGAGACGAGGGCGACGCCGGGCAGGAGGACGCGTTCGAGGGTTCGGAGGACGAGGCGGCCGCGGATCCTGACGGCGCGGAGGAGACGGATCCGGCCGAGGACACCGCGGAGGCCGAGGTCGCGGAGCAGGCGCCTTCTCTTCCCCCCGCGACTCGCAAGGGTCGACGGGGTGTTCCTGCATCGGCTCCCGTGGAGACGGGCGCGGCGGAGGCTTCTGCCTCGGAGGGCGGGCATGAAGACCCCGCTTCCGGACCTTCTGCTTCGGAGCCTGGAGCCGGGGAGGTTCCGGAGACGGCTCCCGTCGCGGTGCGTCCCGTGCGGCGCGGCCGGCCTCCGAAGAACAGCGCCCCCGCTCCCGAGACCGTGCAGGCGGACGCCGCTTCGGATCCGGATCCGCTCCCTGAGGGAGTAGCGGAGGCGGTCCGTCCCCGTCGACGCAAGAAGACCGATCCGTCCGAGGCAGGGACGCCTTGAGACCCGCCGCGCGGTGAGTGCACCGCCGTGAAGAGGAACCCGGACATGGCGGACGTCGCCCTCCCAATCGATCCCCTCCTGCCCGACATCGTCTCCACGCTGCGAGGCGCGCGGTCGCTCGTGCTGGAGGCGCCCCCTGGCGCGGGCAAGACGACCCGTGTGCCTCGCGCGCTCCTGGAGGCCGGACTGGGTCAGGGTCGGGAGATCGTCGTCCTCCAGCCGCGCCGGCTTCCGACGCGGCTCGCCGCCCAGCGCGTGTCCGAGGAGCTTGGCGAGCGCGTGGGCGAGACCGTGGGCTATCAGGTCCGCTTCGAGGACGTGCGCGGGCCGAAGACCCGCATGTCCTTCGTCACCGAGGGCGTGCTCGGGCGACGGCTGCTCACCGACCCTACCCTGCGCGACGTGGGCATCGTCGTGCTCGACGAGTTCCATGAGCGGCACCTGTCCGCGGACATCTCGCTCGCGCTCTTGCGGCGGCTGCAGGAGTCGGCCCGACCCGACCTCAAGCTCGTCGTGATGTCCGCCACCCTGGAGGCGGAGCCTGTCCGCGCGTACCTGGGCGGCGCGCCTTCCCTGCGCTCCGAGGGCCGCCGCTTCGACGTGAGCGTCGAATACCTCTCCGCCCCGGATGAGCGGCACCTGGATCAGCAGGTGCTCTCCGCGCTCAAGCGCCTGTTCACCCAGGGCGTCGACGGCGACGTGCTCGTGTTCCTTCCGGGCGCGGGGGAGATCCGCCGCGCGCGCGACACCTGCGCGGAGTTCGCCGAGCGTCACGACGCCGACGTGCTCCCGCTGCACGGCGACCTGTCCCCCGCCGAGCAGGACCGCGCCGTGCGCCGCAGCTCCCGACGGAAGATCATCCTGTCCACCAACGTCGCGGAGACCTCCGTCACCATCGACGGTGTCGCGGTCGTCATCGACAGTGGCCTTGCGCGCGTGGCATCGCACTCGCCGTGGTCCGGTCTGCCGCAGCTCAAGCTGGGCAAGGTGAGCCGGGCCTCCGCCATCCAGCGCGCCGGCCGCGCGGGCCGCACCCGTGCGGGCCACTGCGTGCGCCTCTACACCCAGCACGACTTCGACGGACGCCCCGACCAGGAGGCCCCGGAGATCCGCCGCACCGACCTGGCGGAGACGGTGCTCTCGCTGCGCGCCTCGGGCGTGAAGGACCTGGGCGCGTTCCCCTTCTTCGAGGCGCCCCCCGCGCCCGCGATGGAGGCCGCGGAGACGCTGCTGCGCCGGTTGGGCGCCGTGGATGCGCAGGGCAAGGTCACGGACATAGGCCAGCGGCTGCTGCGCTTCCCGGTCCACCCGCGCCAGGGACGCGTCATCGTCGAGGGCGAACGCCGGGGCGTGGGCGCCGATGCCGCGGTGCTCGCGGCCCTCATGGGCGAGCGGGACATCCGCCGCGAGGCCCGCGCCAACCTGGGCGGCGGCGGACGCGCTTCGGCCATCGTCAGCGGTCCCTCTGATCTGCTGGAGCTGCTGGAGCGCTTCCGTGAAGCCGGACGCTCGGGGTTCTCCTCAGGGCGCATGCAGTCACTGTCCCTGGACGCCGGCGCGGTGCAGGCCGTGGAGCGCGTGCAGAAGCAGCTGCGGCGCTCGGTGCGGGAGCAGGGCTCGCGGCCTGGACGCCCCGAGGACGTGGAGCAGGCGCTGATGCTCAGCGTGCTCGCGGGCTACCCGGATCGCGTGGCGCGCAGACGACGGCCTCGCTCGCCGGAGCTGCTCATGTTCGGCGGCGGCACCACCAGCCTGTCCGAGTTCAGCGTCGTCCAGGACGCGGAGCTGATGGTCGCCGTGGACGCCGAGGAGCGACCCGGTCGCGGCGCCGTCGTCCGGCTCGCCAGCGCGGTGGAGGCCGAGTGGCTGCTGGACCTCTACCCGGACGCATTGGAAGAAATGGACACGCTCCAGTGGAACCCGGAGTCGCGCCGCGTGGAGCGCCTCACCCGCCTGGCGTACGGCAACCTCGTGCTGGAGGAGACGCGGACTCCCGCACCTCCGTCCGAGGCGGCCGCGCGCGTACTGGCCGAGGCGGCGCTCGCCGCGGGTCCGGAGCGCTTCGCGGAGCCCGAGGCGCTGGAGCAGTGGCGCACCCGCGTGGCCCTGCTCGCCAAGGCCTTCCCGGAGGCGGGCTTTCCCGCCGTGGACGCCACCTTCCTGCGCGATGCGCTGGCGTCCCTGTGCGTGGGCGCGCGCAGCTTCTCCGACCTGGAGGGCGTGTCGCTGCTGGACGCGCTCTACACGCGCCTCACGTCGGATCAGCAGCGCCTGCTCGCGAACCATGCCCCCGAGCGCGTCACCCTGCCCGGCGGGCGCGGCGTGAAGGTGCACTACGAGCCCAACAAGCCGCCCTGGGTGGAGTCACGGCTGCAGGACTTCTTCGGGATGGCGCAGGGGCCCAGCGTGGGCGCGGGCCGCGTGCCGCTGGTGCTGCACCTGCTGGCCCCCAACATGCGCGCGGTCCAGGTGACCACGGACCTGGCGGGCTTCTGGGAGCGTCACTACCCGGCGATCCGCAAGGAGCTGTGCCGGAAGTACCCGCGGCATTCGTGGCCCGAGGATCCGCGCCACGCCGAACCGCCCGCGCCCCGTCCTCCGAGGCGCTGAAAGGCGCGCGCACAACTACAAGCGCTTGTGCATCTCCAGGTGGTCGATGCCGGCCTCGTCGAAGACGGCGCCCACCGGCTGGTAGCCGTGCTTCTTGTAGAAGTCGAGCGCGTAGAGCTGGGCGTGCAGCATGATGCCGTGGACGTTGCGGCGGCGCGCCTCGGCCTCCAGCGTCGTCAGCAACAGCGAGCCCACGCGCGACTTGCGGTGCGCCTGGAGCACCGCCATGCGGCCAATCTGACCCCACGTGCCCGTCTGTCCCGCGGGCGGCTCCGGCAGCTTCACCAGCCGACCGGTGCCGATGGCGTGACCGCCCTGGTACGCGAGCACGTGGTACGCCTGCGCGTCCTCGGCGTCGCGCTCGATGCCCTCGGGGACGTGCTGTTCCTCGATGAACACCACCTCGCGGATGGCGAGGGCCTGCATGAGCTCCGCCTCGTCCTTGATCTGGGCGACGGTGACGGGTGCCGGGATTGTTTCGGGAGGCGTCGGCATATCGAGGGCAAGGTACACAAAAGGCTGCGCCGCCAACAGGCGGAAAAACCACGCCCCCTGGAAGAAGGCGCCCGCAAGTGACTCGGCGGACTCCGTTTCGGCCACCGCCCGCGCGGGCGCTCCGTCCCCTGCCCTCCGTCACCCCAGGCCTCCGGTCACGGAGGCCCCACCGCATGGGGTCATCCAGTTGCAATTACTCCCTGCGTCGGATGGCACCCCGGTGATTTCACGGGGAGCACGGGTGGAGGCGTTCGGGGGAGGATCGTCCCGGGGAGGGCATGGTAGGGTCCAAGCCGATGCGTTCTCGCGCCCTCCTCGTCCTGTCCCTGAGCCTGTTGTCGTCGCCCGCTCTCGCCCAGAAGGAGCTCTTCTTCGGCACCGGCGAACCGCCCGTGTTCCGCGAAGCGGACATGGACAAGCGGTTCCTTCGCTCCCGCGTGTACCAGGCCCTGAACCAGGGCACGTCCGACGCGAACTGCGCCCAGCTCGTGGGCGCGCTGCTCACCATCGTCGGTGAGTCCGCGCCGTTCCTGCACAAGCGCGACGAGAACTTCTTCGTGGATCCGGTGCTGCTGCAGACCGTGAACACGCAGCTGTCCACCCCGCGCTTCCCGGCCAGCATGTACCTGGTGTCGATGATGCGGCGGGTGCTCATCGACAAGAAGCTGCCGCCGGAGTGGCTGCAGACCGCGGTGGCGCTCGCGCCGTACTACCCGCCGCTCGACCTGAGCAAGCTGCGCTTCGCCGCGGACGGCGTGAACCCCGTGGACAGCTTCTTCTTCACGCTGCCCGCGATGCTCGAGCGCTACAACGTGGAGGTCCTGAAGGCCAACGCCACCGCCTCCAGCGTGGCCGACGCGAAGTTCCGCGACGACTACCTCGACAAGGAGGTGGGCTTCGCGGGCCTGGAGTTCGTCGACGCGAAGCTGGAGAAGCCCAAGAAGAAGGGCAAGCGGGGCACTCCGCCCGAACCGCCCGCGCTCGTCGCGCGGCTGCTCTACTACATCCCGGATCCGAACGAGGTGCCGGGCGGACTCAACCTCGAGTTCGGCAAGCCGCGGGTGCGCCCCACGGTGAGCATCACGGCGCGACTGAAGGATGCGCAGTACATGGACCTGACGCGGCTGCCGAAGGGCGCTCGGGTGCTGCTGCGCGGCCGCTTCTGGGAGTACCGCAAGGCGCTCAAGGAGCTGGAGGTGCGCGACGCGCTCCTGTTCCAGGACCGGGACTGGACCCAGAACGCCTCGCTGGCGGATCCGAACGCCGTGGCGGCGTGCCCGCTCGCGTTCAATGACCTGACGGGCACCGCGCCCATCCAGCCGGGCGGCTTCGGCGGCAAGCGCTGAGCGGGCGTCCCGCGCCCCGCACACCCATCCCGGTGGTGACACCCTCCGTGTCGCCGTCTGGAAGCTCCGCCCCTCGTGGAGAGGCCACCGGCAGCACTGGCATGGCCGCTGCTCAAGCCCTCGCGTCCCTTTCGCGCGAGGCACCCCATGAAGGTCGAAGGCCAGGAAGCTCCGTCCGGATCCGAGAAGGTTCCCCCGGAGAAGGACGCGTTCCAGCGGGTCCTCCAGCAGACCTCCGGACGCGGTAGCGCCCCGGCGCGTCCCAGCTCCGCCGCCCGACGGGGCGCGGTTCCCGTGCCCGGGGGGACACCGAAGGCAGGGCCCTCCCGTCCCGGTGGACTCCTCCCCTCCTCTTCCGGGCCCTCGATGCGCGCCTCTTCTGGCGCACCGCAGGTCAGGGCCTCGGGCTCCATCCTGTCGACCGCGCGCAGTGCGCTCGGGAGTCCGGAGACGCTCCGACAGGCCCGGCAGGGCATGCACGTGGAGTCGCAGCGGCTGGGCACCGTGCGCCAGGAGGCTCACGCCGAGGGACGTGATCAGGCGACCCACCGGGCCTCGGAGCTGATTGCCCGCGAGTTGGAGCGCTCACTTCGTTCCGAAGTCCGTCCCGCGCCAATCCAGGCTCCGACTCCGTCCCACGCGCGTACGGACTCGCCTGCCGGGAGCGCTCCGCTCGCGGCCGTGACGGAAGGCCGCGGGGCGGCGAACGGAGCCGGGCCCGCCAGCAGCACGCCGGTCGCGCAGGTCGAATCGACGCTGGCGCTCATCGAGAAGATCGAGGTGTTCGTGAAGTCACAGCGGCCGGCGCTGGGCCTGAGCCTGCGGGGTTCGCTGGACGCCACCGTGGAGGTGGAGCGCACCGGGCCCCGCGAGGTGGCGCTGCGCATCCAGGGCCGCCATGGGCCCGTTCCCACCGAGGACGTGGCGCGACTGCGCGACGCGCTGGAGGCCCGGGGGCTGCGGCTCAGCGTGCTGAGGGCGGAATGACGAAGGCCCTCACGCCAGGGGGCGCAAGGGCCTTCAACCGCACGGGCGCACGCGAGCGGTGCGGCGCGCTACTTCTTCCCACCGGGGGCCAGGTTCAGCTCGGCGCGCTTGCCCTTCTTGTCCTTGTACTCCTCGGACTCGGGCAGGGCGGCCTTCTTCTCCGCGATGTTGGGCCACTCGGTGGAGTACTTCGTGTTGAGCGCCTTGTACTCGGACCAGTCGGCGGGCAGCTCCGTCTCCGGGAAGATGGCCTTGGTCGGGCAGACGGGCTCGCAGGCGCCGCAGTCGATGCACTCGTCCGGGTGGATCACCAGGAAGTTCGCACCCTCATAGAAGCAGTTGACCGGGCACACCTCGACACAGTCGGTGTACTTGCACTTGATGCATGGCTCGGCGACGACGTAGGCCATTTAAATCTCCTCAGGGCGGATTTCCGCGCGTCCGTGGGCGCGCACAGTAGATGGTTGTGGCCAGGGTGGCACCCTGAATTTAAGGCACTCCCCGGGCCCTTTCCCCTGTCAGCCCAGCAAGCCCTGCGCTCGCAGCAACTCCGCGACGAGGATGGCGCCCTTTGCGGCTCCCATCTTCGTGTTGTGGGAGACGAGCACGTACTTGAAGCCGTTCTCCAGCACACCATCCTCGCGGATGCGGCCCACCGTGGTGGCCATGCCGCCGTGGGTGTCCCGGTCCATGCGGGGCTGGGGGCGGAACGGGTCGTCCAGCACTTCAATCCAGCGCGGGGGAGCGGACGGGAGGGCCTTCGCCACCTCGGCCCCCTGCCACTCGCGCAGGGCCTGGGTGACCTCCGCCACGGTGGCCTTCTTCCCGAGCGACACGAAGACGGACTCGGTGTGGCCCTCCAGCACGGCCACCCGGGTGCAGGTGCAGGAGACGCGAAGGTCGTGCGGGGTGAGCGCCGCGCCCGCGGGGTTGAGCGCCCCGAGGATCTTCTTCGTCTCCACCTCGACCTTGTGCTCCTCCTTGGGGATGTAGGGCACGACGTTGTCGAGGATGTCCAGGCCGATGACGCCGGGCGAGCGGCCCGCGCCGGACATGGCCTGGAGGCTGGTCATCAGCACGGCCTTCACGCCGAAGCGCTCGGCCAGCGGGGCGAGCGTCACGGCGAGGCCGGTGGTGGTGCAGTTGGGGATGGGGACGATGAAGCCCTTCCACCCGCGCTGCCGGCGCTGCTCCTGGATGAGCGGCGCGTGGGACGCGTTGACCGGGGGCAGCAAGAGCGGCACGTCCGCGTCGTAGCGGAAGGCGCTCGCGGCGGAGAACACCGGGATGTCGCGGGCGAGCCGCGGCTCCAGCTCCCGCGCCACGTCCGCCTCCACGGCGGAGAAGGCGATGTCGTAGTCCTTCGCCTGCACCGCGTCGCCGCTGATCACCGTCATGCTGGCGATGCCCGCGGGCAGCGGCTCCGGAACGAACCAGGCCAGCATGCCGTTGGAGGCGCGCAGGGCGTCCGCGTACGTTTTTCCCGCGGAGCGGGGCGAGGCGGCGAGCCCGGTCAGCTCGATGAACGGGTGGTCCTTCAGGGCCGCGATGAACTGCTGGCCCGCGAGTCCGGTGGCGCCAATGAGCACAGCGCGAAGCTTGGCCATCGTGGGGGTTCTCCGGTGGGGGCGACAGGCCGCTCCTTACACCGTTTCACGACGCATCGCATCCGCCGCTCAGCGGTGGGCGTGCGACTGGGGGCGTGCATGGCGTTCGGTGGGATAGCCCCCCGTCACCCAGGCGTGGAGCCCCCCGGCGAGGCACACGGCGTTCCTTCCCCGGAGGCGCAGCACGCGACAGACGCGGCGGATGTCGGCGCAGTCCTGGGTGGTGCCACAGAGGACGATGAGCTCGTCATCCGGCAGCATCCCCAGGTCGCGGGCGATCTCCGAGGCCGTCATGCGCAGCGCGCCGGGGATGTGGATCTCGAACCGTTCCCAGTCCATCGCGTCGCGACAATCCAGGACGAGCACATCCTCGTCCCCCAGACGCATGAACAACTCATCGCAAATGATGGTGGGCTCCACCGGGGCCTCCCCGAGGCGACATGTTCCTTTGAACAAGAACCCGGGAGCTTTTTCCCCTCTTCCACCACGCCTGCTCGCCTGCCCTCGGAGACCCCAACGGGGCCACCAGGGCCCCGCTGGACGGCCCTGGGTTCAGAGCCCGAGCTGCTTGGCGATGATCTCGTTCATCACCTCGCTGGTGCCGCCACCGATGGGGCCGAGCCGGGCATCGCGCCAGTGGCGCTGGATGTCGTACTCCATCATGTAGCCGGCGCCCCCGTGGAGCTGGAGGCACTCGTCGGCCACGCGGCAGCACGTCTCGGTGGCGACCTTCTTGGCCATGGAGGTCTGCGCGACGGCGTACTCGCCCGCCACGTGCAGGGCCAGCGCGTGATAGGTGAGCTGACGCGCGCATTCGCGGGCCGTGTACAGCTCCGCGAGCTTGTGGCGGATCACCTGGAACTGCCCCAGCGTCTGCCCGAAGGCGCGGCGCTCCTTCACGTGCGCGAGCACCGTCTCCAGCATGTCGTCCATGGCGCCCACCGCGCCGAGCGCGAGCGACAGGCGCTCCCACTGGAAGTTGCCCATGATCTGCGAGAAGCCCTGCCCCTCCACCCCCAGCAGGTGCTCCGCCGGCACGCGGCAGTCCTCGAAGAAGAGCTCCGCCGTGTCCGACGCGCGCCAGCCCACCTTCTGCAGCTTGCGCCCCACGCCGAAGCCCGGCATGCCCCGCTCCACGACGAGCATGGACAGCCCCTTGTGGCCCCGCGCGGGGTCGGTCTTCACCGCCAGCACCACGAAGTCCGCGCGCACGCCGTTGGTGATGTACGTCTTGGAGCCGTTGACGACGTAGTGGTCGCTCTCGCGGCGGGCGGTGGTGCGCAGGCCCGCGACGTCCGAACCGGCGTCCGGTTCGGTGATGCCCAGGGCGCCAATCTTCTCCCCCCGGATGGCGGGGGCCAGCCAGCGCTGCTTCTGGGCCTCCGTGCCGAACAGGTGCAGGGGGCCGGTGGCGATGGTGAACTGCGCCCCCAGCCCGGCGGCCACCCCTCCAGAGCCACAGCGGCCCAGCTCCTCCAGGAGCACCGCCTCGTAGAGCTCGCCAGCGGCCGTGCCCCCGTGGGCCTCCGGGTACTTCAGGCCCAGGAAGCCCAGCTCGCCGAAGCGGCGGAAGAGCTCCCGGGGGAACTCCTCCTGCCCTTCCCACTCCCCGGCGAACGGGCGCAGCTCCCGGTCCACCACCGCTCGTACAGTGCGGCGGAAGGCCTCATGCTCCTCCTGGAAAACCCCATGGCCGTGCAGCATCGTGTCGTCCCTTCGTGGTCCAGGTTCAAAGGGCCTGACGCCCCGCGCCGCATGCTAGCGGGACGAGAACCGGGGCTGGACGGTGTTGCTTCCTTGACCGGCTCCTACGGGGCTGCGTATAAACCCGGCCCCAATCACTTCCGGCGCCATAGCCAAGTGGTAAGGCAAAGGTCTGCAAAACCTTCATTCCCCGGTTCGAATCCGGGTGGCGCCTCACAGACAGAAGGCCCGATGCGGAAGCAAGCTCCGCATCGGGCCTTCTGTTTTTTCCGAAGTCATTGGACCTTGAAGCGGGCCTAGCAGCCCAGCTCCACCGCGCCGATGTCCGGGGCCGCGCCGCAGAAGGGCAGGCCCTGGTCCAGGCCCTTGTCCTGGGCCGCTGGCGACGGGGCGAAGGTGTCCGAGACCGCCGTGTCCCCTCCCGTGGAGGTCGTGTCGCCGGTGGCGGCCTTGAAGGCGTCCAGAGCCACGAGCTGGCCGTTCTGCATGAACTGGGCCCCCGCCGGGTAGAGGTTGGAGGCCATCTGGAGGCTGGGGGCCTGGCCGCCCAGGTCCACGGCGATGGGCGCGTCCACGAGGTTGTTCGCCACGCGCAGGGCCTGGGTGGGGCCGCCGGTGCCGTGGCCGAGGATGATGGCCGTCTTCGCGCGGGTGATGGTGTTGTTGGCCACCACCGTGCCCTGCGAGTTCTCCAGCCGGATGCCGGTTCCCTCGCCGCCGCCCGCGTCGGTGATGTCGTGCACGCGGTTGCGCCGCACGACGATGCCCTGGGGCACCGGGCCCTCGTGATTGCCGCCCACGGAGATGCCCTTCGACGCGTCGTACAACTCGTTGTCCTCCACCACGACGTTCTTCGCGGAGTAGTGGATGACCAGCGCTTCGCCCGTGGCCGTGGCCGACTTCTGGAAGTGGTGCATCCGGTTGTTGCGGATGGTGACGTCGTGGCACGTCTTGATGTCCACGGCGTTCTCGCGGTTGCCGAAGAAGTGGTTGTTCTCCACCATCAGGCCCTGGGCGGGTGGCAGGCCGCTGACGCCCTCGGGCCCCAGGCACTGCACGGAGTCACCGGAGTTGTCGTGGATGTCGTTGTTGCGCACCGTCACGTCGTAGGAGCCGGCCTGCACCACGATGCCGTGCGAGTCCTGGTTGCCGGTGGTCCGCACGAAGCCGTGGATGTTGTTGTTCTCCAGGGTGGGACCCCGGGCGTTGTTGAACGTCGTGACGCCCGCGCCGCCCGTGCCGTCGTGCAGCTCCGAGTTGGCGAGCACCGCACCCTGCACGTCGCCCTCGAAGGTGACGCCGAAGATGGGCTGCGCCTGCACGTCGAGGTCGAAGCCGTCGATCAACCAGTTCGGCCGGCGCACCTGGACGAGCGCGCCCGAGCCGCCGCCCGGCGTGAGCTTCGGACGGCCTTCGCCCTGGAGGGTGATCTTCGCTTCCGGCGTGCCGGCGCGCGCGTTCTCGCCCAGGACGAGGCGCTCGGCGTAGGTGCCCGCGAGCACGCGGATGCGGTCGCCGGGACCGGCCTTGCCCACCGCCATCGCGATGGTGCGCAGCGGCGCGGCGGCGGAGCCCTCGGCCCCGTCGTCACCGTTGGGGGACACCACCCACTCGTGGGCGGCCGCCGTGGCCGGGGCGGCCGTCATGGGTTTGGCGCTGACGGCGGGCTGGGGACCGGGCTCCGCGATGGGAGCGTGGTCCGCGTGCTCCGGCAGCTGCGCGGCGGGAGTGTCCGCCACCGGCTGCACGCCAATGGGAGGGGCCGCGCCGGGGGTGGCGGCGGCCTTCCCTGCCGCGGGACGGTTGGTGTTGGCCGCGGGAGTCCCAGCGGGGGTTCCCGAAGAGGGGCTTCCCGGGTCCGAGGACCCGCCCGAGCCGCCGCCGCAAGCGCTCAAAGACAGGGCCAGGGCACAGGCAGCCAGGGAGGTCACCAGGGTGGTTCGCTTCGTCAATCCGTTGCCTCCGTGAATTCGCATGAGCAGGGGCAACGCATGGCGTCGGCGCTTCTATTCACTGCCGGTCATCGCGGAAGGGACTCGCCGCAGGGGAAGGGAGGACCGTGACGCCTGACCGCGCGGCGGCTACGGTGCCGCCGCCGTGTCCAAAGCCGTCCTGCTCCTGACCGCCCTGCTGCTCGTCTCCTGTGCCACGTCGGCGCCCGTGTCTCCTCCTGCGCCAAGCACCCAGGGCCTGGGTGAACCGGAGGTCACCGCGACCGCGCGGGACGCGGTGTCTCCAAAGGCGCCCTCCCCGTCCGGAGTCTCCGATGCGGGCGTCGTGCTCGACTCCACGAACGACCCGTCGGATCCGCTCACCTCCGGGTTGCCGGGGCCGCAGGACCTGAAGCGCCTGGACTTCCGCAACGGCGAGCCCCGCCTGCCCATCAAGCTGATGGAGGGGCGCGACGCGGTGACGTTCTCGCCGCGCGGCCGGATGCGGCTGCGCTTCGGAGGTCCGGGCGACAAGATGCTGGATGCGCCCGCGGGCTCGCGCTGGACGGTGCGGGTGACGCAGGGCGAGCCCGCGCAGTGGAGCGCGCGGCTGCAATTGGGCGAGTTCCGCTTCGCGGACAAGGCCGGCCTCGCGGAGGCGCAGGAGACGTGGCGCGCACGGGGGCTCGCGGTGCGCACGCACACGCTGGGCTCCGTGTACGGCATCGCGGGCAAGGTCATCGACAACCGGCGCTACCTGCTGCTGGGCGACGAGGCCCTCACGCCCGCTGGCGCAGCCGAGAAACAGGCGGACCTGCTGCGCCAGTACGGCCTGCGCACCACCCTCTTCGAGGAGGTCCGCAAGCCGTCGAGCGCCATCCTCGAGGTGCGGGACGAGAACGACGCGGTGGTGGGGCTCGCGCAGGACCGGCTGGACGCGGAGACGCCGGACGGCAGCGGCTTCGACGTGCGGCAGGTGGAGTACGGCGTGGGCTACGACTTCCACGCCTTCGAGGACCGCAGCTTCCGGGGCGCGCTCCAGTTCGCGGCGGACCGGAGCGGCAAGCTCGCGGTGGTGAACGTGGTGCCGCTGGAGGACCTGCTCAAGGGTCTGGTGCCCTCTGAAATCTTCGCGCGCGCGCACCCGGAGGCGCTCAAGGCGCAGGCCGTCACCGCTCGGGGCGAGGTGCTGGCGAAGGTGGGCATCAAGCACCTGGCGGATCCGTACCTGCTGTGCTCGGAGCAGCACTGCGCGGTGTACCGGGGCCGCACCGGCGAAGCGGCCAGCACCACCGCCGCGGTGGAGGCCACGCGGGGCGAGGCCCTCTTCAGCAAGGACGGGCGGCTGGTGGACTCCGTCTACAGCGCCGTGTGCGGCGGCCACACCGAGGACAACGACGTGGTGTGGGGCGGCCCGCCCGACCCCAGCCTGCGCGGCCGTCCCGACCTGCTGGAAGCCGCCCCGGACGTGCCCGGCCCGTCGTCGCTCAAGGCGTGGCTGGCCGCGCCGGACGTGCCCGCCGCGTGCCGGCTGTCCAGCTTCGCGCAGCCCACCAAGTTCCGGTGGGAGAAGCGCTTCACGCAGGCCCAGGTGGACGCGCTCACGGAGAAGTTGGGCGTGGGCTCCATCCAGGCCCTCAGCCTGTCCGAGCGCGGGGTGTCCGGACGGGCCCGGCTTCTGTCCCTGTCCGGCACGAAGGGCGCCACCCAGGTCCGGGGGGAGCTGAACATCCGCCGGCTCTTCGGGATGCTCAACAGCACCATGGCCACCGTGGAGGCCGAGCGGGACGCCGAGGGCCGCCCCACCGGGTGGCTCTTCCGGGGCGGTGGCTGGGGCCACGGCGTAGGCATGTGTCAGACAGGCGCCATCGGCCGGGCGGAGGCCGGGCAGCGCTACCCGGAGATCCTCCGCTACTACTTCAACGGCGCGGAGGTCGCGCCCATCTATTGAACCGAAGAGGACACTTCGCGCGTACCCAATGCCGGACACGCGAATCTCTTTCGATTATCGACTGTTACGGGCCGCACGTTCGGGACTGAAGAGGCGGTCCGGAGGTTTATCATCAGGCCGTGGCGAAGGGTTCCCCGACAGACTGGCGTCAGCGGCGCAAGGAGCGCGCATCCCTGCGCTATCTGCTGGCGCTCGTCCTGGCGCTCGTGGGGCACGTGGCCTTCGTGGGGCTGGTGCTCCTGCTGTCCTACGTGCAGATGAACCTGCCCGGGGGGGAGAAGCGCCCGGTCCCCCGCCCCACCTCCGTGGCCGTCCGTCCGCTCACGTCCGACCAGTGGGCGAAGAACCGCGGCCCCACCTCCCAGCAGACGAAGCCCCGCCCCACCGAGAAGCGCGAGACGAAGGAAGAGAAGAAGCCGGACGAGACGAAGAAGCCCGAGGGCCAGGTGGTGGACGTGGCGCCGGGAAATGATCAGGTCTCCCCGGACGCGAAGTACCTGGCCGAGAGCAACAACACGGTCCAGAAGGAGACTCGCGCGAAGGACCAGACGGCCTTCTACCGCAACGCCATGCCCCAGAAGACGGCGCCCCAGAAGCAGGAGGGCGCTCAGACGGAGCAGGTGCAGCCGCCGCGCGTGTCCGGCAACAACGGCCAGGGCGCGGACGACAGGCCCCAGTCGCAGGGCGGCCAGAAGCCCACCTTCGAGATGCCGGAGACGCGCCGCAAGCAGGAGATCGCCATGAAGACGGATCCGCGCGAGCGCGGCCCGGGCATGGCGGTGAAGAACCAGTCGGAGAGCGAGGCCACGGCGGGCAACGCGAAGCGCCTGCGCATCCAGCCCGGCGAGGGCGACAACAGCGAGCAGGAGGGCTCCACGGGCCGCACCGGTTCGCCGGGGCTCGCGACGCTGATGCCCTCGCAGGCGGCGATGGACCGGGTGGTGGGCGCGGCGCCCAACGACATGCTCCAGGACCAGGAGGAGGGCGACGGCACCTTCCTCAACACGCGCGAGTGGAAGTACGCGAGCTTCTTCAACCGCGTGAAGCAGAGCGTGGGCATGCACTGGAACCCCAACGAGCAGCTGCGCGTGCGCGACCCGACGGGGAACATCTACTCCGGGCGCGACCGGCAGACGCTGCTCACCATCACCCTGGACGAGCGCGGCGCGGTGAAGGACATCCAGGTGGAGAAGAGCAGCGGCCTGGACTTCCTGGACATGGAGGCCGTGTCCTCGTTCAAGCGCGCCCAGCCCTTCCCCAACCCGCCGTCCGGCCTGCTGGGCCAGGACGCGACGGTGCGCTTCCAGTTCGGCTTCTTCCTGGAGATGGGCGGCGGCCCCCGGATGCGCCTCTTCCGGCAGTAGCCGCACCGTGCACCGTCTGGCGCCGGGCATCCCGACGCAACGGATGCTCGCGGACTTGAGGCCGGGGCACTACCCTGCCCCACCGTGGAAGCCACCCCGCCCGTCATCGACCGCAGCGCCGCGCTCCAGGAGCGCAACCGGAAGGTCCGCTTCGTCCTCCTGGCCATCCTCGTGGCCAACTGGGTGGTGGCGGTCGCCAAGCTCGTCTTCGGCCTGCTCGCCCACTCCGCGTCGGTGACGGCGGACGGGTTGCACTCGTTCATCGACGGCGGCTCCAACGTGCTGGGGCTCGTGGCCATGGGCGTGGCCTCGCAGCCCGCGGACGCGGATCACCCCTACGGTCACGGCAAGTTCGAGGCGCTCGCGTCGCTGGGCATCGGCGCGATGATTGGCGTGGGCATGCTGGAACTGGGGCGCATGGCGCTCGACTCGCTGGTGCATGACAAGCACCCGACGGTGACGGTGACGATGGCGGCGGTGATGGTCTTCACGCTCGTCATCAACCTGGTCGTCACGCGCGTGGAGCGCCACTACGGCGAGAAGTACAAGAGCGCGCTCCTGCTCGCGGATGCGAAGCACACGCTGTCGGACGTGTTCGTGAGCCTCGCGGTGCTGGTGTCCATCGGCCTCGTCGCGCTGGGCTTCCCTCGCGCGGATGGCCTGATCGCCCTGTGCGTCATGGTCTTCGTCGCGTGGGTGGCCTACGGCATCGTCCGGCAGGCGGTGGGCATCCTCTCCGACACGGCGCGGTTGGATCCGCTCCAGGTGTCCCAGCACACGCTGGCGGTGTCCGGCGTGCGCTCGTGCCGCAACGTGCGCAGCCGGGGCATGGAGGAGAGCGTCTACGTGGACCTGAAGATTGAAGTCGATCCGCAGCTCACCACCGCCCAGGCCCACGAGGTGGCGGACAAGGTGGAGGAGACGCTGCACGGCGCCTACCCGCAGGTGGTGGACGTCGTCGTGCACGTGGAGCCCTCGCGGCCTCGCTGAAGCGCCACGGGCGTCGAAAACACCAAGGGCCGCCTTCCCGTGCATGGGAAGACGGCCCCGGTGACTCCCGAAGGAGGACGTGAGCGCTACGCCACCTTCTGCGCGGGCGTCTCGTAGTCTTCAATCGGCGGGCACGAGCACACGAGCTTCCGGTCCCCGAGCACGTTGTTCAGGCGCCCCACGGACGGCCAGAACTTGTTGTCGCGCACCCACGCCGTGGGGAACACGGCCTGCTCGCGGGTGTAGGGGCGGTTCCACTCCGGCGCGGTGAGCGTGCGCGCGGTGTGCGGCGCGTTCTTGAGGACGTTGTTGTCCTTGGGAGAGCGGCCCTCCTCCACGTCGCGGATCTCCTGGCGGATGGCGATCATCGCGTCGCAGAAGCGATCCAGCTCCGCCTTGGACTCGCTCTCCGTGGGTTCAATCATCAGCGTGCCCGCCACCGGGAACGACACGGTGGGCGCGTGGAAGCCGTAGTCCATCAGCCGCTTGGCCACGTCCTCCACCTCCACGCCCGCGGTCTTCTTGAGCGGGCGCAGGTCCAGGATGCACTCGTGGGCCACCCGGCCGCGCTTGCCCCGGTACAGCACCGGGTAGTGCGGCTGGAGGCGCTCGGCGATGTAGTTGGCGTTGAGGATGGCCAGCTTCGTGGCCTCCGTCAGCCCCTCGCCGCCCATCATCTGCACGTACATCCAGGAGATGAGCAGGATGCTGGCGCTGCCCCACGGCGCCGCGGAGATGGCGCCGATGGCCTCCGCTCCGCCCGTCGGGATGACCGGGTGTCCGGGCAGGAACTTCACCAGGTGGCTGGCCACGCAGATGGGGCCCATGCCCGGGCCGCCACCGCCGTGCGGGATGCAGAACGTCTTGTGCAGGTTGATGTGGCACACGTCCGCGCCAATGTGGCCCGGCGCGGTGAGGCCCACCTGCGCGTTGAGGTTGGCGCCGTCCATGTACACCTGGCCGCCGCGCTCGTGGATGATGGCGCAGATCTCCTTGATCTCCTCCTCGAACACGCCGTGCGTGGACGGGTAGGTCACCATCAGCGCCGCCAGCCGGTCCTTGTACTCGTCCGCGCGGACCGCCAGGTCCTTCAGGTCGATGTTGCCGTTCTCGTCGCACTTCGTGACGACGACCTGGTAGCCGGCCATCACCGCGGAGGCCGGGTTGGTGCCGTGCGCGGAGGACGGGATGAGGCACACGTCGCGGTGCCCCTGGCCCCGGGCCTGGTGGTAGGCGCGGATGACGAGCAGGCCCGCGTACTCACCCTGGCTGCCCGCGTTGGGCTGCAGCGAGCACCCGGCGAAGCCCGTCACCTGCGACAGCGCGTGCTCCAGCTGCTCGAAGATGACCTTGTAGCCGGCCGCCTGCGAGGTGGGCGCGAACGGGTGCAGCTTGCTGAACTGCGGCCACGTCACCGGGATCATCTCCGCGGTGGCGTTGAGCTTCATGGTGCAGCTGCCCAGCGGAATCATGGAGTGCGTGAGCGACAGGTCCTTCGCCTCCAGCCGCCGCACGTATCGCAGCATCTCCGTCTCGGAGTGGTAGCGGTTGAAGACGGGGTGCGTGAGGTACGCGCTCGAGCGGTGGACCTCCTTCGCCAGCGGGCTCTCCAGGTCGCTGGCCAGCTCCTCCAGCACCACCGGCCCGCCCGCCTTGTTCGCGCCCTGCACGAAGGCCGCGAGGATGTCCTCCACGTCCTTGGCGCGCGTCGTCTCGTCGAGCGCGAGCCCCAGCGTCTTGTCGTCGATGCGGCGGAAGTTCATCTTCGCGCCTTCAGCGGCGGCCAGCACGCCCCGCACCTGCGCCGTGGTCAGCTCCACGCGCAGCGTGTCGAAGAACTGGTCGTGGCGCGGCTTGAACCCGAGCTTCGTCAGCCCCCGGGCCAGCAGCACCGTGAGTCCGTGCACGCGCTCCGCGATGGACTTGAGGCCGTCCGGCCCGTGGTAGACGGCGTACATGCCGGCCATCACGGCCAGCAGCACCTGCGCGGTGCAGATGTTGCTCGTCGCCTTCTCGCGGCGGATGTGCTGCTCGCGCGTCTGGAGCGCCATGCGCAGCGCGGGCCGACCCTGCGCGTCCTCGGACACGCCGATGAGGCGGCCCGGCATCACCCGGGTGTAGGCGTTCTTCGTGGCGAAGAAGGCGGCGTGCGGGCCGCCGTAGCCCAGCGGCACGCCGAAGCGCTGCGCGCTGCCCACCGCCACGTCCGCGCCGAACTCGCCCGGCGGCGTGAGCAGCGTGAGGCTCAAGAGGTCCGCCGCGACGATGAACAGGCCGCCCGCCGCGTGTACCTTCTCACCGAAGGCGCGGTAGTCGTGCACCACGCCGTCGGTGGCCGGGTACTGCACCAGCGCGCCGAAGAACTTCTTCGCGGACAGGTCCACCGTGCGGTGGTCGCCCACGACGACCTCCACACCCAGCGGCAGCGCGCGCGTGCGCACCACGTCCACGGTCTGCGGGTGGCAGCCCTCGGACACGAAGAACGCGCCGCCGGTGCTGTCGCCCTTCGCGTGCAGCGCGAGGCCCATGGCCTCCGCCGCGGCGGTGCCCTCATCCAGCAGGGAGGCGTTCGCCACCTCCATGCCCGTGAGGTCCGTCACCATCGTCTGGAAGTTGAGCAGCGCCTCCAGCCGGCCCTGGGCGATCTCCGCCTGATAGGGCGTGTACTGGGTGTACCAGCCCGGGTTCTGGAAGATGTTGCGCAGGATGACGTTGGGGACGTGGGTGTCGTGGTAGCCCATGCCGATGAAGGACCGGAACACCTGGTTCTTCGCCGCGATGGCCTCCAGCTGCGCCAGCACCTCGTTCTCGCCCCGGCCGGGCGGCAGGCGCAGCGGCTCCTGGGCGCGGATGGCGGGCGGCACGGTGCGCTCGATGAACGCATCGAGCGAGTCCACACCCAGCGTGGACAGCATCTGCTTCACTTCGGGGGCCTCCGGGCCGATGTGCCGGCCGGCGAAGGACTCCTGGTACTTCCAGTTCAAGGACATGGTCGGAAGGGCTCGCGTGAGGTGCGGAAGGAGTCGGCGTCCGAGGGGGTCGGGGCCTCGTGGAGCGTCACTAACAATCCGGACGCGCCACTTCTTGCGCGTGGATTACTTCAGGAGTGCGCCGTACGCGGCGGCGTCCAGGAGCCTGCCCACCTGCTCGGTGTCCGAGGGCTCGACCTCCACGATCCACCCCGCCCCGTACGGGTCGGTGTTGATGATGGACGGATTGCCGGTGAGTTCGTCGTTCACCTTCACCACCTTGCCGCTCAGGGGCGCGTACAGGTCCGACACGGCCTTGGTGGACTCGATGACGCCGAACTGCTTGCCCTCCGTGATGGTGGCGCCCAACTTGGGCAGCTCCACGTACACCACGTCGCCGAGCGCTTCCTGCGCATGCGCGGTGACACCCACCACGACGGTCTTGCCCTCGACGCGGGCCCACTCGTGTTCCTTCGTGTACTTCAGGTTCTGCGGAATCGAATCGGACATGGAGGCTGCTCCTCGCAGGGGTGCGGAGGGATGGAAGGGAATCAGGACTTCTTGAGGAAGGGGGTCTTCACGACGATGGCGGGGACGGCGCGGCCACGGATCTCCACGTCGAAGGTGGAGCCCTCGGCGGCCAGCGCGGCGGGCACGTAGCCCATGCCGATGGGCTTCTTCACCGACGGGCCCTGCGTGCCGCTGGTGACTTCGCCCACGCGGGCGCCGTCCTTGAGGATGGGGTAGCCGTGGCGGGGGATGCCGGCGCCGGTGAGCTCGAAGCCCACGAGCTTGCGCTGCACGCCCGCGGCCTTCTGCGCGACGAGCGCGTCCTTGCCGATGAAGCCGCCCGCCTTGTCCAGCTTGACGATCCAGCCCAGGCCCGCCTCCAGGGCGGTGTGCGCGTCGTCGATGTCGTTGCCGTACAGCGCGTACTTCATCTCCGTGCGCAGCGAGTCGCGCGCGCCCAGGCCGCAGGGCTTCACGCCGTCCGGCTGCCCGGCCTCCAGGAGCGCGTCCCAGAGCTTCACCGCGTCGTCGGTGGCGCAGTACAGCTCGAAGCCGTCCTCGCCCGTGTAGCCCGTGCGGGAGATGATGGACTTCACGCCCGCGACCTCCCCTTCGGTGAAGCGGTAGGTGCCCACCTTGGACAGGTCCGCCTTCGTCAGCCGCTGCACCAGCGCCACGGCCTTGGGGCCCTGCACGGCGATCTGCGCGAACTCGTCACCCCGGTCCACCGGCGCCACGCCCTCCGCGCGCGCCTTCATCCAGGCGAAGTCCTTCTCGCGGTTGCTGGAGTTGACGCAGATGAGGATGCGCTCCGGGCTGAAGCGGTAGGCGACGACGTCGTCCACGAAGCCGCCCAGGTCGTTGAGCAGGCCCGCGTAGACGGCCTGGCCGTCCTGGCAGCGGGCGAGGTCATTGGAGATGAGCCGGTTCACCGTCTCCAGCGCGCCGGGGCCCGCGAATTCGATCTCGCCCATGTGCGAGACGTCGAAGAGGCCGACAGCGGTGCGCACGGCCTCATGCTCGGCGATGACGGAGGTGTACTGCACCGGCATGTCCCAACCGACGAAGTCGACCATCCGGGCCCCCAGCTTGCGGTGGGCCTCGTTGAGGGGCGTACGCCGGGTCATTGACTTCTCCTGGAAGGGGGGTGGTGAAACGGCGCGGACTATAGCGATGCACCTTCTCCGATCAAGGCCGACGCAGAAGGTCTAAACTGCTGCGGACATGAAGATCCGTAACTGCCTCAATCCCTCCCAGCCTTGCTTCTCCTTCGAGTTTTTTCCTCCCAAGACGGACGCGGGCGTGGCCTCGCTCCTGCGGACGGTGGAGGAGCTGGCGCCGTTGAACCCGGGCTTCGTGTCGGTGACGTACGGCGCGGGCGGGAGCACGCGGGACCGGACGGTGGAGCTGGTGACCCACATCAAGCAGCACACCGGCATCGAGGCCATGGCGCACCTGACGTGCGTGGGCCACACCCGGGACGAGCTGCGTGACGTGCTGCGCCGGCTCGCCGCGGCACGCATCGAGAACGTGCTCATCCTGCGCGGGGACCCACCGCAGGGGCAGCAGACCTTCGAGCCGGTGCCGGGCGGGTTCCGCTACGCCGAGGAGCTGGTGCGATTCGTCCGAGAAGAGGATTTCAACTTCTGCCTCGGGGGTGCGTGCTATCCGGAAGGGCACGTGGAGACGGCGTCGCGCGAGGACGACCTCAAACACCTGAAGGCCAAGGTGGATGCGGGGATGGACTTCGTGGTGACGCAGCTCTTCTTCGACAACGCCTTCTACTTCGACTTCGTGGAGCGGGCGCGACGGGCGGGCATCAACGTCCCCATCGTCCCCGGCATCATGCCCATCACCAACTACGAGCAGGTCCAGCGCTTCACGCGCATGTGCGGCGCGACCGTGCCCATGCGCCTGGCGCTTCAGATGGAGCGCGTGAAGGATCAGCCGGACGCGGTGGTGCAGCTGGGCGTGGCGCACGCCACGGTGCAGTGCATGGAGCTGCTGGCGCGCGGCGTGCCGGGCATCCACTTCTACACGCTCAACAAGTCCCCCGCGACGCGGATGATCGTGAGCGCGCTGAGGGCCCGCTCGTGAGCGGCCCTGGACCAGACCTGCGGCCGGGTGATCCGCGCATCCGGGTGTACCTGATGGTGCGCTTCCCGGCGTTCTTCCAGCTCATCGTGGGCGTGCTGCACGTCGTCTTCAGCCTGCTGGCCACGGTGCTCGCGGCGCTCAAGGTGGCGTCCCCCTTCTCCGCTCCGGGCCAGACGCCCGCGGTGCTGGAGTTCACGCTGGGCTTCACGCTGGCCATCGTGGTCGGCGTGCTCTGCGGGGTGCTGGCCATCTGGGGCGCGTGGAACGCGATGAACCTCAAGGGGTACGGGCTGGCCATCGTGGGTGCCATCTGCGCCATGTACACGCTGACGCCCGGCTGCTTCGTGGGAGTGCCAGTGGCGGCGTGGATGCTCTTCACGCTGCGCCGGGACGGGGTGCGCGAGGCCTTCGCCCCATGAGCGTTCGCGCCGTGCGCACCGTGCGCTTCCTCCTGACGGGCCTGGGGAACGTGGGCGTGCCGCTGCTGGAGATCCTCCAGTCGCGCGCGTCGCTGCTGATGGAGCGCTACCGGCTGGAGTTGCTGCCGGTGGGCATGGCGGACTCGGGCGGGGCGGCGGTGTCGCCGAACGGGTTGGACCTCGCGTCGGTGCTGGAGGTGAAGCGGGCGAAGGGCTCCGTGGCATCGCTGCCGGTGGTGGGCCGGCCGGGGATGAGCGGGCGGGCGCTGGTGCGCGACGTGAAGGCGGACCTGCTGCTGGAGGCCACGCCCACGAGTTTGAAGGACGGGCAGCCCGGGCTGGACATCACGCGGGACGCGCTGCTGCGCGGCATGCCGGCGGTGCTCGCGAGCAAGGGGCCGCTGGTGCTGGGGTACGCGGAGCTGGCGGCGATGAGCGACCTGGAGTCGCCGGGCCGGCCCGCGCTGCGCTTCAGTGGGGCGGCGGGCGCCGCGATGCCGCTGGTGTCACTGGGGCGCGGGGACCTGGCCCTGGGGAAGCTGGGCCGGTTCGAGGGCGTGCTCAACAACACCAGCCACCTGCTGCTGTGCCGCATGGCGGAGGGCAAGACGTACGAAGCGGCGCTCGCGGAGGCGCAGGCGCTGGGCATCGCGGAGACGGATCCGTCGCTGGACGTGGACGGCTGGGACACGGCGAGCAAGCTGGTCATCCTGGCCAACGCGGTGATGCGCGTGCCCACGACGCTGAAGGACGTGGCGGTGACGGGCATCCGCGGCGTGACGCGCGCGGAGCTGGACGCGGCGCGGGCGAAGGGCGGCCAGGTGCTGCTGCTGGCGCGTGGGGAGCCGCTCGGGGGTGGGAAGTGGGAGTGGAGCGTGCGGCCCACCGGCGTGGACGCGGCCCATCCCCTCTCCCGCCTGGGCGCGATGGAGATGGGCGCGGTGTTCCGCAGCGACCTGCACGGCGTGAACACGATCATCAACGCCGAACAGGGTGCGCGTGGCACGGGCGCCGCGATGCTGAAGGACGTGCTGGAGATCTTCCCGGACTGAAGGGGCCGCGTCAGCCCGTGGCCTTCAGGAGTCGCTGAAGGAGCGGCGCCACCAACTCCTCGCCGCGCAGCATGGAACGCCAGCGGTCCGGAATGCCTTTCAGGCCGTGGACCAGGCCGGCGATGCCGCCCGCCACCGCGGCCGTGGTGTCCGTGTCGCGGCCCAGCCGGATGGCGGCCTTGACGACCTCTTCGTAGGTGCGGCCCTTCTCCACGCAGTCGCGCGCGGAGCGCAGGCAGTCCACGACGTAGCCAGTCCCCTGCCCCGGCGTCAGGTCCTCCGGACGAATGTGCTGCTCCAGCTCCGCGCGCGCGGGGAACTCCTCCGGATACAGGTCACGGAAGGTGGCCACGGCCTCGTTCCACGGTGACTCCGCGCCCTGAAGGATCCGCCGGGCCCAGAGGCAATACACCGCGCAGCACACCTGGGCGCGCAGGTGCCCGTGCGTCACGCGCGATTGCGCCATCGCATCCGAGACCAGGGCCGCGTCCTTGCCCTGATGCCATAGCGCCAACGGCAACACCCGCATCAGGGAGCCATTGCCGTTGTCCTTCTCTCCAGACGGCCCGGCGAGGAGCGCGGGAGCGCCGCCGCGCAGCCGCTCCAACGCGGTGCGGGTCTGCATCCCGATATCGAACACCTGACCGTCCACGGCGAGGTAGCCCCACTCATGCCAGTTCACCAGTCGCCGGCCGAGGTCTTCGCAATCGAGTCGCTTCTGGTGCGTCAGGGAATCCAGCAAACACAACGCATGGGCGCCGTCATCCGACCAGGTGCCGGGCGGGACGCCGTCGTGCGCGCGACGGAACCCTGGCGGTGGCGTGTACTCAATGGCCTCCGACGCAGGGATGTCTTCAGGACGGTGAAATTCATACGGAACGCCCAGGGCATCGCCAATGAGCAACCCATACAGACCTCCCGCCATACGTTCTTCGCGGCCCACCATCCTCAGACGTCCTTTCGTCGTACGAGCCACACTGTTGTAGTCCAAACGCCGTCTGTCGCAAACCGGCCTGAAATTCCCCCGGACCGGACCCCCGAGGGGAATACAACACATGCTGAAGTCCATCCGACGACCCGCCCTGCTGCTCAGCGCGCTGACGCTGGCGCTCCAGGCCTGTGGTGAGGGGCTGCCCACTCCCGAGGAGACAGCGCCAGCGCCCGACGCCCGTGTCCAATCCCTGGCACTGGACACACAAACCCCGGACGCCGTCGTCGCCGCGCTGCAGGCGATTCCCGGCCTCACGTCGCGGGCCTGTTCGCGCTGACCGACTCCAACATCGACTTCTTCGCGCCCTACTACTTCCAGGCCGGCACGCAGCTGGGCAGCTACACCTCCGACGAGCACCACCTCCAGGGGCTGCTGCACCATCCCCACCAGTACGCGCCCGCCTCGCTGGTGCCCTTCTCCATCAAGCCCTACCCGTTCAATCCCTTCTCCATTCCGCTCATCGAGACGTGGGTGAAGGCGTTCGGCCAGCGGATGCTCTTCATCTACGGAGAGAACGACCCCTGGTCCACGAACGCGTTCGAGGTGAGCCGGCGCAATGACTCGTACCGGTTCTTCACGCCGGCCGGCAACCACGGCGCGTCCATCTTCGACCTGCCGGAAGCGGAGCAGACGCTCGCCCTGGAGCGGCTGTCTGTCTGGGCCGGGGTGCCTGTGAATGCCATTGCGCCCAGGGCCAGCGCCCGCGCGGCTGGTGCGCTCCCGGCGCTGACGCTCGCCCGGGAACGTCCGGGCCAGGGGGCTCGCAACTGATTGCAGCGGGATGGATGCCATGACGTCTGGCATTCCCACCTCCCTGCCATCACGGGCAGGGAGGCCTCTGGGAAGCCGACTACTTCACGCCGCGCTGCGCGGCTTCCAGCGTGTTCTTCATCAGCATGGCGATGGTCATGGGCCCCACGCCGCCGGGCACCGGGGTGATGAACGAGGCGCGCTCGGAGGCCGCGGCGAACTCCACGTCACCCACGAGCTTGCCGTCCGCCTTGCGGTTCATGCCCACGTCGATGACGACCGCGCCGGGCTTGATCCACGCGCCCTTCACCAGCTCCGGCACGCCCACGGCGACCACCAGGATGTCCGCCTGCGCCACCTCCGCCGGCAGGTCGCTCTTGCGGTGGCACACCGTCACCGTCGCGTCCTTCTGCAGCAGCATCAGCGCCTGGGGCTTGCCCACGATGTTGCTGCGCCCCACCACCACCGCGCGCTTGCCGGCCGGATTGCAGCCCACCTCTTCCAGGAGCCGCATCACGCCGTAGGGCGTGCATGCCCGCGTCGCCGGCCGCCCCAACAGCAGGTTGCCCGCGTTCATCGGGTGGAAGCCGTCCGCGTCCTTCTCCGGCCTCACCGCGGAGATGATGGCGTCCGCGTCAATGTGCTTGGGCAGCGGGAGCTGCACGAGGATGCCGTGCACGGCGGGGTCCTCGTTCAGCCGGTGCACCAGCGCCAGGAGCTCCTCCTGGGTGATGGTCTCGTCCGGGTGGTGCTCCCAGGAGTTGAAGCCCACCTCCTCGGCGGCCTTCTTCTTCCCCGTCACGTAGATTTTCGAGGCGGGATCCTCCCCCACGCGCACCACCGCGAGCCCGGGGGTGATGCCGCGCTCCGCCTTCAGGCGCGTCACCTCCGCCTTGATTTCCGCCCGCACGCGCGCCGCCACTGCCTTGCCGTCGATCAACTGGGCCGTCATGCGCCGCACCTTATGCAAAACTGCCCGGAGGCAAGGGAGCGAAGCGAAGCCATGGGTGCAGGAAAAGTTCTCGGGGCGATGTTGGGACTCATGGTCGGCCTCCTCATCGGCGGGCCCTGGGCCATCGTGCTCGCCCTCATCGCGGGCGTGGCCGCCGGCCACTACTTCGACGAACAGCACGCCGCACCCCAGGACTTCCCCGAGCTGTTCACCGACTTCCCCGCCACCTTCGAGCCCCCCCGC
>NZ_RAWA01000620.1 GCF_003611675.1 Corallococcus sp. CA053C
GAAGGGGGGCCCCGTCCTCCGGAACGTTGGGTTGGGGACTTGGGGAACAGGCGGACTGCAGTGCTGTTCGAAATCTCCACAGCCACCGGTCCGCTGGCCGGATGGATTTCCCGGGACATTGCCCCCCGTTGCAGGCAGTGTGACTTCACCGTGAGCAGCACCGGGAATCCTCCCGGGGGGCTTACGGGTTCCTGGAAACTTCCAGGTGCTTCGGGCCGCTTCGCGGCCTGACCGCGCACCGCCAGGCGCCCCCGCAATACCGCGGGAGGGCGCGCTGCGCGGTCGGCCCCCCGCCTGAGGGGGAAGCGCGCCAACCCATCATTGCGGGATTACATGACTTTTGACGAACTGCAGTTGACTGACTCCCTCCTCAAGGCCGTGAAGGCCGAGGGCTACACCACGCCGACGCCCATCCAGGTGAAGGCGATTCCGCACGCGCTGGCGGGCAAGGACGTCCTGGGCGTGGCCCAGACGGGCACGGGCAAGACGGCGGCGTTCGCGCTGCCCATCCTCCAGCGCCTGTCGGCGAAGGCCCCCGCGGGCGGTGCGCGTCCGGTGCGCTGCCTGGTGCTGACGCCCACGCGTGAATTGGCGAGCCAGGTCAGTGAGAGCTTCGGCACCTACGGCAAGAACCTGCCCCTGCGCCATGCCGTGGTGTTCGGCGGCGTGGGCCAGACGCCGCAGGTCCAGGCGCTGCGCCAGGGGGTGGACATCCTCGTGGCGACGCCGGGGCGCCTGTTGGATCTGATTGATCAGGGCCACGTGACGCTGCGCGCGCTCGAGGTGTTCGTGCTCGACGAGGCGGACCGCATGCTCGACATGGGCTTCATCCATGACGTGCGTCGGGTCATCAAGGTGCTGCCGAAGGAGCGCCAGACGCTGTTCTTCAGCGCGACGCTGCCGCCGGACATCGTGGACCTGGCGCGCAACATCCTGAAGGACCCCATCCGGGTGGAGGTGTCGCCCGCGTCCACCACCGCGGAGACGGTGAGCCAGCAGGTGTACTTCGTGAAGCGCGAGGAGAAGCGCGCGCTGCTCACGCACCTGCTCCAGGATCAGAAGGCCATCCCGCGCGCGCTGGTGTTCACGCGCACGAAGCACGGCGCCAACCGCGTGGCGAAGCAGCTCACGCAGGCGGGCGTGCGCGCCGACGCCATCCACGGCAACAAGAGCCAGAACGCCCGCGAGCGCGCGCTGGACGAGTTCCGCGCGGGCACGCTGCGGGTGCTGGTGGCCACGGACATCGCGGCGCGCGGCATCGACATCGACGGGTTGAGCCACGTGTTCAACTACGACCTGCCCAACGTGCCGGAGCAGTACGTGCACCGCATCGGCCGCACCGGCCGCGCGGGCGCCAGCGGCCAGGCCGTGTCCTTCTGCGACTCCGAGGAGCGCGAGTACCTGCGCGACATCGAGCGCACCATCCGCCGCAGCGTGCCGGTGGTGGCGGATGCCTCCTTCCGCTCGCTGCTGCCCGCGACCCTGCCGGGAGACCTGGTGGAGGATGACCGTCCGCCGCTCGCCGGTGGACGCGGTGGCGGCCGTGGCGGTGGCCAGCGTCGCGGCAATGGCGGTGGTGGTGGCGGCGGTGGACGCGGTGGCGGTCGCAGCGCGGGGGGCGGCCAGGGTCGCTCCAGCGGCGGCGGTCAGCGGCAGGCGAGCGGCGGGGGCGCCCAGGCGTCCCGCGGTGGCGGCCAGGGCCGTGCCGCGTCGCCCCGTCCGGCCGGCGCGCCTCCTCCGGCCGCGGGGGCCAGCACGCCTCCGCCCCGGCGTCAGTTCTCCAAGTGGGGCTGAGTCCCGGCCGCCCTCCGGGGTGAGCAGGGAATGATCGACTTCAAGACGCCCGGATCCTCGCGTGAGGGTCCGGGCGTTCGTCTGTCCGAGGCGTGGTAGGGTCACGCCCCGTTTCGCGGTGGTGCCTTGCACCCTTCTGTCATCAGGACACGCCCTCTTCCATGACGCGCTCGGCTGACGGTGAGCTGCACATCGATTCGGTCCTCCGGAACACCTACAAAGTCGTCTCCGTGTTGGGACGGGGCGGCATGGGGTCGGTGTTCCTGGCCCAGCACCTGCGGCTTCCGGGCAAGCACGTGGCGGTGAAGGTGCTGCGCGTCGGCGAGCACGTGAGCCCGGACCTCCACGTGCGCTTCCGGCGCGAGGCGGAGATCGCCTCCCGGTTGGGGCACCCCAACATCGTGGAGGTGCTGGACTTCGACACGCTGGAGGACGGCAGTCCGTTCCTGGTGCTGGAGTACCTGCGCGGGGAGAGCCTCCAGGATCGGCTGCGGCGCGGGCGGCTGTCGGTGGAGGAGGTGTTCTCCTTCACGCGGCAGATGGGTTCGGCGCTGCAGACGGCGCACCGCGCGGGCATCGTCCATCGCGACTTGAAGCCGGCGAACATCTTCCTGGTGCCCACCGACTCCGGCGGCGTGGTGGGCGAGCGCGTGAAGCTGCTCGACTTCGGCATCTCGAAGGTCATGTCCTCGGAGACGCTCCAGACGCAGGACGCGGTGCTCATCGGCACGCCGCAGTACATGTCGCCCGAGCAGGCGCAGGGGCGCAACCGGCAGATCGACGCGAGGACGGACCTGTTCGCGCTGGGCGGCATCGTGTTCGAGATGCTCTCCGGGATGACGCCGTTCGGCGGAGGTTCGCTGGCGCAGATCATCTACCGCGTGGTGCACGAGCCGCCGGTGTCGCTCGCCACGCTGATGCCGGAGCTGCCGGCGAACATCCCGGCGGCGGTGTCGCGCGCGCTGGCGAAGAACCCGGATGATCGCTACCCGGACGTCGGAGCGTTCATCGCGGACCTCACCGGGACGACGCTCCAGTCATTGCCGGAGACCGCGGAGATGCGAGCGTCGCGGACCTTCACGCGAACGTCGCCGCCGTCGGGCATCGCCCTGCCCTCCTCCGCGGCGCCGGGTGACGCGGAGGCGATGGGCGCGACGATGGCGCCCGTGAACAAGGCGCCGTCCACGAACCGCTTCGGTCCGGGTGATCTCGCGGCGGCGGACGCCATCGGCTTCGATGCGACAATGGCCCCTGGAGGCACGGCCCAGTACGGACAGCAGCCCCAGGCCCATGTGCCAGAAGACACGATGGGCTTCGGCGCCACGCAGCTGCCGAGCCCGGGCGTCGTGAGGCCCTCGGGCGTGGCGCTGCCCGCGGTGGCGGCCGGAGCCGTGGCCTCGCAGCATGGCGCCCCGGTCCAGGGAAGCATCGCGGGGCAGTCGTACGCGAGCGGTGGATTCCCCGGCCAGTACGCCGCGCCGGGCAGCATGGGTGGGCAGCAGGCCGTGCCGGGCATCGTCACGGGTCAGCACGTCGCGCCCGGAAGCCTGGGCGGACAGCAGGCCGTGCCGGCCAGCTTCGGTGGCCAGCAGCTCATGCCGGGCCAGGTCACGGGTCCGCACGCGGCATCGGGCAGCATGGGTGGACAGCAGGCCGCGCCGGGCAGCTTCGGTGGCCAGCAGCTCATCCCGGGGCCGCAGGCTGCATCGGGCAGCATGGGAGGGCAGCAGGCCGTGCCGGGCAGTCTCAGTGGTCAGCCGGGCACTCCCGGTAGCGTCGCAGGGCACCTCCTGGGCCCACAGGGGCAGCCACTCGCCCCGGTGAGCATGAGCGGCTCCACAGGACAGCCCGGTCCATCGCCGCTGCCCGTGGAAACCGCCGGTGGCACGCCGAAGTCGCGCCTGGTGCCCCTCGTGGGCACCGCCGCGCTCATCGTGGGCGCCGTGGGACTGGGCTGGTGGTTGCGGCCATCCCCGCCTGTCGCCCCGCCGCCGGTCGTGAGCGCGCC
>NZ_RAWA01000621.1 GCF_003611675.1 Corallococcus sp. CA053C
CCCGCCTTCCGCATCGAGTACCAGCGCGGCGGCAAGCCGGTGGGTGAGCTCACCATGGCGAAGACACCGGACGGCTCGTGGTACGCGCGCACCGAGTTCACCCCCGGCTGGACGCGCATGGGCGGCGGCCTGGAGCCCCTCGCCGAAGAGGCCGTGAAGCTCACCGCGCCCCCACGCTGAACCCCGGGCCCGTCAGTGCGTCGCGACGGGCCCCAGCTCCACGTCCAGCCGCAGGTCCACGAAGCTGTACGCCGGCCACGGCCCGGTGAAGCGGAAGGCGTACACCTCCGTGCGCGCCGCCAGCGCCTTCACCCGCGCCTCGAACGCGGTCACCCGCGCCCGGTCCACCAGGAAGGCCACGTTGAGCAGCATCCGCTCACCCAGCGGCGCGGACTCATGCACCGCCGCGGCCAGCGGACGCAGCCCGTCGTTCAACACCTCCATGTCCCGCCGGGTGCGCTCCAGCAGCGCCGCCTCCAGCCGCTGCTCGTGGTCCTCCTCCGGCTCCGAAGGCCCGCGCGCCAGCTCCGGCGTCTCCTCCTCCAGCTGGCGTGCCAGCGCGTCGCGGTGGAAGTGCACCTTCAAGCCCAGCTCCACGCGCCCCTCCAGCGCCGTCAGCGCCTCGGTGAGCGGCGCGTGCGCCGTGCGCAGCAACTCCCGCACGCGCTCCTCCGACGGCAGCACCGTGCCGAAGGCCACCGGCACGAGCGTGTGCTCGCGCAGCACCGCCTCCATCACGCGCTGGTGCGCCAGTAAATTCGCCCGCGTGGGCGCCACCCGGGGGCCCGCCACGCTGGACACCAGCGCCAGCAGGCCGCCCTCGTGCACCGCGTGCACCCGCGACGTGCCCAGCCCCGCGAGCTCCGGCTCCCACCCGTCTTCCTCCCGCACGATGGCGTAGACGTACCGCGCACAGGCTTCCCTCGAGGACTCCGCCTGCGTCTTCGTCGTCATGGCGTGCCCACCTCCCGACCGCGTCAGCGCGCCTGGGCCTCGTCGCGCCGCTTCACCATCAACCGCACCTGCTCCACCAGCGCGTCCGGCAGGCACGGCTTGGTGACGTACGCGTCACACCCGGCCTGGTTCGCGTCCTCCGAGTGCCCCTTCAACGCATGGCCCGTCAGCGCCACCACCGGGATGTGCCGCGTGCGCGCGTCACCCTTCAGCCGGCGCGTCGCCTCCCAGCCGTCCATCACCGGCAGGGACAGGTCCATCAGGATGACGTCCGGCACCAGCTCGAAGGCCTTGTCCAGCGCCTCCTGGCCGTTCTTCGCCTCGGCCACGCGGAAGCCGGAGAACTCCAGGTACTCCGCGTACATCTCCCGGGCATCCTGGTAGTCATCCACCACCAGCACGAGCGGCTTCTGTTTTTCCGGGCTGTTCGTCATGTCCGTCTCGCGCGTCTTGGAAAGTGCAGGGTGAAGGTCGAACCCTGGCCCGGGCTGCTCTGGAGGGAGACGCGCCCCCCCAGCATCGCGGCCAGTCGACGGCAGATGGAGAGGCCCAGGCCCGTGCCCCCATAGGCCCGCGTGGGGGAGCTGTCCACCTGCTGGAAGTCCTCGAAGATCTTCTCCTGGTTCGACACGTCGATGCCGATGCCCGTGTCCTTCACCGAGATGGCGAAGGTGCTGGTGGCCACCTGATACTCCGCTGCCACCTGCACGCCGCCCTCATGCGTGAACTTGAGCGCGTTGGACAACAGGTTGAGGACGATCTGCTTCACCTTCTGTCGGTCGCTCCACACGCCCGGCAGTTCGTCCTCCAGGCGCGTCTCCACCGCCAGCTTGCTGCGCGCGATGATGGGGTCCATCTCCGCCATCACCTCCTGGAGCAGCTCCGGCAGGCCGAAGTCCGTCAGGTGCAGCGGCATCCGCCCCGCCTCGATGCGGGTGATGTCCAATATCTCGTTGATGACCTCCAACAGGTGCCGCCCGTTGGAGTCGATGCGGGTGAGGTTGCGGCGCTGCGGCGGCGTCATCTCCCCGGACACGCCCTGCAAGAGCATGTTCGTGTAGCCGAGGATGGCGTTCAGCGGTGTGCGGAACTCGTGCGACATGTTGGCCAGGAACTGCGACTTGGCCGCGCTCGCCTGCTCCAGCTGGATGGCCTGCCGGCGCAGCTTCTCGTTCTGCTCCGCCAGCTCCGCCGTGGCCGACAGCACGCGCGCCTCCAGCTCGCTGGACACCTCCTTCACCCGCTCCAGGAGCCGCGCCCGCTCCAGCATCTCCGTGCGGTCGTGGAAGACGGTGACGATGCCCGTCAGCTCACCCTGGTCCCCCAGCACCTTGCTGGCCAGGGCCTCCATGGGCAGCGGCGCGCCGGTGGCCGGATCATCCAGCGTCAACTGGCTCTTCCAGCGCGACACATCCGCGTGCACGTTCCCCAGCAGGTTGGAGAGGAAGGAGGCGAAGAGGGCTTCGTTCGCGTGCCCCCGCCGCCCGGCCGCGTCGGCTGTATCGCCTCCGGCGTGGGGCGGGGCGAAGAGCCGCTCGGCGGGGTCGTTCATCATCACCATGCCGCCCGAGGGGTCGGACAGGATGATGGGGTCCGCCACCGAGTCCAGCACGCGGTCCAACCGGTGGCGCTCGCTGCGGGCCTCGCGCTCCGTGGCGCGCAGCCGCCGGTAGCTCTCCCCCAGGGCCTGCGCGGCGCGGCCCAGGTCCGTCACGTTGCGCAGCACGCTCACCACCACCGCGGGCCCGTCCGGCGCGAGCACCGGCGTGGTGACCAGCTCGAAGAGCAGGTCCATGCCCTCCACCGGATCCACCAGCGGCACCTCGCGCCGGTGCACCCCGGTGGCGCCGCCCTGCGCGAGCGTCTCCCGGAACAGGCGCTGGTTGAGCTCCACCGCCCGCGCGCGTCCGGGGCTTGCGTCCGGGCCCGCCACCAGCAGCGCCTCCGCGCGGCCGTTGGCGAAGAGCAGCCCGCCCTCCGCGTCCGTCAGCAGCACCGGATCCGACACCGCGTTGATCACCCGGCGCAGGAGCCGGTCCGGCTCCGGCCGGCGCGGCGCCCGAGCATCCGACGCCGCGAGCCGCGCGATGAGCGGCCCCGCGCACGACGCCACCCACGCCACGTCCTGGGGCACGCCGGGCCCGGACAGCCCCACCCCCAGCAGCGCCACCGCGGGCGCCCCGGGACGGCCCAGCGGCACCGCCAGGAAGCCCCCCGGAAACGCGGCGCCCTCCAGCGCGTCCGCGGCCAGCCAGCGCGCCCCGGGCCGCGTGCGGAACGAGGCCAGCACCGACGACGGCGCATCCCAGGCCCGCGCGAGCACCCCCTGCTGCGCGCCCGTCAGCCCCTCGCTGGCCAGACACACGGAGGCTGTTCCGGTGTCGCCCGGCCCCAGGCAGGCGACCGCGACGCCGAACTGCCGCGCGAGCCACTCCACCATCGCCCGCGCGCAGGCGACGGCGGACTCGCAGGCGAGCAGGTGCTCGGCGAGCGCGAGGCGCGCCCCGACATGGGCTTCAACGGGGGGCAGCGGGGCTGGAGACGCCACGAACTTACGCTCCGGGTGAGGGTGCACGCGGCGGGAGTCCGCGTTCGGGCGAGTCTGCGGTGCGGACCTCCGAAAATGCCACCACGATGCGCGCCTCCTCTTCCGACAACACGGCGCGGCCCAGCTCCGCCAGGGCCCGCGTGTCGAACCGCAACCCCCGGTCCAGCATGCGGTCCAGGATGTCCACCAGGCTGGCGACGCCAGCGATGCGTTCCACGGGCATCTCGACTCCGTCCTCGGTCCGCCCGGCGCGGACCCTCGGCCCCGTTCCGTTCTTAACGCGCGGGGGTCCACCCACC
>NZ_RAWA01000622.1 GCF_003611675.1 Corallococcus sp. CA053C
GGCTCGGGGCGGCCCTGGCGGTGGCGCTCGTGCTGGCGGCGGTCGTCGTGGGCGCGTTGCTGACGACGCGGACCGTCGGCAAGGCGCGGGTGCTGGAGCGCTCCCTGGATCTGCTGGAGGTGGAGCAGCTGGGACGGGCCTTCAGCGACAAGGTCTCCCTGGCCAACAGCGCGATGCTGGCGGGCGGGCGCACCCTCTCCCAGGACACGGCCCTGGCCCGGCAGCGCTTCCTGGACACCGCCGAGCGGCTGCGCGCGCGGCTGTCCGCTCCCGAGGACCAGACCCTGGTGGATGCCGTCTGGAGCGCCGAACAGGCGCACGAGGCCGCGCTGCACGCCCTGCAGGAAATGCCCGAAGGCAGGGAGCAGACGGCGGCCCGCGAGCGGCTGGCGCGGACCCATGTCCAGGTGCGCGAGGCCCAGGCCCGGCTGGAAGGGGAGGTGCATTCGCGGCTGACCCGTGCACACCAGGCGGCGCTCGAGGCGGACCGGTGGGAGCTGGGGCTGCTGCTCCTGGCGTCGTCCCTGGGCGTGGCGGTGGCCGCGGCGCTGGCGTGGGTGCTCCACCGCCAGCTGCACCCGCTCAAGCGCGAGGCGGTGGCCAGCGCGCACCGCTTCCAGGCCCTGGTGGAGGGCGTGCGCGACTACGCGCTGGTGCTGCTGGACGCGCGCGGGCGGGTGGCGAGCTGGAACCCCGGCGCCGAACGCATCAAGGGCTGGACCGAGGCGGAGATATTGGGCCGCCCGGCCTCCCTCTTCTACACGTCCGAGGAGGCGGCGGCGGGCCAGGCGGAGCGGGACCTGGCGCGGGCCCTGAACGAGGGGCGGCTGCACTCGGAGGGCTGGCGGCAGCGCAAGGACGGCTCGCGCTTCTGGGCGGAGATGTCCATCACCGCGCTGCGCGACGAGGCCGGGGCGCCGCAGGGCTTCGCGGTGGTGACGCGCGACATCACCGAGCAGCGCCGCACGGAGCGGATGCAAGAGCTGCTCGCGGAGGCCGGCCGCGTCTTCCACCAGTCGCTGGACCCCGACCTGACGGTGGCGGAGCTGGCGCGGCTGCTGGTGCCGGAGGTGGCGGATGGCTGCATCCTCTATCTGTTGACGCCCGCGGGGGAGCTGCGGCCCCGGGCCGTCACGCACGTGCGCCCCGAGCGCGAGGCGAGTCTGTGGGAGAGCTTGAGGCGCTTTCCTCCGCGCCCGGGCACGTCCCCGCACATCTGGGAGGTGATGCGCACCGGGCGCTCGCGCCTGGATGTGGACGCGAGCAGGCCGGAGCTGGAGCGGGCCGCGGATAACTCCCAGCACCGGGTGCTCATCGAGCGCCTGGGTGTCGGGTCGTCGCTGGTGGTGCCGGTGCGCGTGGGCAGCAGGACGCTGGGCGTGTTCGTGCTGATGACGGCCCGGGGACACCGCCTCTTCACGCAAGGCGACCAGGTGCTGGTGGAGGAGCTGGCGGGCCGGGCGGCGCTGGCCCTGGAGAACACGCGGCTGTTGCGCGAGGCGCGCGAGGCGGTGGACCTCATCGCCGTCACCGCGCACGACCTGGGCAATCCCTTGCATGCCCTGCAATTGCTCTTGAACCGGGTGCGGCGGGCCCAGGCGGCGGGCCAGGGCGAGGTGGTGCGACAGGGATTGATGGCGGCGAGCGGCCAGGCGGAGCGGCTGGGGCAGCTGCTGCACGACCTGCTGGACCTGTCGCGGCTGTCCTCCGACACGCAGGTGCTGGACACGACGCCCGTGGACCTGGGGGAGCTGACGCGCGAGGTGGTGGACCGCTTCGCGGAGAGCGCCGCGCAGGCGGGCTGCACGCTGACGCTGGAGGCGGAGGCCGGGCAGGTGGGCCAGTGGGACCGGATCCGCCTGGACCGGGTGGTGACGAACCTGGTCTCCAACGCGCTGAAGTTCGGCCGGGGCCACCCGGTGAAGGTGCGGGTGACGGCGCTGGACGCGGAGCACGCGCGGCTGGTGGTGCGCGACGAGGGCGTGGGCATCGCGCCGGACGCCCAGCGCCGCGTCTTCGAGCGCTTCGAGCGCGAGCCGACCATGAAGATAGAGCCGGGCTATGGGCTGGGCCTCTACATCGTGCGCCAGCTCGTGGATGCGCACGGGGGCACCATCCGCGTGGAGAGCATGCCGGGGCAGGGCGCCACCTTCACCGTGGACCTGCCGCGCGTGCCCCGCTCCGTGGAGGAGGCGGCGCGGGCGGAGCCGGTGTCGATCCAGTGATACCAGGCTACAGGTGCAGCGACGGCACGGGGGCGACGATGCCGGGGCGGATGGGGAAGTCCTCGGGCAGCTTCTCGCGCTCCTCCAGGCGTTCGAACTCCAGCGAGTCATGCGCGCAGAACACCGTCACCTGTTCGCCGTGGCGCTGCACCAATTCCCGCAGGCGGCGCAGGTTGTACCAGCGCATCCACCCGTCCTTCTGCATCAGCTTCTGGTAGGCGCGCAGGCCCACCGTGCAGCGGTAACGGTCCAGGTCCATCTCCCCGTGGTGGAAGTACGCGTCCCCCGCGTGCAGCATCCACCCGCCCCCGGTGTCGATGGCCACGCCCGCATGGCCCAGCGTGTGGCCCACCAGCGGCACCAGCAGGATTTCAGGTGGCAGCCCGGTGAGCTCGCGCACGCAGTCGAAGCCGAACCAGGACTCGCCCCGGCGCGCGGCGTAGGTCTCCCAGCGCGTCTCCTTGGACCACTGCTGCGGGCGGAAGCGCGCGCGGTCCAACCCACTGCGCTGCGCGGTGGCCACGCGGTACTCCTCCGCCAGCACGTGCACGCGCGCGTGCGGGAAGTCATCCAGGCCGCCCGCGTGGTCGAAGTCCAGGTGGGTGAGGACGATGTCGCGCACGTCGCTGGCCTGGAAGCCCATCCGCTCGAGCTGGCGGACGGCGGTGGCCTCCTCGGAGAGGGCGGGCCGGCACAGCACGTCGCGGAACAGGCCATGGAGCCGCACGCGGGGCGCGTACACGTCATTGAGGCCGAAGCCGGTGTCCACCAACACCAGCCCCCGGGCCGTCTCCAAGAGCAGGCAATGACAGGTGAGCGCCGCCGGTCCGGTGAAGTCGCGCCGTCCATCCATGAGCCGCCGACCGGGCGGGCACATCGTGGTGCAGTTCAGGTGGTGGATGCGCATGGCGGCTCCCGCTCCTCGTGACCGTGGCGGAAGAGCCCCGCGCCCTGACGTGGGGCCGTGGGATGCCGCCATTCGTTCGTTCAGGGCAAAAGTGCGCCGTGGTCTGCTTGGGAGGAATCACCGCCCCGGGAGGCGGCGTGGGCTCGCCTGCCCGTTGGGGGAGGAGGCCCACGATGCCATCGCCGTGGGCTTCAGAGCGGCGGCGCCTGCCCGGCGGCCTCCGCGTCGTGGGGAGGGGCCGACATCAGCACCAGCGCCTCGGAGGTGGTGATGGTGCGGTGCTCGACGCCGCGCGGGACGATGAGCAGCTCGCCCGCCTCCAGGTCCACGGCGCGCTCGCGGGACTCCACGCGCAGATGGCCCCGGGTGACGAAGAACAGCGCGTCCCCCGTGGCGTGCTGGCGCCAGGGGCCGGTGCCCGTCAGCCGCACCAGGTGCACGGGCTGGCCATGGAGCATGCCCACGGGCCGGGTGGTGCCGGGGCCGGACAGGTCGGTGAAGGCGTGCGCCAGGTTCACCTTCTCCAGCGGCGGCGGCGCGGTGTCCGGCGTGGAAGGCGCGGTCACGGTGTCGCGGCGGCGCGAGTCCCAGCGGGGGGGACGGCCCCCCAGCGGGGGCGAGGTCCGGGTGGGCGTGCTC
>NZ_RAWA01000623.1 GCF_003611675.1 Corallococcus sp. CA053C
GCCCGGGGGGAGCGCCAGCTTGGGAGGCGTTTGAGCGCCGCCTGGAGGTCCCGATGTCGCTGTTCCGATTCGCCTGTGCCGGGGTGCTGGCCCTGACGGCGTGTGCCTCCCCGGGCACGTCGTTCGAGGACGTGATGCGCCGCACCCAACCCCTGACGCCGAAGCGGCCGGATCCGATGACGTACGGCACCCGGCCGGAGAACCCCGTGCGCGTGGGCTGGGGTGACAAGGGCGTCAGCGCGTACTTCGGGCTGTTGCGAGGGCCCCAGGGGCAGCCCGTGGCGTGGCGCCGCATGGGGGACTGCTGCGAGTTCACCCAGGTGGATGGCCAGGGCACCGAGAAGGGCAAGCTGTCCATCTTCGAGGTGACGTACGAAGGGTTGGACACGCCCGTGGTGCTCTACGTGGATGCGTACACCGGGGGCTCCGTGTACGCGCCCTGGGGCTTCGTGCTGAAGGGCGGGCCGGACGCGCCCGCCGCGCCGCCCGGGACGGAGCCGGACATCATCGAGCTGTGACGGTTCCCCCTTCCTGGAGCGCGGCACCGTGCCTAGATGCAGGGGGACGGAAGCGGGCCGGAGCTCGGAAGTGGGGTGCGTGCGCGCCCTTCGGAGCGGACAGGCAGGCGTGAGGTTTCGGGGGGCGTGATTATCCCCGGGCCGGGGCCGTCACGCTGGAAAGTGGAAGTTTTCCCGCCGAGGAAGGGCGTCCGGGTCCCCATGGGGGATGCGGCCCACCCGGCGCTGCGCTAAGCGTTCGACCGCTCTCCCGACGGAGGAGGAACCGTGGCGGCTGTGAAGAAGAAGCGTTGGCCCTATGTGCTGGGGGGCATCGTCGTCCTCCTGATCGCCATCGTGGCGGTGGTGCTGTGGCGGCTGGACGCCATCCTGCTGAAGACGGCCCGTGACCAGGCGGCCACGTACTCGCAGAAGCTCGGGCGCCCCATCACGATTGGCGACATCTCCACGAAGCTCTTTCCCCAGGTCGGCGCGCAGATTGAAGACGTCGTCGTGGGCCCCGCCGAGGGTGAAGACCTGCCGCTCGCGGAGCTGAAGACGGTGGACGTGCGGGTGGCGGCGATGCCGCTCCTGTCCTCGCGCGGCAAGGACATCCAGGTGAAGAACGCCGAGGTGTCCGGCCTCACGGTGAACGTCATCCGCCTGGCCGACGGCACCACCAACGTGCAGCGGCTCCAGGAGAAGCTGGCCCAGCAGCAGCCCAAGGAGGAGGCGCCGGAGGAGGAGTCGAAGCCCACCGACCTGTCCGGCGTGCACGTGGAGCGCGCGGCGCTCACCGACGGCACCATCCGCTTCGTGGACCGCGCGGGCGGCGCCCAGGCGCGCGAGCTGGCGGTGCGCGACCTGGACATCGAGGTGAAGGACCTGCGCGTGGGCCAGCCGCTGAAGGTGGACCTGGCGGCGGCGGTGCTCGCGGAGAAGCAGAATTTGAAGATGACGCTCCAGGCGGCGCCGCTGCCGGCGACGCTGGTGCCCACGCCGGAGCAGGTGACGCTGAAGGCGGACCGCATCGACCTGTCGCCCCTGGGGCCCTTCCTGCCCCCGGACGTGGGCTTCCAGGCGGGCACGCTGGACGCGGACTGGAAGGCGGACCTGGGCGGCGCGGTGCCCGGCGGCAAGGGCCCCACGAAGCTCGTGGGCGTCATCAAGGCGCTGGGGATGAAGTTCGCGGGCGCGGAGGGCGGCAAGGCGCTGGACGTGGTGCTCGACACGGACGTGACGGGCGACATGGCCACGGGTGACCTGGCGCTGGACAAGCTCAAGCTGGACCTGGGCCCCGCGGCCATCACCGGCAAGGGCAAGGTGAAGGGACTGCTCACGGACAAGCCCGCGGTGGAGGGCTTCGAGCTGGTGGGGCGCAACCTGGATCCGGCCGTGCTCGCCGAGTACTACCCGCCCCTGAAGAAGCAGCTCAAGGGGATGATCGCGGGCCCCATCGGGTTGGACGTGCGCGGCAGCGGGACGCAGGACGCGCAGGCGCTCAACATCGCGGTGGACCTGACGCCGGTGCGGCTGCGCGTTCCGGATCAGCTGACGAAGGAGGCCGGCGGCGCGATGAAGCTCAACGCCCAGCTGGCGGGCGCGGCGGCCAGTGGCGGCGCGCTGCGCTTCGACGCGAAGGCGGACCTGGACGGCGTGGACATGCGGCCGGGCCTGCTGGTGAACAAGGCCCCGGGGCAGCGGCTGGGCGTGGCCGCGGTGGGCACGTACGCGCCGGCGAAGACGGGCAGCGGGATGACGGTGAACGTCACCAGCATGACGCTGCACGCGCTCGAGGACACGATGACGGGCACCGCCACGGTGGCCCTGGCGGGCACGGGCAAGAAGGCGACGACGACGTTCAAGGCGAACGTGAAGAGCGCCCGGCTGGATGCGGAGAAGTTGTTGATGAGCGAGGAGCAGGTCCTGGAGCGCACCGGAGGCAAGCCGCCGCCGGAGCCGCCGGCGGCGGATGCCTCGCGCTTCAACGGCTACCGGGGTGACATCCAGTTCGCCATCGCGTCGCTGCGCTACACGGCGATGGACCTGTCCAACGTGACGGGCGTGGTGAAGATGGTGGACGACCTCATCACGGTGGAGAAGTTCTCGACGGGCATCTACGGCGGCAAGGTGGTGGCGGACGGGACGACGATCCGCCTGGGCCCGGCGCCGGAGGCGCGGCCCTTCTCCGCGAAGGTGCAGGTGCAGGGCCTGGAGGTCGCGCAGGCGCTGGCGGCGCGCACGCCGAAGCAGGTGCTGACGGGCAAGTTCAACGGCAACGTGGACGTGCAGGGCGTGGGCTACACGATGGACAAGCTCCAGCAGACGCTGCTGGGCGGCATCAGCGGCAACCTGCTGGAGGGCACCTTCCTGGGCAAGGACCTGGTGTCGTCCGCGACGGGGCCGCTGGCCAAGGCGCTGCCGTTCGCGAAGGCGCTGAAGAGCGGGGACGTGACGTCGCTGGGTTCGGATCTGCCCTTCAGCGTGACCATCAAGAACGGCGTGGCGCAGCTGAGCAAGCCCATCACCTGGACGCGGCCGGAAGCGGGGATGAGCTTCGACGGCGGCATCAAGCTGGACGGCACGCTGGATTTGACGGGCGGGATTTCGCTGACGCCCGCGACCATCAAGACGCTGACCGTGGGCAAGGTGACGCCGAAGGAGCCCATCCCGGTGGGGTTGAAGCTCACGGGCAAGGCGTGGAGCCCGGAGGTGACGGGCATCGACGTGAAGCCGGCGGCGACGACCATCCTGAAGCTGGCGGGCGCGTCGGTGGCGGGCAACCTGCTGGGCGAGAAGGGCAAGGCGGTGCAGGACGTCATCACCGGCGGCCAGGACAAGGCCAAGGCCGAGGCGGAGGCCCGCGTCAACGAGGAGAAGAAGAAGCTGGAGGAGCAGGCCCGCGCCGAGCAGGAGAAGGCGAAGCAGCGCGCGGCCGAAGAGGCGAAGAAGAAGCTCAAGGGCATCTTCGGCGGCAAGTAGCCCCGAGGCCCGGAAGTGACCCACGCCGCGAAGCTCCGATGCGAGCTTCGCGGCGTGGCTGTTTCAGGGGACAGCGCTACTGCGTGGCGTCGCCGCGCGCGCCCCAGCCGCCACCGGCACCACCCACCGGCCCACCGCGGGGACCACCGCCGCGCGGGCTCGCGTCCTCACGGCGCATCTCCTGGTACTTCGTCAGCTGATCCGCGCTGAGGACCTTCTGCATCTCCTGGTCGGTCTGCGTGCGCAGGTCGCGCATCTGCCGGCGGACGTCCCGGCCC
>NZ_RAWA01000624.1 GCF_003611675.1 Corallococcus sp. CA053C
GGATGGGGCGGCCGCCGCAGCCTCGTTAGGCGCCCTGCTGACGACGGTGGCCCGGGCCCGCCCTGAGCGCCCCCTGGAGCGACTGGTGGTGAAGGTGGGCGAGGGCTGGGTGCCACTGCGGCTGGACACCGTGTGGCGCCTGTCGTCGGAGGACAAGTACGTGCGCCTCCACACCGCCCAGGGCGAGCACCTGGTGCGCCAGACGCTGCGGGCCCTGGAGGAGCGCCTGGACCCCGCCCGCTTCGTGCGCGTGCACCGCGGTGACGTCGTGAACCTGGACGCCGTGGCCCGCCTGGAGCCGTGGACCCATGGCGACGGCATCCTCGTCCTCAAGGACGGCACCACCGTCATCCTCAGCCGGACCTACCGGGAGGCCTTCCTCCAGCAGTGGGGCGCGGCGGAGTGAGCGCCGCCGGGCGCTCCGGTTCACCGGGCGTCCGTGTCTTGGGGGTTCCAGGAGCACACCCGGGCCGGGGGTACTTCCGGCGCCGACGGGATGCTACAGGTCTGTTGCCTGATAACTGGACGGGCCCTGGAACGTGTCAGAGGCTCCCTGTAGAGGTTCCAAGCAGCCATGCAGAACGTCCTGGACGGTAGGGAAGGTCGGCGGGTCCACGAGGATCTCGCCGCGGAGCGCGCGGTGCTCGGCGCCGTGCTGGCGGACAACGGGCTCATCACGCCCGTGGCGGAGGTCATCCACGCGGACGACTTCTCCAGTCCCTCGCACGCGCAGATCTTCGCCGCGATGATGCGGCTGGACGCGCAGAGCAAGCAGGTGGACCACCTGACGCTCTCCGAGGAACTGAAGATCCTCGGGCAGCTCGTGGCCGTGGGCGGCCCCGCCTACCTGATGGGGTTGGACCAGGTCGTCCCGCTGGCCGCCAACGCCGTGCAGTACGCCAACATCGTCAAGGACCAGGCGATCCGCCGGCGCCTGGCCAACGTGGGCCGCGAAATCCAGGACCTGGCCAGCCAGGAGACGGGCGAGCTGGAGGTCCTGCTCGACGAGGCCGAGCGCAAGGTCTTCCTCCTCGCGGAGAAGAAGCGCGAAGGCGACCTGCGTCCGGTCAGCGAGCTGATGGAGCAGACGCTCGACCTGCTCGACAAGATGAAGGCCGCGTCCACGGGCGTGACGGGCCTGTCCACGGGCTTCATCGACCTGGACATGCAGCTGACCGGCCTGCACGCCGGCGAGCTCATCATCCTCGCGGCGCGTCCCGGCATCGGAAAGACGTCGCTCGCGATGAACATCGCGGTGCACGCGGCGCTCAAGGAGAACAAGGCGGTCGGCATCTTCAGCCTGGAAATGCCCGCGGATCAGCTCCTCATGCGTCTGCTCGCGTCCACCGCGCGCGTGGACATGAAGAAGCTGCGAGGCGGCCGGCTGTCGCCGCACGACGAGGAGAAGTTCCAGGAGATGGCGGGCGCGCTCTACAACGCGCCCATCTACATCGACGACTCCGGCGGCCTGTCCCCGTTCGACCTGCGCGCCAAGGCGCGGCGCGTGAAGCAGAAGGACCCGCGCCTGTCGCTGCTCGTCATCGACTACCTCCAGCTCATGCACCAGAAGGGCAAGGTGGAGAGCCGCCAGCTGGAAGTCGCCGAAATCTCGCGCGCGCTCAAGCAGCTGGCCAAGGAGCTGTCGGTGCCCATCATCGCGCTCAGCCAGCTCAACCGAAAGGTGGAGGAGCGCAAGGGCGGCAAGCCCATGCTGTCGGACCTGCGTGAGTCCGGCTCCATCGAACAGGACGCCGACGTGGTGATGTTCATCCACCGCGAGGATCAGGACGAGGGCGCCGAAGGAGGCGCGGGCGGAGGCGGAGGAGGAGGCGGCGGAGGAGGCGGCGGCGCGGTCATCCCCGTGGAGCTCATCGTCGCCAAGCAGCGCAACGGTCCCATTGGCTCCGTGGACATGGTGTTCCTGTCGGAGTTCACCCGCTTCGAGAGCCGCGCCCGGGGCGAGTAGTCCCTCCCCTGCCGTCAGTCGCGGCCGGTGCGCAGGTAGCGCGTGACGTGCTCGCGCGCCGCCCGCACCGCGGCCTCCGGCCCCGTGCCCCGGCCCAGCTCCGCCGCCAGCGCGGACGCCAGCCGGCAGCCCGTGCCCCGGCGCTCCGGGGGCCGCTTGAGCCTCCGTCCCCGCATCACCAGCGTGCGGCCGGAGAACGCCAGCACGTCCGCCAGGCCCTGCCCTTCCGGCAGGTGGCCGCCCTTCACCAGCACCACGCCGAAGCCCCGCTGGCAGAGCGCCTCCGCGGCCTCCTGCGCGTCCTCCACGGACCCGGGCGCGGGCCGGCCCAAGAGCCACCCCGCCTCCTCCAGGTTGGGCGTCACCACCACGCGCGGGCCCGCCAGCGCCAGGTAGTGCCTGGGCGACAGGCGCGACAGGGGCTGGCCTTTCGACGAGCGCACCACGGGGTCCACCACCCACCACGCGTCCACGCCCTTGAGCGCGGACCTCGCCGTGGCGAGCTGGGAGGGGCCGGGCACCACGCCCCACTTCACCGCGTGCAGGGGACCCCACTCGCGCGCGGCCGTCACCTGCGCCGTCAACATGCGGGGCGCCGCCGGCACCACGGCGAAGGTATGCGTCCCCTGCGCCGTCTGGGCCGTGGGCACCGCCACCGCGTCGCCGCCGCGCGCCCGCACCGCGGCGACGTCCGCGAGCAGCCCGGCCCTGCCCGTGGGCTCCAGGCCCGCCAGCAGCAGGACGCGCGGTCTCACCGACGGTGCTCGCGGGCCTTCTGCACGAGCGACTTGTAGACGCCCAGGTGCACGGGGATGGTGCCCAGCAGCAGCTCCGGGTGCCACTGGATGCCCAGCGCGAAGGAGTGCGCGGTGGACTCGATGGCCTCCACCACGCCGTCCGGCGCCACCGCGCTCACCGTCACGTCCGTGCCCGGCTTGTTCACCGCCTGGTGGTGCGTGGAGTTCACCATCAGCTGCCCGTGGCCCACCGCCTCCGACAGGAGCGTGCCGTTCTTCACCTCCACCGGGTGCTGCGGCTGGGTGCGGTCGTGCTTCTGCTCGTGGTCGCGAGAGCCGGGCACCTCGCGCAGGATGTCCTGGTACAGCGTGCCGCCCAGCACCACGCAGAGCAGCTGCATGCCGCCGCACACGCCCAGCACCGGCAGGTTGCGCTTGAGCGCGCCCCGGATGAGCTGCGCCTCGAAGGCCGTGCGCCCCTCCTTCAGCGGCCCCATGCCCTCGCGCACCTCCTCGCCGTACGCGGACGGGGGGATGTCGAACGCGCCGCCCGTCACCACCAGGCCCGACACGCGCTCCAGGTACGCGTCCACGCACGAGGCGTCGTCCGTGTACGGCAGCACGAAGGGCAGGCCCCCCGCGCGGAACACCGCCTCCGCGTAGGGCACCTTCAGCTCGTAGCGGGGGAAGGCGGAGTCGGCCGGCTGGGCCCAGTCCGGGCTGAGGCCGATGTTGGGACGGCGCGGGGTCGTCCCGTGGTGGCGCGGAGGCGGAAGATTCATGGTGGACGTCCTACCCTGTTTCGAGCCCGCTCCCACGTGCGCCCTGGTCGAAGGCCTCCGCGAGCAGCCGCACCCGCTCGGAGATGTCCCGGGCGAGCAGGGCATCGGATACCACCGCCGCGCCGTGCGCGCCCGTCGCCGCCACCCGGGCGATGTTCGCAAGGCCCACCCCGCCAATGCCCACCACCGGCAGGGGGCTGTCCGCCACCACCCGCGCGAAGGACTCCAGCCCGAGCAC
>NZ_RAWA01000625.1 GCF_003611675.1 Corallococcus sp. CA053C
CGCTCTTCCGGTTCAATCTCCGGTCGAACCCCATCCTGCACCAGTTGGCGGGAAGAAGACGGCGAACCGCCCGTCCCCTCCGTCCCCTCTCCGTCCCCTCCTTGAGCGCGCGGGACTACGACGCCCGCACCTGATCCACCACCGGCTTGAGCACGGTGGCCGCGAACTGCGCCAGCGTGGTGGGCGTGGTGGTCTCCTTCGAGCGGGGCTCGGCGGGATCCATGCGGCCCTCCTTGATGGCGCCGTACATCTCCGTGAACGCATCCGCCATCCACGCCGGCAGGCCCATGCCCTTCATGCTGCCGCGCAGGTCCTCCAGCCCGACCTGCATGTACTTCACGGGCCGCCCCAGCGCCTGCGTCAGGATGGCCGCCGCCTCCGGGTAGGTGAGGTCCTGGGGCCCGTGCACGCCCAGGTTGCGGTGACCCGTCCACGACGCGTCGGTCAGCACCTCCGCCGCCTTGGTGGCGATGTCCGCCACGGCCACCATCGGGAACGTCTTCTCCGGCGCCGTGGCGTTGTAGATGTGGCCCGCCTTGGCGAGGGCCTGCACGTCGCGCAGGAAGTTCTCCATGAAGAAACCCGCGCGCAGGGAGGTGACGTTCGGCGACACCGCCTTGAAGGCCTCCTCCACCGGCTTGAGCGCGGACACCGGCCCGGTGCCGGGGCCGTTCTGCGCGCCCACGCTGGAGAGCACCACCACGCGCTTCACGCCGTGCGCCTTCACCGAAGCCGCCGCCTGCTGCGCCACGTTCGCCGCCCAGGTGACGAAGTCCGGGCGGGTCGGGGGCGGCGACAGCCAGAACAGCGCCTCCGCGCCCTCCAGCGCCGCGTCCAGCGTGGCCTTGTCCTCGATGGAGCCCTGCACCAGCTTCGCGCCCTGCTTCACCAGGTCCGACACCTTCTCCGGGTTGCGGGAGATGATCGTCACCTTGCGGCCGGAGGCCAGGAGCTTCTGGACGAGGGGACGACCGATGTTGCCATTGGGGGTGTTGATGACGATGGACATGGACTGCCTCCAGCGACTTCGAGATGGCGCAACAGTGCCCCCGCGCCATTCATGAAGCCACTGCATGCTATGCATGTCGCCATGCGCCGCCTTCATGAAACCCGGACGCCCGTGCCTGACGAGGTGGACCTCGCCGGCATCAACCTCAACCTGCTGGTGGCGCTGGACGCGCTGCTGCGGGAGGCCCACGTCACCCGCGCCGCGACCCGGGTGGGCCTCACCCAGTCCGCGATGAGCCATGCGCTGGCGCAGTTGCGGGAGCTGCTGGACGACGCGCTCCTCATCCGGGGCCGGGGCGGCATGGTGCTGACGCCGCGCGCGGAGCAGCTCACCGCGCCGCTGCGGCGGGGGCTGGTGGAGTTGCAGCGCGCCCTGCGCAGCGAGCCCGCCTTCGAGCCCGGCACGGCGACACGCCGCTTCACCGTGGCCACGCGCGACTACTTCGGCTCCGTGCTGCTGCCGTCCGCGCTGGAGCTGCTGGGCCGCGAGGCGCCCGGCGTGGACCTGTCCGTGCAGCACGTGGAGAACAGCACCTTCCCCGCGCTCCTGGAGAGCGGCGAGGTGGATCTGAGCGTCGTCACGCCGCCGGTGGAGCCGGGGCCGGGCCTGCGCCAGCAGAAGCTGTTCACCGAGGACTTCGTCTGCGTGGTGCGCAAGGGCCACCCGAAGGTGCGCCGCGGGATGGACCTGGACACGTACCTGGAGCTGTCCCACGTCCTCATCAGCCCGCGCGGCGACGGCGTGGGCGCGGTGGACGTGGCGCTGGCCAAGAGAGGCCTGCCCCCGCGTCGCATCGCCGTGCGGGTGCCCTACTTCCTCATCGCCCCGCTGGTGGTGACGCGCTCGGACCACGTCCTCACCGCGCCGCGCCGCCTCATCGCCGCGTTCAGCGAGGCCTACCCGCTCCAGGTGTTCCCCCCGCCCCTGCCCGTGCCCCCCTTCGACATGATCCAGGTCTGGCACGAGCGGTTCGACGGGGACCCGGCCCACCAGTGGCTGCGCGGGCTCGTCGCACGCGCCGTCGGGGTCGCGCATCCGGTGTCACGAAACACCCGGAGTTCACGAAGGGTGCGCCGGGCGCCGGCTTCCTGACACTCGGGGGCCGCGATACTGAACGCCGGTGCACAGGTGGGGGAGCATCGCATGGGGGGCTTCGTGTAGGGTGCCAACCATGAATCCAGAGAAGCTTGTCTTCGCCCAGACCGTCGACGCGCTCTTCGTCCGAGCGCTGGAGAACCGCCTGACGCCCGCGTGCGTGGAGCACCTGAAGCGGGCGGGGCTGGACCTCGACGCGAAGCTGGAGCGCACCTACACCCTGGAGCAGTGGCGCGAGTTCCTGCGCATCGCGGCCGGCCACGTCTATGGCGGCGTCCCGGCGGAAGCGGCGTACTACTCGCTGGGCGAGCGTTTCATGGACGCCTATTTCGGCACCTTCTTTGGCCGTGCCCTGCTGGGCGTGGGCCGGCTCGCGGGCCCCCGGCGGATGCTGCTGCGCGCGGACCTTGGCTTTCGCGCCGGCAACAACTTCAGTGAGGTCAAAATCGTCGAGCGCAGCGCGACTTCGCTGGAGCTGTGGATGAACGACGTGCTGGCGGATCAGCCCACGTTCGCGGCCGGCCTGCTGTCGCGCGCGGTGGCGCTATGCGGGGGCTGGCGGGTGGTGGCGCTGCCGGAGGGGTTCGACGGAACTTCGGCGACGTACCACCTGCGCTGGAGCGAGGCGCCGTCCGAGGCGGCGCTCAGCGCCACTGAGGATGGGTCCGCAGGCGACGCTCGACCTCAGGCGTGAGGGGTGCCCCATGTGGGGCCCGGGAGGACGAGCGCTCCCAGCGCTCCAACCACCGGGCTCCCAGCGGGGAAGTCAGGGATTCGAAGCGGGTCGAGGCCACGGTGGTCTCCCCCTTGGCGCCGGTGGACACGCCGGCGCCCACGAAGAAGCCGGCGAGCAGCAGGGTGACGCGCGTGGGCGTGGCCGCGCTGTAGGTGAGCAGCAGGGCCCCCTCCCCGTCCTCGCGGCAGTGCCGGCGCACCCGGGTGAGGACGGATTCGGTCCACATCTCCGGGTTCGAGGCCGGGGAGAACGGGTCGAAGAAGACGAGGTCGGCCACGGGCAGCTCCCCGTCCAGGTACGGCACGGCGTCCCCCAGCTTGAGGGTCCACTGAATGCCGGGCTCTGACCAGGCGCCGTCGCGCATGAGGGCCTCCGCGGCGGCGCGGAAGGGCTGGAGGAAGGGGAAGCCCTCGGCGTCCGCGAGCGCGAGACGCAGCGGGGCCAGGTCCACCTCGAAGCTGACGATGTGCAGGTCGCGGGCGCGCTCCGGGCCCAGTTCGCGGGCGCGGGTGAGCGCGGCGACGGCGTTGGTGGCGGCGCCCAGGCCGACGTCATGGATGACGAGCGGCGGGCCGGGCTTGCGCAGGCGGTCCGCGAGCGCGGGTTGATCCACGTAGAGGCGCAGGGCCTCCTGCCACGGGCCGACGGCCGGGTGCATGACCTCGCCGTGGCCCAGGTGGCGCACGGCGCGGTGGCCGTTGCGGAGGGTGACGAGTTCGAAGTCGCCGTCGCGCGGAGGGGTGGGCTCGGACATGGGGCGCGGGTTCCTGGCCTGGATGGGGGCGGGTGCGGAAGGATGGCTGACTAGCATGACGATTCCAGCGCAGGAACACCGGGGCCGGCTCGAAGGGCAGCACGTGCGGCATGGAGAGG
>NZ_RAWA01000626.1 GCF_003611675.1 Corallococcus sp. CA053C
CCCTCCCCCTCTCCTTCTCCGGAATCTCCCCATGAGCACGCCCCCCACTGACGACCCGCGCACGGCGCCCGAGGACACGGAAGCACGGACTCCGGAATCCTCCGGGCTCACCCGCCGGAGCATGCTCGCGCGCACCGGCGTCTCCCTGGCGACGGGCGCCCTGCTGATGAAGGGCCGCACGGCCCAGGCACAGTCGGACGTGCCCGGCGCGAAGCGCCCCCGGGAGAACTCCGCCGAGGACACGGGCGGTCGCGCCGCGAGGCAGACGCACCTGCCGCCCGGCAAGCCCGGACGTGACTACCGGCCCGTCGTGGTGCCGAACGGGGCCAGGCTGCCGTGGAAGGTCGTGGACGGCGTGAAGGTGTTCCACATGGTGGCGCAGGAGGTGGAGCACGAATTCGCTCCGGGCCTCAAGGCCACGTGCTGGGGCTACAACGGCCACGTGCACGGGCCCACCATCGAGGTGGTGGAGGGCGACCGCGTCCGCTTCTACGTCACCAACCGGTTGCCCGCGAGCACCACCGTGCACTGGCACGGCATCCTCCTGCCCAACGGCATGGACGGCGTGGGCGGGCTCAACCAGAAGTCCATCGCTCCGGGCGAGACCTACCGCTACGAGTTCACGGTGCGGCAGTCGGGCACGGGCATGTATCACTCGCACCACGACGAGATGACGCAGATGGCCCTGGGCATGGTGGGCATGTTCATCATCCATCCGCGCAAGCCGGTGGGCCCGCGCGTGGACCGCGACTTCGCCATCATGTTGCACGAGTGGCGCATCGACCCGGGCACGCAGCGCCCGGACCCCAACGAGATGACGGACTTCAACATCCTGACGATGAACGCCAAGGCGTTCCCGGGAACAGAGCCGCTGGTCGTCCGTCAGGGCGAGCGCGTGCGCATCCGCTTCGGCAACCTGAGCGCGATGGACCACCACCCCATCCACCTGCACGGCTACCAGTTCCTCATCACGGAGACGGACGGGGGCCGCATCCCCGAAAGCGCGCAGTGGCCGGAGACGACGGTGCTCGTTCCCACCGGAAGCACGCGCACCATCGAGTTCGTCGCGGACGAACCCGGTGACTGGGCCATGCACTGTCACATGACCCATCACGTGATGAACCAGATGGGCCACGGCCTGCCCAACCTCGTCGGCATGAAGCCCGGCGGCCTGGACGCGAAGGTGCGCCCGCTGTTGCCCGGCTACATGACCATGGGACAGACGGGCATGGGGGACATGGGCGGGATGAAGATGCCCGTGCCCGCCAACTCCATCGCCATGGTGGGCGGCAAGGGGCCCTACGACGAGATCACGATGGGCGGCATGTTCACCCTGCTCAAGGTGCGTCAGCGCCTGGAGGGCGAGGGAGACCCTGGCTGGTACACCCCTCCGCCGGGGACCCAGGCACAGCTGGCCCAGGTGGACGACCTGCGGCGCGACGGCATCGACGTGAACGCCCCGCCCCCAGCGGAACCAGGCGGGGGCCGACACGGCTGAGCCTTTGCCAGCCTTGGCAATCCCTTGCGGATGCCGCTCACGACCGCCACTTTTGGTGTCTGCTCAGAACAGGTCTTCTCTCCGCCACCTCGCTCGCTCTCCCGTGCCGCAGGTGCCAGTGCGGACAGCGAGCGGGGGATGTCGGAGAAAACGCCATGGTGAGCGTCGCGGAAATCATCCGAAGTCATCACGGCGAGATCATGCGCCTGTGGACGGAGGAGGCGACCCGGGCCGCATCTGCGCGAGGGCTGGACGCGCCTGAGTTCAGGAACATCATGCCGACCTACCTGGCCTCCCTCGCTGAAAAGCAGGAGCTCCCGCGCACGGGCGCCAGCGAGCAGCAGCGGCACGTCGAGAGCCACGTGTCCGCGCGGCTCCGCCAGGGGTTCCATGTGGCGGAGGTCGTGGAGGAGTTCGCCATCCTGGGACGGTGCATCACCCGGATGTGGGCCTCCGCTCCTCCTGAGAGCCAGCCAGACGCCCGCGACGTCGAGTGGCTCTTCACCGAGCTGCATGCCGCCACGACGTCCGTGACGGAGCTCTTCACCCAGCACCTGCTGGAGGACGAGCAGACGGAGAAGCGCTACCTGCGACTGCTCCAGAAGGTGGCGAGCGAGGCGCTGGCGGATGAGGCGACCCTGGGTAACCGCTTGAAGGAGGTCCTCGAGCTGATCTGCGAAGCCATGGGGGCCCAGAGCGTGGCACTGCTCCTGTACGACCCGAAGCGCCAGAAGCTCATGGCCACGGCCTCCGTCGGAGAGGCGGAGGAGTTGCTGGGGCAATACGCGGCTTCGCTGGACCTGTCGTCCTTCCCGGGACAGCTCGCGGCCGCGGGCGAGGAGACCCGCTCGCTCTGGGATGCCGAGACCACGACGGTCACGGTGAGCGATACGCTCCGCCGCAGCGGCATCCACTCCGTGCTCGGGGTCCGGCTTCCGCCCCACCAGACGCTGATGGGCGTCGTGTACGTGGGCGTCTCCGAGGCCCGGGATTTCACCGCCCGGGAGAAGACGCGGCTGCAGACACTGGGACAGAACCTGAGCATCCACCTGGAGACCTCCCGGCTGTACGCGGACCTCCAGGAGAAGGTGGACGCGCTGCGGGTGGAGCGGGACCTGCGGGAGCGGTTCGTCTCCGTCCTGGCCCATGACCTGCGCGGCCCGCTGGCGGCGGCGAAGATGAGCGCCCAGCTGCTCCTGCGCTCCCCCGAGAAGCTGGAGGAGCGGCGCGACCTGGCGCTGAAGATCGAGCGGAACCTCGAGCGCACGGACCAGATGGTCCGCGATCTGCTCGACGCCAACCGCATCCGTGCGGGCGAGCGGCTTCCGCTTCGACTCGAGGACTGCGACCTGGGCCATATCGCCCACGAGGTCGTGGAGGAGTTGAACTCCCTCCACGGAGATCATTTCGTCCTCAGGGCGGCGGACCACGTCCGGGGCCTCTGGAGCGCCGAGGAGCTGCGCCGGGCCTTGTGGAACCTGGGAAGCAATGCCTTCAAGTACGGCGCGCTCGGCCAGCGCATCACCTTCGTGGTCACCCAGACCCACGAGGTGGCACGCGCCTCCGTGCACAACTTCGGCCCGATGATTCCCCTGGCCGAACAGCAGCGCATCTTCCAGCCCTTCTCCCGGGCACGCTCCGCGCAGGCGGGCCCTGCGGCGGGCTGGGGGCTGGGACTGACGCTGGTCTGGGGCTGCGCCCAGGCGCACGGAGGAACGGTCGGCGTCACGAGCGAGGCCAACCGGGGGACGACCTTCACCCTGGAGCTGCCCCTGGACGCCCGGCCGTTCCAGGCCGCCGCGGCGTAGGCGGGAGCGAGCACACGGACGACCGCTCCGCGTTCTTTCGCGAGAACAGCGGCGGTGTGCTCGCGACATCCGCATCCTTGTGAGTGGGAAGGAGCAGGCACATGCGATTTTCGGAAAGCATCCTCCGCGGCCGCACGGTCGTCGCGGACGGAGGACAGACACTCGGGACCGTGGAGTCCCTGATCATCGACGATGCGAGCTGGAGGGTCGAGGCCCTCCAGGTGAAGTTGAACTCGGAGACCGCCGAACAGCTGGGCAAATACTGGAACTACTTCCACGCGGGGCGCATCGAGCTGCCCATCCGCCTGGTCCACTCGGTGAGTGACACGGTGCTCCTGGCCGCCACCGTGGAGGAGCTGCGACAGGTGCTCGCCTCCGAGTCCGGTTCCGAGCCCGCC
>NZ_RAWA01000627.1 GCF_003611675.1 Corallococcus sp. CA053C
CCCGCGGCGTCCGTCGCCGCGGCGCGCTGACGGCTTCCGGACAGGCGCCCCTACCCCTCCGGTCCGCGCTGCCGCCCGCTACTGGACGGAGCGCTCGGGGGCCAGGTGCGGGGATGGACAGGGCCGTGACTTAGGCTCCCCTTCCACCCGCGCGCGAGACTAGGGTGCCGCCGTCATGGCCCATCCTTCCGCTGGCAAGCCCCTTTCGCGCGACCTGCTGATCAACCCCGAGAAGCTGCGCGCCAGGTATTACTCCGACGTCCCGGACGCCTCCGTGGCCGAACAGCGCGTCGCCTTCGGCACCTCCGGCCACCGGGGTTCGGCCTCGCGCCGAAGCTTCAACGAGCCGCACATCCTCGCGGTGGCGCAGGCCCTGTGCGAGTACCGCAAGCAGCAGGGCTATGACGGCCCGCTCTTCCTGGGCATGGACACGCACGCCCTCTCCGAGCCCGCCCAGCGCACCACGCTGGAGGTGCTGGCCGCGCACGGCGTCGAGGTGCGCTTCACCGACAGCGCCACGCCCACGCCCGTCATCTCCCACGCCATCCTCACCTACAACCGGGGCCGCACGAGCGGGCTCGCGGACGGCATCGTCATCACCCCGTCCCACAACCCGCCCGAGGACGGCGGCATCAAGTACAACCCGCCCAACGGCGGCCCCGCGGACACGAACGTCACGTCCCTGGTGGAGCGCCGCGCCAACGAGCTGATGGCCGCTGGCAACAAGGACGTCCGGCGCATCACCTACGAGAAGGCGCGCGCCAGCGACACGGTGAAGGCGTACGACTTCATCACCCCGTACGTGACGGACCTGGTGAACGTGGTGGACGTGGACGCCATCCGGGACGCGAAGCTGAAGCTGGGCGCGGATCCGCTGGGCGGCTCCAACCTGGACTACTGGGACCCCATCTCGGATCGCTACAAGCTGTCGATCTCCGTGGTGAACCGCAAGGTGGACCCCACGTTCGGCTTCATGCCCGCGGACCACGACGGGAAGATCCGCATGGACTGCTCGTCGCCGTACGCGATGGCGAACCTGGTGATGCTCAAGGACAAGTACGCGCTCGCCTTCGGCAACGACACGGACTCCGACCGCCACGGCATCGTCACCCGCAGCCATGGGCTGATGAACCCCAACCATTACCTCGCCGTCTGCATCGGCTACCTGTTCCGCAACCGTCCGGACTGGAAGGCGGACGCGGCGGTGGGCAAGACGCTGGTGAGCAGCAGCCTCATCGACCGCGTGGCGAAGAACCTGGGCCGCCGCGTGGTGGAGGTGCCGGTGGGCTTCAAGTGGTTCGTGGACGGGCTCCTGGAGGGCTCGCTGGGCTTCGGCGGCGAGGAGAGCGCGGGCGCGTCCTTCCTGCGCCGCGACGGCACCGTGTGGACCACCGACAAGGACGGCATCATCATGGACCTGCTGGCGGCCGAAATCCTCGCGCGCACCGGCAAGGACCCCGGCGAGCACTACCAGGAGCACGCGCAGCAGTTCGGCGCGCCGCTGTACACGCGCATTGATCAGCCGGCCACGTCCGAGCAGAAGGCCGTGCTCAAGAAGCTGTCACCGGAGGCGGTGAAGGCCACGTCGCTCGCGGGCGAGCCCATCCAGCAGCGCCTCACGCGCGCGCCGGGCAACAACGCGGAGCTGGGCGGCCTCAAGGTCGTGGCGGAGAACGGCTGGTTCGCCGCGCGCCCCTCCGGCACCGAGGACGTCTACAAGATCTACGCGGAGAGCTTCCGCGGCGCCGCGCACCTGGACACCATCGTCCAGGAGGCGCGCGCCATCGTCGGTGAGGCGTTCGCCGGAAAGTAGGCATGGACCCGGGGCCCCTGGTCGCGCTTCGATGTCGCCAGGAGCCCCCACCACCATGTCCGTGAAGCTCATCCTGCAGTTCGTGCTCGCGCTGTTCATGATCGCCGCGGGGGTGAACCACTTCCTCAAGCCGCGCGTGTACATGCACATCATGCCGCCGTACCTGCCCCGCCCCCGGGAGCTGGTGCTGATCAGCGGCATGGCGGAGGTGCTGCTGGGCGTGCTGTTGCTGGTGCCCCGGACGACGCAGCTCGCGGCCTGGGGGCTCGTCGCGCTGTTCGTGGCGGTGTTCCCCGCGAACCTCTACATGGCCCAGCAGCCGGAGCGGTTCCCGAAGATTCCCAGGGCCCTGCTCTGGTTGCGGCTGCCGCTCCAGGGCGTCCTCATCCTCTGGGCGCTCTGGTACACCTGACGCGCATCACCGCCAGAGCGGCGCGTGGTCCTCGATGTACTGGCGCACCGTGCGCGTGGGGCGGCCCAGCAGGTTCGCGAGCGTGGGGTCCAACTGCTCCGCCTGACCGAAGCGCAGCCCCACGTGCAGCAGCGTCTGGACGCCCACCTGGCCCCAGGGCAGCTGGCGCCGGTGCAGGTGGCGCACGTAGCCCGCCACCGACGCGGGCTCGTAGCGGATGGGCCGGCCCAGCACCTCCGACAGCATCACCACCACCTCGTCGAACGTCACCGCCTCCGGCCCGGTGAGGGTGAACGCCCGGTTTCGCAGGGACGTGTCCAAGAGCGCCCGCGTCGCCAGGTCCCCCACGTCGCGCACGTCCACGAAGGCCACCCGGCCGCGGGCCGCGGGGAGGTAGACGCGGTGGTCCTGGCGGATGTCCTCGCGGTAGGCGTCCCCCAGGTTCTGCGCGAAGAAGGTCGGCCGCAGCAGCGTCCACCCCAGGGGCGAGCGCTTCAGGTGCTCCTCCACCGCGTGGTGCGGGATCCACGCGCGCTTCTCCGCGCCGTCCACGGAGAGGAACACCACGTGCTTCACGCCCTGCGTGACGGCCGCGTCCACGAAGGCGTTGAGCGTCTCCTGCATGCGGGCGATGGCCGGAGGTCTCAGCAGGAAGACGCCGCGCACGCCCTCCAGCGCGGGCCGGAACGTCTCCGGGCGCAGGAAGTCCAGGGGCACCGGCATCACCTCGCCGTCCATCTCCTTGAGCAGCGCCACGGTGCGCTCGGGCGACTTCACCGCCGCGCGCACGGGGACGCCCTCGGACAGCAACGCCCGGACCACCGCCCGGCCCACGTTGCCGGTGGGCCCGGTGACGAGCACCGGCCCGTTCACGGCGCCCCCGGGACGCACCGGGGATGACTGGCGCCGCGCGACCTGACCTCGCTCATGCGGGAGCTCCTCTCTCGGACCCACCCTGGCGTCCCATGCCTCCATCGGAAAACGCACCCCAGGGGATCCGTTGAGGTGCCCCGCTCCAGAATTCCCAAGCCCTGGAAATCGCCGTGCGCCAGCGAACAGCGCCGGCCCGTGAGCGTCGGCTGGCGGTCATCCGGCGGGAGGCTCCCCCGGCCGCCCATCCTTCCTTGACTCGACCGGACGTGCTCTTTAGGTTGGGAGGCTTCCACCGGCTCCCAAGAGCCAAGAAGGATGTTCCATGGCCCGCGTTACCGTTGAAGACTGCCTCCCCTACGTGGACAACCGGTTCGCGCTGGTGCTGCTGGGCGCCAAGCGCGCGCGCCAGCTGATGGCCGGCGCCCGGCCCATCCTGGAGACCTCCAAGAACAAGCCGCCCGTGCTCGCGCTGCGCGAGGTCGCCACCCAGCGCGTGAAGTTCGACCGCGATGTGCGCGAGGCGCTCTCCGGCAAGTACACCGCCGAGGAAGCCAAGAAGTAGGCTTCAGCCCTCCCCCTGCTTCCCCCCGGCTC
>NZ_RAWA01000628.1 GCF_003611675.1 Corallococcus sp. CA053C
CCCCGGACACCCCCCATGCAACGTGCCCACCTCTTCGAATTCAACGACATGCCGTGGCTGCCCTCGCCCATCCGGAAGACGCTGATGGAGTTCCTGCACCACATGTCGGTGCGGTTGCGGATGTACGACGCCGGCTTCGACGTCCTCTCCCAACTGCTCAAGCAGCAGGGCCTCACCTCCATCCAGGCGATGTGCGCGGGGGATGGAGGGCTCATGCTCGCGCTGTCCAGGCACCTGGGGCGCGACGACGTCCGCATCCAGCTCTCCGACAAGTACCCGTCCCTGGAGCGGTTCGGCGAGCTTGAGCGCGAGAGCGCGGGCCGCCTGGGCCACGTCACCGAATCCGTGGACGTGCTGAACGTCCCCGAGCACCTGTCGGGCGTGCGCCTCATCGTCAACGCCGTGCACCACTTCCAGCCCCCCGTGGTGCGGGGAATCCTGGCCGACGCGGTGACCAAGCGGCAGCCCATCGTGTTCATGGAGCCCGTGCAGCGCGACCTGCTGTCCGTGCTGCGCTTCTGCGCCGCGACGCCGCTGCTCAGCGCATGGTTGAGCCTGGGAGGCATCCGCCCCCTCAGCCTGCGCCGCACGCTGCTGGGCCTGGTGGCGCCCGTGGGCGCGTTCTGCTTCTTCTTCGACGGCGTGGTGTCTCACCTGCGCGCCTACCACCTCGAGGAGTGGCAGGCGCTCATCCTCCAGGTCGAGGGACACGAGGACTACGACTGGGACCTGCGCCAGATCCCCAGCTTCATGGGCACGCGCATCTCCTTCCTGGCCGGCATGCCCAGGTCCCGGGCCCTGGAGCCGGCGCGATGAGCGCCCCGGCGGACGTGTTGATCGTGGGGGCGGGCCCGGTGGGCTTGAGCCTCGCGCTGGCGCTGGAGCAGCAGTCCATCCGGGTGCGCATCATCGACAAGGAGCCGTCGTTCTCCGGCGAATCCAAGGCCGTCACCCTCCAGCCCAGGACCCTGGAGATCTTCCAGATGCTGGGGGTCGCGGAGCGGCTGCTCCGGGCCGGCGTGGCCAACGGCCGCATGAACATGCACGTCGGCACCCGGCGCGTCACCGTGCTGCGCTATGAGCGGCTGGCGACCGGGTTCCCCTTCTACCTGCACCTGCACCAGGGACAGACGGAGCGGGAGCTGGTCCACGCCCTGGGCGACAGGGGCATCGCGGTGGAGCGCTCCACGGCCCTGGAGGGGCTCCGTCAGGACGCGACGGGGGTGACGGCCCGGCTGGTGCGGGCCGGGGGCGCCGCCGAGGACGTGTCGGTGCCCTTCCTGGTGGGTTGCGATGGGGGCCACAGCCGGGTGCGCGCCGCGCTCGACCTGGGCTTCACCGGCGCGCGGCATGACGACCAGTGGATCATGACCGACGTGCGCATCCCCAACATGTCGCTCGCCCACGACGAGCGCCACGGCTTCATCCTCGACAGGTTCCCCTTCGTGGTCCTGAACCTGGGCAACGACTACTACCGGCTCATCGCCGCGCGCCCACCAGGCTCGCCCCTCAAGGGACAGGTGCCCACGCTGGAGGAGTTCCGCGACATCATGACGCCCCTGGGGCTGGGCCACTGGCGGCTGGAGGAGCCGCTGTGGCTCACCCATTACCAGCCGAGCCAGCGCCTGGTGTCGCACTTCCGGGTGGGCCGGATCTTCGTGGCGGGCGACGCGGCCCACGTGAACACGCCCATCGCCGCGCAGGGCCTCAACACGGGCGTGCTGGATGCCATCAACCTGGCGTGGAAGCTGCGGTTCGCGGTGCGGGGCAAGGCGCGCGAAGCCCTGCTCGACAGCTACCACGCGGAGCGCCACGCGGCCGCCGTGTCGATGTTCGCGCAGAACGACAAGCTCACCACGCTCGTCTTCGGCGCGAACCCCGTCGTCCGCTACCTGGCGCGCAAGCAGTTGCACCTGCTGAACCTGCCCGCGCTGAACCTGAAGAACGTGCTGGGGACGTCGCAGCTCGGCCTGCACTACCGCAGCAGTCCCGTGGTGCAGACGGCGCTCGACCCGCGCGGCACCCGTGCCGCCCGTGCCGCGTTCAAGCGCGGCCTGGCGGTGCCCGGAGATCGCGCGCCGCACTGCGTGCTGGAGGCCGAGCGACCCACCCCGCTCCAGGAGGTGCTCCGGACGGACTCCCACACGCTCCTGGTGCTCGGGGGCGAGCGGCCCGACGCGGTCCGGATGCGCGCCGTGGCGAGCCACGCCCGCGCGAAGCACGGCGAATGGCTCCACACCCACTTCGTGTTCAGCGGACAGGTCGCGCCGGGCTTCGATGACGCGGGGCTTGGCAAGGTCTGGACGGATCGCCGCCACGACGCCCACCGGGCGCTGGGCGCACGGGGCGCGGGCGCCGTGTTGATCCGCCCCGACGCCCACATCGCCGCGCGCTTCCCCCTGGACGCGCCAGAAGGCCTGGACACCTATTTCGGCGCCATCCTGCACTGAGGACCCGCGCGAGGGGCGCGGCTCACGTCCCCGCGCGCAGGCCGTGGAACTGCTGTTCCAGCCACTGCGCCGTGGCGTCCATGAGCTTCACGGCGATCGCGTCCACGTGGCGGTTGCGCCACGAGGCCAGGGGCGTACCGCGCACCCACTGATTGAACGACCCCAGCGCCGGCCCACAGTGGATTTGATAGTCCGTGCGCTGCTCGCGGCTTCCGCTCAGGGCCAGCCGGGAGGTGTGGACGAAGTACCAGCGGAACACCAGGGCCATCTTCTTCCGGGGGTCGCGCTCGGCGCGCTCCACCACGTCGGGGTCGACGCGCAGGTAGTGCTGGCGCGTCTCCTCCCAGATGTCCTCGAAGCCACGGCGGAAGACCTTCGTCTGGAGCTGCTCGCGCGTCTGCGCGTCCAGCGCGTCCAGCGAGCCGTGCTGTTGGTAGAGCGCGTACAGGCGGTTGGCGCGAGCCGGGAAGAAGAGCCCCCTGCGCACCACCTGGACCTTCGCCCCGAGCTCGAACATGTCTCCGGCGGGCGCGCACGTCACGTCCTGGATGTCGAGCGTCTCCAGCAGATCCTTGACGGGCTCGCTGGTGGCGGCCTCCACGGTGCACTGGTTGATGGAGCCCGTCACGATGAAGTCCGCGCCCATCACGAAGGCCGCGGCGGCCGCCTGGGGGGTGCCAATGCCTCCCGCGGCGCCCACGCGAATCCGCGTCGCATAGCCGTGCTCGGCCATCATGCGGTCGCGCAGGAGCATCATCGCGGGCAACAGGGCGCTGGCGACGCCCTGGTCCGTGTGGCCTCCGGAGTCGGACTCCACGCAGAGGTCCTCGGCCATGGGCAGCTCCCGGGCAAGCCGGGCCTCCTCGGCGGAGACCCGGCCGGCACGCACCAGCCCGTCCAGGAGCCCGGGGGGCGGCGGGCCCATGAAGAGCTGGGCGACCTCGGGCCGGGAGACCTTGGCGATGAGCCGGTGGGGGGCCTCGACCCGGCCGTCCTCGCGCCGACGCAGGCCGGTGACGCGGAAGCGGACCAGGGCCGGGGTGAGCTGCATGAAGGCCGAGGCCTCCACGTCGCGCACGCCCCGGCGCAGGAAGAGGTCCACCAGCTGCTCCTCGCGCTCGGGACGCTCCAGGCTGTGCAACAGGTTCATGCCGTAGGCCTCGCCCGGGCGCAGCGCGGCCTGGATGGCCTGGAGCTCCTCGTCGATGCGCGAGAGCGCGACACCGCCGGTG